>JAEWWJ010000076.1 GCA_023396415.1 Bacteroidota bacterium
TGCGGGTCAACCTCTTCAACAAAGACACCAGCCTTGTTTTTGGAGAGGTGAAAAGTTATCAAACAGCTAAAAAAGAAGGCCGATTGTTGGTGGTTCAATATGACGAAAGTTTTAAGCTTGCAAAAGATACGACCATAAAAAATGATACCGCCCAAGCGAAAAAACCTGAAAAGAAAAAAGTTTCAAAAAAAGACCCAAAAACAACTTATGTTGAGGTGGTTGATCTCGTAACGCAACAGATGAAGCGTTTCGAGAAAGTTGCAGCATTTACCCTTTCTGATTTCAACGATCAGCTGTTTCTGGTTCAACAAAAAGGTGATAGTATTGACTCAACTTTCGTTTCACGTTATGATTTGAATACTAACGAATTACGACCTGTTTTTGCACAACCGGGCCAAGTCATTCATCCTAATTTAGATGAAAAAGGAAAGCAGCTGACTTTTCTATATAGTGCTGATACCAGCAGCCGAAAAGTGTATCAATTGGCCTATTGGAACCAAAAAATGAAAGAGGCTAAGGTGGTGATTGATACCGTTTCTGATCTGCTGCCTGTTCAACAGACAGTGAGCGAGCATTTTAAGCCTTATTTCTCTGACGATGGAACAGCACTTTATCTTGGACTGGCCACCAAACCCGACCCTCGTTTTAAAGACAGTTTAACGGCGGATGAAAAAGTGAGCCTCGACATTTGGAACTGGAAAGACGGACGATTACAAACCCAGCAATTGAAGGAGTTACCCAAAGATCAAAAACAGACTTATTTGACAGTTTACTATCCCCAAAACCATCAACTCATCCCGTTGGCCGACTCGCTTATGGATGAAGTGAGAGCTGATAACAAGCTGAACAGAAAGTTGTTAATTGGTGTTGATAGGCATCCTTATGAACAAATTTCCACATGGGAACAGGCGCGCTATGCTGATATTTATGCCGTGGATCGGTTCTCGGGAAAAAGGAAATTGTTGTTGTCAAAACACGAATCGCAATACAGTTTGGCGCCTTCGAGCGACTTTTTGCTTTTTTACCAAACTTCCGATAGCAGCTGGTACAGCCTGAATGTGAAAAATTTGCAAAAAACACGCCTGACCGACAACAAGAACGATGTTTTTTATGACGTTGAAAACGATATCCCCAACGAGGCCGGTGCATTGGGGTTTGCAGGCTGGATCAATGAAAAATGTGCGGTGGTCTATAGCCGCAACCACCTTTGGAAATTGGATGTAACTGCCAAAGAAGCACCCACTCGGCTCACTCCACTGACCAATGGAAAAGAAACGGTTTATCGTATCATTTACTTGGATCGCGAGGATTTCTATCTGCCTCAGCTCACTTATCTCAGCACTTTTAATAGGAAAAGCAAAGCTTCCGGATTTGCTTCTCTTGACCTTAAAACATTGGAATTTAATCTGTTAAAAGAAAAAGAATCCAGGCTGACAGGTTTGATGAAAGCCAAAGAAGCCGATGTCTTTGTATTTCGCGAAGAAACGTTTCAGCTGTATCCCGACCTTCACCTCTGTGGAAAAGATTTTGAAACTTCCGAACAAATCAGCGATGCGAATCCCCAACAAAAAGAGTACTGCTGGGGCGATGTGCGCATGGTGGATTGGAACTCTTTCAATGGTGACTCATTGCAAGGCTTGCTCTATTTTCCTGCCAATTTTGATATTAAAAAGCACTATCCGATGATTGTCTATTTTTACGAAACACACAGCAACGATCTCTACCGACACATCACTCCACGGCCATCGCGTTCAACGATAAACATCAGCGATTACACCAGTCGCGGTTACTTTGTGTTTACACCCGATATCAAATACCGCAATGCCTTGCCCGGACAAAGTGCTTACGATGCCATCATGAGCGGCACCTTGAGTATGGTGGAACGTTTCCCGCATATTGATGTCAACCGCATGGGTTTGCAAGGACAAAGCTGGGGTGGCTATCAAACCGCATGGTTGGTCACGCGCACCAATCTTTTCAAGGCTGCCATGGCCGGTGCACCGGTGAGCAATATGACCAGTGCTTATGGTGGCATCCGTTGGGAAAGCGGCATGAGCAGGGCGTTTCAGTATGAAGAAGGTCAAAGTAGGATTGGCGCAACGCTTTGGGAAAACCAACAAGCCTACATCGAAAATTCACCCTTGTTTTATGCCGATCGGGTCAGCACTCCGCTGTTGATCATGGCCAATGACAATGACGGTGCCGTGCCTTGGTATCAAGGGATTGAATATTTTTCGGCCCTACGGCGATTGGGCAAACCGTCGTGGATGCTGGTGTATAACAACGCGCCCCATAACCTCAGTCGCCGAGCTGATGCCATGGATTTAACACTTAGGATGCAGCAATTTTTCGATCATTTTCTCAAAGGTGATGAAATGCCCCTTTGGATGAAAGAAGGTGTTCCTGCCATAAAAAAAGGTAAGGTTACCGGATTTTAGGATGAGGTTACTTTATGAAATGAAAAAATCGGGGATTCATCAACAGCGAATTACCTAATAATACTTTTGTTAACGAAATTGCCAGTGGTTTCTTAAGCCACTAACAGATTGGCATTAAAGCAAAAAAAGTAAAAATTCCATATTCCTGATAAAACTAAAAAAAGGTACAGCATTTTTCAATAGGCTCTAAATGTCTTTATTTCAAATAAAAAAAGCCCGCTCAAATGAACGGGCTTTTTTAAACAACGATTGTTATTTCTTTTGCATGGCTGCAAAGTGGTGGTAGAACCAAGTAATGGTTTCGATGCCTTTATAGAAATTATTCAAAGGATAATTTTCGTTGGGCGAGTGGATGGCATCCGATTCGAGACCAAAGCCCATCAAAACCGATTTGGTGCCCAAAATCTCTTCAAAGGTCGAAATAATGGGGATACTTCCGCCGCTGCGCATCGGAATGGGCTGTTTGCCATAAGTTTGCATATAAGCTTTTTCGGCGGCGAGGTAAGCGGGCATGTCAATGGGGCAAACATAAGCTTGTCCGCCATGTAGGTATTCCACCTTTACTTTTACTGATTTGGGTGCGATTTTTTCAAAATGTTCTTTAAAAAGCACTTCAATCTTTTTATGGTGTTGGTTAGGAACCAAACGACATGAAATCTTGGCAAAAGCCTTTGAAGGCAAAACTGTTTTTGCACCTTCACCTGCATATCCGCCCCAAATTCCGCACAAGTCGAAGGTGGGTCTGATGCCGGTTCTTTCAATGGTGGTATAGCCTTTTTCGCCATGCAGCTCATCAATATCGAGTGCTTTTTTGTAGGCTTCCTCGCTGAAAGGTGCTTTGTTGAGCAGTTCGCGTTCTTGAGGTGTAGCCTCTAAAACATCATCATAGAATCCGGGGATGGTGATGCGGTTGTTTTCATCGGTGATGGAAGCCACCATTTGCGCCAAAACGTTGATGGGATTGGCAACAGCACCGCCAAAAAGACCTGAATGAAGGTCGCGGTTGGGACCGGTAACTTCTACTTGCCAGTAGGCCAGTCCGCGCAGACCGGTGGTGATGGATGGAATATCGGGGCCAATCATGCTGGTATCTGAAACCAAAATGATGTCGGCTTTGAGCATGTCTTTGTGTTGTTCGCACCATTTCCCAAGATTGGGCGACCCGATTTCTTCTTCGCCTTCAATCATAAACTTCACGTTACAGGTCAGGTTTCCTGTCTTGACGAGGGTTTCAAAGGCTTTGGCGTGCATAAAAGCTTGTCCTTTATCGTCGTCGGCACCACGGGCAAATATTTTACCATCGCGCACTTCAGGCTCAAACGGTGGACTGTCCCACAGCTCAAGGGGGTCAACGGGCATCACGTCGTAATGGCCATAAACCAAAACGGTGGGTAACGATGGATCAACGATTTTTTCACCATAAACAACAGGATTGCCGTCAGAAGGCATCACTTCGGCTTTGTCGGCCCCGGCTTTTAAAATACTTTCGCACCAGTAATTGGCAGCCCTCAGCATGTCGTTTTTGTTTTCGCTCTGCGAGCTGATGGAGGGAATACGGATCAGTCCGAACAATTCTTCCAAAAATCGCTCTTTGTTCGTTTCAATGTAGGATTTTATTTTTTCCATATTTTTCTAAAGAATTTATAATTGGCGTAAAAGTAGCGATTTTCGGCGAAAAGGTGAGTGTTTTGGTGTCAGATATATTTCGTTAGGGTCTTTTTAAGAACAATTATGAAATGAACTTATAAAGTGTACTTTTGAAAAACTTTTAAAGACGTAGGAGTAAATAATACGAAAATGAAAAGATTATTGGCTTTTGTAATGGTCGGTTTTCAGTTATTGTGGATTGGAAATTCCCTTTTTGCACAGCATAAAATGCTCAGCCATAAAGAGAAACAGCAGCAACACAAGGAACAACCCGAAGACGCTTATTTGCCACATCCCGATGCCCGCGGACAGGTTTCAAAAGCTTACTATTACCGCGACGCACTGGTTGAAACGCACCAGGTGAATGTAAATGCCAATGGCCAAAACATTATAGGTGATGCCGCCAACGAGCCTTCATTGGCTGTTGACCCAAACAATCCCAACAAAATGATCATAGGGTGGCGGCAATTTGACAATATTAATAGCAATTTCCGCCAGGCGGGATACGCCTTTACCAAAAATGGAGGTCAAACTTGGACCTTCCCCGGCTCTATCAACTCTGGTGTTTTTCGCTCCGATCCGGTACTTGATATTGATACGGATGGCACCTTTTATTACAACAGCCTTACCAGCAATGATGGCATTTACACTTGCAAGGTTTTTCGTAGCACCGATGGAGGCCAAAGTTGGGATGAAGGCGTGGAAGCCAAAGGCGGCGATAAGCAATGGATGGTGATTGACAAAACCGATGGCCCCGGAAAAGACAACAATTATTCGTACTGGACTTCTTATTGGAGCAGTTGTCAGCCCGGAAATTTCACACGCTCCGTTGACAAAGGCGAAAGCTATGGCCCCTGCGTGAGTGTTTTGGGCGATCCCTATTGGGGAACACTCGCCGTGGCTCCCGATGGGGCTTTATATATTTCAGGATCAGGTTGGTATGGTATTATGGTAGCTAAATCTACCAATGCTCAACATCCGTTGGTCTCTACTTCCTGGGATTTTTATACGGATGTGAACATGGATGGTGACATCACTTCAGGGGCTGACGTAAACCCCGGTGGCATGCTGGGACAGGCAAACATCGCCGTGGATTACTCAACTTCGGCCAGTAACGGCAATGTATATGTTTTGGCTTCTATTGCAAGAAACAACGGCGACCCGGGCGATGTGATGTTTTCCCGCAGCATTGACGGTGGTCTGAGTTGGACTAATCCGCACAGGGTGAACCAAGACTTTTCTTTCAGCAACACCCAGTGGTTTGGAACCATGTCGGTGGCTCCCAACGGGCGCATTGATGCCGTGTGGTTGGACACCCGCGATGCGCCTGCAGGGCTGAGCCGTATGTCGGCATTGTATTATTCTTATTCTGTCAACCAAGGTGAAACTTGGTCTATCAACCAACGGATTTCTGAATCGTTCGATCCTCATGTAGGTTGGCCAAACCAAGAAAAGATGGGTGATTATTTTCATTCTATCTCCGATGACGGAGGAGTACATCTGGCTTGGGCCAACACCCTCAATGGCGGACAGGATGTGTATTATAGCCGAATTGCTCTCGATTTAACGGCTGTTCAAAATAACCTTCAGGAGCAATTGCTGTTGAGTGTTTTTCCCAATCCCGTTGCTCAAAAAGCCCAGTTGACTTATCAATCCAGTTCTGGGGGAACGGTCAACATTCAACTGTTTGATGTGAGAGGAAAGCTCATGTACAGCACAAATGAAACAGAAATAAAAGTGGGAACTAATTCCACAATACTTAATTTGGGCGATTGGCCGAATGGGGTGTATTTCTGTACTTTAAGCACCGCCGCGACGGCCAAAACCATCAAAATAATTAAAAGATAATAACCATTCCATCAATACTTTAATCCATGATTCAAGAAATAATGCATCAAGGTTATTTTGTGCTTTTTATCATCCTCAGCTTAGGGCTGATGCTGGGCGAGGTCAAATACAAAGGCTTTTCCCTCGACTCATCCGCGGTTATTTTTGTTGCCATGCTGTTGGGACATCTCGGTTATACCGTTCCGGCGACTTTTCAAACCTTAGGGCTTCTGTTGTTTATCTTCACCATTGGCATTCAAGCAGGCCCTGGCTTCTTTGATGCCATCCTCCGTTATGGCAAGCAGCTTGTTTTGATTGGTTTCGTACTGATCGCCATTGCGGCAGGCCTAAGTTTTGCAACCATCAAAATTTTCGACATCCCTATGGCAGTTGGTGTTGGTCTTTTCAACGGCGCACTTACAAGCACTCCCGGACTTGCAGCGGCTTTCGAGGCCACAGGTTCGCCGCTCACTGCCGTTGGATATGGTATTGCTTATCCCGCCGGTGTGATTTTAGTGATTCTGTTTGTGCAGTTTTTCCCTCGGTTGTTGAAGGTGGACATCAGAAAAGAGGAGAAAGATTATGAGGCTTTGCTGCATGAAGACAATCCTGAACTGACAAATGAAGTGCTTCGTATTACAAATACCAATATTCATGGAAAACAAATACGTAATCTTGATATTCGGAATATTACCGGTGGGGTGATATCGCGGGTGAGCCACGATGGAAATGTGTTTGCACCCAACAGCGAAACCATCTTATATTTAGATGATTACGTGAAAGTGGTGGGCGATAAAGAGTCGCTGAACCGAATGGAATTGTTATTGGGTGTGCCGGTGGATATTGAGCTGGCGTTTGATAGCCGTTTTGTAGTGGAGTGGTTACTCGTGACCAATAGAAAGGTCGTGAGTAAAAGTATCCGCGAGCTGAACCTCACCGCCTATAACGCCACCATTACACGCATCAGGCGAAGCGGTATTGATATTAAACCCTATCCGCACAGTAAGTTACGTTTTGGCGATAAGCTACTCATCAGTGGTGCCAGCTCCGAAATGAATGGCGTTCGCCGTGTTCTTGGAAACGATGAAAAGCGACTTTCGGAAACCAATTTCCTCCCCATCTCTCTCGGCATCGTCCTGGGTGTTTTGGTAGGTTCAATCACGATTCCTATTGGGGGCTTATTTAATTTTAGCTTGGGTTTGACAGGAGGTGTTCTCACTACTGCGCTCATTTTGAGTAATATAGGAAAGACAGGGCCGATTTTGTGGTCCATGTCGGGAAGTGGAAACCAACTGTTGCGAAAGCTCGGACTTTTACTTTTTTTGGCCAGCGTGGGAACCAATGCCGGCAGTGAGTTGCAACAGGTGCTGCATGAAAATGGCTTTCAACTGATTGGCATTGGCGTTGTGATTACCCTTGTGCCCATGTTGGTGGGCGCTTTGGTGGGCCATTATGTGTTTAAGCTTAATATCTTGAGTCTCCTTGGAGTCATCACAGGAGCCATGACAAGTACTCCCGGCTTGGCCGCCATTGACAGTAAAACCGAAAGCGAAGCTCCGTCGGTGGGCTATGCTACCGTGTATCCCGCAGCTTTGGTGCTGATGATTATTTTCTCGCAATTGTTAGCGTTGATAAAGTAGAATTTTGGCTTTGTTTTTCGACGAGTATTTATGGCATTTGGCTTAATTTTTTCATTTCGATGAAAAAACGTGACTGCGAAAAAGGTCTTTAATGAAGGGAGGATTTCAGCTCTTTTAGTATTAAAATCCAAGTGATAAGTTGGTGGGTTTGGTTAGTCTTTTCAGGTGTAGTATAAGGATAAAAGCCTCAACAGCAATATTTTGAAGTTTATAAAGCTTCTAAATAAGCTTGCAAGCTATTCTATTTCAATATTTTAGAGTACTTGAGGTTTTTTATCCGGACATTTCGTAAAAATAATTTTAGATTTTCAGTTGTCTTTTATCCGTGCTCATCTTATCTTCACACCCTCAAAACCAACTTATGAAAACTATCCGTTTTTTTAGGTCTTTTCTTACCGCAATCCTCAAGCTGTGTGTTTTAAAGCATACGCAGCTGATAAGTTTTCTCTGCTATCCTGAACAGCATGGCTTTACCCCCCTCCCCCCCCCTTATAAATCCAGGGAGGAAGTGGCTTACAGGCTTAATCCGGCTATTTGTTGGCTGTACACACGATCAGGCTCACACTCTTCTATTTCGCAAAAAGTTTGTGCGGTGTTGCACAACAAAATATATCTTTTGGCTGGGGAAGAATAAGTTCGATTGAATTAAGCAATCACAATATAATTTGTGGTAGTTGAATTTAGAGTTCCATATTTTAGTTTCATTTATACATCAAACGAAAAAAAAATTAGATATTATGAAAAAAATATTAATACCAATAGTAATACTTTCAGTTATGCTATTATTGAGTTGTACAAAACAAGAGAAAATCTATAGCTGTGATTCAGAATTAAATGAATGGGCAGCGAAGCATAGTGATGATTTTCATGGAATAACACGGGCTCAGCTTGCCACTTTACCTCCTTCAATACAAAAAGCTATTTATCGCACACTTACTGGATCAGAAAAATATAATCTCTGGGTGGAAAAACTTATTATTGTAAAAAATAATACATTATACTCGGATTTGAGTAGTGAGATTGCTGTTTTGACGGAGAAAATAGATATAGATTGGTATGAAAGAGATTTGCGAGAAAGTTTAGATGCGAATGACTCAATTTTTCTATATAACTGGGAAAATCAAGTGTTGAATTCTGGAAAAATAGATTCAACAGATTACATCATTAACTTTTGTACTTTAATGACAGCGAATGAAATAGACATGTTATTAAACAATAGTGAAAGATTAGACCATTCATGGATAGTTACTTTTAATCTGCCTTCAATAACAACATCACTTAAGGCAGCACCTCAGGATTGCAGTTGTCGATATGATATTTATTGTAATATTTTTCTTGCTGAAGAATGCAAGGAAGGAGGTTGTACCCAGGTTTATGATTGTGGTTTAGTTGGTAGTTCCAAATGCAAAGGTCTTTGTCCTGAAGAGATTGCTCCTATTGATTAACTAACTTTTTCTCCTTGCTTATGAAAATTTCTAAATTGCTGTTTACCATCGTATATCTGATATTGATAAGTCTTTTTGTGTTTGTGATAGAAACAAGAAACTTTGACAGATTGATTCAGTTTTCCATTATTTTTGGTGCTGGACTGGGATTTTATTGTGCTCATAAGCAAGGAGAAAAGTCTTTTTACTATGTTATCCTGACATTAACGGCTTTGCTTCCGGTATTGGTTTGGACTTTGTCGGGATTAATTAACCAAGAGATTCGTGGTTTACAATTTACTGCTGTTTTGTTTTTAGCTTTCTATATCCCGACAATAGTTGGATATGTGCTGAGAAAGCTGAAAATATCTGATGAAATTAAGCTTGCAATATTATTTGGAATTATTTTTACTTTCCTCTCGGCAGCAACCCGAAAGCTAAATCATGGTACCTCAGCCTCCATTACAATTCTTCTTGCTGGAATTGTTGTGACCTTTCTGAGTCCAAAATCAAAAGCTGCATCCGTGAGGTTTCTTTTTGTGTTCAACAGTATTTATTTGATATTAAATATTTTACTAGGTAGCTTTCCGGATGTCTTGCAAATGTCATTACTTCTCTTCTGTATTGTGCTTATAAGTATTATTAGCCATGTAATGCGGTTTTCAAGCTTTTCAAAAGTGAGAAAGCTTTCATGGCTTTTATCTGTCACTTTGTTTATTTCAATCTTTGGTTGGTTTGGACAGGAGAACTATGAAACTTGGTTTTTTGCGAAACTTAATAATGAATCCATACAAGAAAAAGTAGATTATACTTTTTTGACGACTGAAAATGTGCGCATCAGCTCCATAGACTCAGCTGACAGAAAAATTATCGTCCTCTTTTGGTCTGAGGCCTGTGCCAGCTGTAAAGAAGAATTTCCTTATTTTTCGGAACTTGCTGCAAAGTATGAAAACGACTCCTCCAAAATATTCTTAGCAGCTTATCTGTCATTAAAGGAGGATGATACGGCATATTATAATCAAATCACAGCGCAACCCTTTAACTTTTATTGGGGCAGGGCAGCGAATAGTGAAATCCTCATGAAACAATTAAAAATGACAGGAGTGCCGCATCTGACAATTATTGACAAGCAAAATAACGCTATCTATAATGGCCACGTTAGCAATCGCCCATGGATATGGGTAAACAGACCATCGGGGTTTTTTTAATTTTATTGTTTAGTTTCTCTGATACTTATTCTATTTTCTAACAAGAATAAGAATATCAGGAAGTTAATTCTGCTCCCGAAATGTAAGTTTCGACCAGGAATATGATAACCGGAGCGAACAAGCTGAAGGGAGGCCGTCTCAGTGTGATCCGTATCCCAAATAATTATTATACACGATGACTTCTTTTTTTACAAAACAAGTATTCCTTGATAAGAATTAATCATTAAAGTATGGGCCATTGGTTCTCCCACACCCCCCAACTCGATGCCCGCGACTGCGGCCCGGCCTGCCTGCACATGAATAGCAGGCACCATGGCAGGCAGCACAACCTGGCTTTGTTGAGTGAGTATTGCCACATCACACGCGAGGGCTTTTCGCTGTTGGGCATCAGTGATGCTGCCGAAAAAATCGGCTTCCGTACCATGGGTGTAAAGATCAGCTACGAAAAGCTGGCCAACGAAGTGCCGCTGCCCTGCATCGCCCATTGGAAACAACGCCACTTTGTGGTGGTGTATGGTATTGGCGGAAAACACAAAGATAAAGTGAAAGTGGCCGACCCCGCCCACGGCCTGCTTACCTACAGCCGTGCTGAGTTTGAAAAAGCCTGGGCAAGCACCAGCGAACAAGGCGAACCCATGGGCGTGTGCCTCTTGCTTGAACCTACACCCGACTTTTATGCTGCTCCGGAGGAGCTTGCTCCCAAAAACAGTTTCCGCTATTTGTTTGCGTATCTCAAGCCGCACCACAAACTGCTTATGCAACTGATGCTGGGCATGTTGCTGGGCAGCCTGCTGCAGCTCATTTTTCCTTTTCTCACCCAATCAGT
>JAEWWJ010000005.1 GCA_023396415.1 Bacteroidota bacterium
CAAGGCATTCCGCGTTTGAATGTGCTCGAGGTACAACGCAAAATCCGCTCAATGCCCAAGCCGGTAGTTGCTATGGTGAACGGTTGGTCGGTGGGCGGAGGCCATGTGTTGCATGTTGTTTGTGATCTAACGGTTGCTTCCGACAATGCCCGTTTCGGACAAGTGGGCCCTAAGGTGGGTAGTTTTGATGCCGGTTTTGGTTCGTCGTACCTTGCCAGCATTGTTGGACAAAAAAAAGCACGCGAAATTTGGTTTTTAAACCTGTTTTATTCAGCGCAAGAAGCGTTAGAGATGGGCCTTGTCAACAAAGTTGTGCCTTTCGATCAATTGGAAGATGCTACGATGGAATGGTGTGAGTTGATGATGAAACGCAGTCCTATGGCTCTTAGAATGATTAAGTTAGGAATGAACGCCGAACTTGATGGACAAGCCGGAATACAAGAGTTTGCAGGCAATGCCACCTTATTGTATTACCTTACCGAAGAAGCACAGGAAGGCAAAAATGCTTTCCTGGAAAAACGCGAACCCAACTTCCACCAATATCCTAAATTCCCTTGATGACCACCACATGTCGAAAATAAAATCATGGATCAAAGCTGCGCGGCTGAGAACCCTTCCGCTGGCTTTATCAAGTGTGGCTTTGGGGAGTTTTGTTGCAACTAAAACCCCCACTTTTAACCTTTTGGCAGCGCTATTAGCCGGTTTAACCACATTGTTATTGCAAATCTTATCGAATTTCGCCAATGACCTCGGCGACTCTAAAAGTGGCATTGACAACGACCAAAGGGTTGGCCCACGGCGAACGGTTCAATCGGGAGAAGTGAGTAAAAAAGACATGAAAACGGCTGTTGTAATCAACGCCTTTCTTGCTTTGCTGAGCGGCCTTTGGCTTCTTTTTGGCGTGGCTGAGCTATCGAATACCCAACTTTGGCTCTTTCTAGGCTTTGGTCTTTTAGCTATTGTTGCTGCTATTACCTACACCATTGGCAAGCGACCATATGGCTATCTCGGCCTTGGCGACTTGTTTGTTTTCCTTTTCTTTGGTTTGTTGGGTGTGGCAGGAACTTTCTTGGTGTCCACCGGACAATTTGATCCAATGGTTTTGTTGCCCGCCTCGGCGATGGGACTGTGGAGCGCAGGAGTGCTCAACCTGAACAACATGCGCGACCATGCCAACGACCGCTTCAGTGGAAAAAAGACGTTGGTGGTCAAAATCGGCTACCACAATGCCTTGTTGTATCATGGTTTTTTAACGATTTTTCCTTTTGTTCTCCTCACGATTTTTGTCCGAAGTCAAAACGGCTCTTTGCTTTCCTATGCTTTTTTGGTTTTTCTCATTCCGTTTATTTACGATTTAGCCATGATCCTCAAAGAGCGAGATGTGGCTAAACTCGATCCTTTTCTCCGCAAGTTGGCCATCAAAACCATGTTGGTGACTTTATTATATGGAATTACAACATTGATGTAAGATGTTGAAAGCCCGTTGGATACCCTATCAACTCATGTTCCGGCAGCCGGCTGGAACTTCACGCGGACTCCTGCACACCAAATCATCATGGTTTTTATTGGTTGCTGATACGGTGCAACCACAACGCGTTGGAATAGGTGAAGTGAGCGTGATTCCCGGCTTAAGTCGTGATAATATATCAGGAATTGAAAAGGCACTCGATGAGGTTTGCGCTATTATCAACCAAACTACTCTTGTTCCTGAGAATTTTGATGGTGATTTTCCGTCCATTGTTTTTGCGTTTGAAACGGCATTGTTAGATTTAAAATCAGGCGGCGAACGCTTGTTGTACAAGAATAGTTTCACTTCCGGGACAAGCGGAATTCCAATTAACGGGTTGGTATGGATGGGTAATTTTGAGGAGATGAAAATGCGGATGACCCAAAAGATTGACGAAGGATTTCGGGTGATTAAAATCAAAGTCGGAGCCATTGATTTTACCCAAGAGCTTGAGCTTTTGGCTTATGTCCGCCGGCATTTTAGTCCCGATATTCTCACTTTGCGCCTTGATGCCAATGGTGCTTTTCGGCCTGACCAGGCTTTTGAGCGGCTTCAACAACTTTCAGCCTTTGATATCCATTCCATTGAACAGCCCGTGGCTGCGGGTCAGGCTGAGGTGATGGCCGAATTGTGTGAAAAAAGTCCTATTCCGATTGCCTTGGATGAGGAATTGATTGCCAACTTTAATATGTTGGAAAAAAAACAGCTTTTGGAACAAATCAAACCTCAATACATCATCCTAAAACCTTCATTGATAGGTGGTTTCAATGCCGCTGATGCTTGGATAAATTTGGCTGAAAAATTAAAAATCGGCTGGTGGGCGACCTCTGCATTGGAGTCGAATATCGGCTTGAATGCCATTG
This sequence comes from Bacteroidota bacterium, assembly GCA_023396415.1. Lineage (GTDB taxonomy): Bacteria > Bacteroidota > Bacteroidia > Bacteroidales > F082 > JALNZU01. The sequence goes on from JAEWWJ010000005.1 coordinate 2,371, forward strand.
CGCAATGGACAGCGCAAAAGTCAGCGTCCCTTCCGCAAGGCCTCGGCACAGGTCAGCTTTATACCAATAATATTCCTTCGCCGCTCGAAATTCGTGACGCACAATTGTTTTACAATCCCACTAAAACATGGACACTGAATCCCATTATTTGAATTTTAGTGCGAACGAACTGCTGCTCAATGGTCAACTTTTGACCAAAGTAAACATGCATCAAGCCATTGATACTGAACAATTTGATACTATAGAATTATCAATTGTTTCGTTTTTAAAGCAATGGTGGGACGATCGCTCTTTTATTTCTATCACTACTTCAGGTTCCACGGGTGTGCCCAAAACAATTCAAGCCGAAAAGCGCAGCATGTGGAAAAGCGCCCAGAAAACCATTGAATGGTTCGGTTTAAAGCAAGGAATGACTGCTTTGCTTTGTCTTTCTCCCGGATATATCGCGGGTCGAATGATGATCGTCAGGGCCATGCAAGCAAAACTGAATTTGATCACTACCAACTTATCATCCAATCCGTTAGCTGATTTGGAGGACCCCATCCACTTTGTCGCCATGGTGCCTCTGCAATTGGTGAAAGTGTTGGAGGAAAGTCCGGAAAAACTCAACCTAGTTCACACCATCCTTTTGGGCGGAAGCGGGCTTAGCACGGCTTTAGAGCAGCAATTGCATCACATTTCGACCAAGGTTTTTCATTCCTACGGCATGACCGAAACGCTGAGTCATATTGCTTTGAGGGCTGTAAACGGAACCCAGGCGAGTGCTTGGTTTCAACCCATGGAAGAGGTGCAGATTTCAAAAAACAAAAATGACTGTTTGGTTGCAAACGTAGCTTATCTATCATCAGATGAGTTTGTTACCAACGATTTGATTGAACTATCTGATCACGGTACTTTCAAGGTTTTGGGTCGTGCCGATGATGCGATTGTGTCAGCGGGACATAAAATTCATCCGGTCATGTTGGAACAGAAAATTGAACCTTTGCTCAAAGCTCCATTTTTGATCAGCAGCAAAGCTGATCCGGCTGCCGGCGAGGAATTGATACTTTTAATGGAAAAAAGATTGACTATCAATGAGTTATTTAAGCTTTGGGATCAACTTTTTTCTCTGCTACAACCTTTTGAGATTCCGCGACACATCCTGTTTGTTGCGCAAATCCCAATGCTCGAAAGTGGTAAAATCAATCGAATTGCAGCAAAGCAAATTGCCGCTGTTTTGCAATGACTTTTCAAACCTAAAATTGACAATCAAGTCAAATACGATGTTCTCCACCGTGGTTTACAACCGTTTGCAAAGCGAAGTGGCGCCTTAAACTCACTCATTGCTCTTTTTGTTGTTTCTTTTTGCTATTTTTACCCTTTAAATGACGGATTTACTTCTTATTCTTTAAAATCTTTGGTGAACAATCATTCGACATAAAAAAATACATCCATGAATATTCGAACATTTTTTAGACAAACATTGTGGTTAAGCATCATCCTTTTGTTTCCTTTTCAGTGGCTTACTGCCCAGGAAATCAGCCGTATAGAACCTCCGTTTTGGTGGGTTGGAATGAAAAATACTGAGCTGCAATTGATGGTCTATGGCAAAAACATTTCCCTTACGCGGCCTTCCATCAACTATCCGGGTGTTCGCCTAAAGGAAAGTATTATGGTCGAAAATCCAAACTACCTCTTTTTGAATCTTGAGATCAGTCCTGAAGCAGAGGCCGGAAATTGTCTGATTCAATTCTCAGGGCCTAATAAACAGCAACTACGCTACACTTATGTTTTGCATGAACGTTCGGCCGGTTCAGCTGATAGAGAAGGTTTTAACAGTAGCGATGCCATCTATTTGCTGATGCCCGATCGTTTTTCTAATGGAGATCCATCCAACGACAATGCCGAAGGAATGGTTGACAAGCTCGATCGCAACAATCCTGATGGCCGTCATGGAGGCGATTTGAAAGGAATTGCTAATCATTTGGATTATTTTCAAAACCTCGGAATTACCGCTTTGTGGCTCAATCCGGTATTCGAATGCAATGTGGCAACGCCTTCATATCATGGCTATTCTATCACCAATTTCTATCAAATTGATCCCCGTTTCGGAACCAATGGCGATTACAAATCGTTAATTGATCAAGCCCATCAAAAAAATATTAAAGTGATTAAAGACATGGTTTTTAATCACTTTGGGACTAACCACTGGTGGATGAAAGATCTGCCGATGAAAGACTGGGTGAACCAATGGCCAGAATATACCCGCTCTAACTTTCGGGCAGGAACACTTCTCGATCCATATTCGTCAAAAGCCGATAAAAAACAAATGCTCAACGGTTGGTTCGATAGAATGATGGCCGACTTCAACCAAACGAATCCTTTTGTGGCAAAGTACCTGATACAGAACAGTATATGGTGGGTTGAATATGCCGGTCTTGATGGCATTCGGATGGACACCTATCCCTATTCCGACAAGAAATTTATGACACATTGGATGCAGCAATTGCGCGACGAATATCCCAATTTTTCGGTTGTGGGCGAAGCGTGGCTGAACAGCCCACCGCAAGTGGCCTATTGGATGGAATCCGACCGCAACCGCGATGGATACAACTCCAACCTCAATTTTGTTTTCGATTTTCCGATCAAATACGCCATTGGCAGTGCTTTCAATGAAAAAAATGGCTGGGACAGCGGAGTGGCAAGGTTGTATGAAACCATTGGAATGGATTTTCTGTATTCCAATCCTTGGAACATCGTCACCTTTGCCGACAACCACGATGGCGACCGAATTTTTTCCACTTTAGGAAAGGATTTCAAGAAATTTAAGATGGCCATGACTTTTTTGCTTACCACACGTGGTATTCCCCAACTTTATTATGGCACCGAAATTCTGATGACCGGCCTTGAACATCAAGGCCACGGCTTCATCCGCGAAGATTTCCCCGGCGGTTGGCAGGGCGACAAAGTGAATGCTTTTACGTCAGAAGGCTTGTCGAACGAACAAAGCGAAGCCCAAAGTTTCATTAAAATGCTTCTCAACTGGCGAAAAGACAACCCGATGATCGCACAAGGCGAACTTAAGCATTACGTTCCCGAAGAGGGCGTGTATGTGTATTTCCGCTATACCGACGAATCTTCGGTGATGGTGGTGATCAACAACAACGATGAAAGCCGAACTTTCAAAACCGATCGTTTTGCCGAAAACTTAAACGGTTATACTACCGGCACCGACTTGCTGAGCCGCACTTATTTCGATCAATTGCGCATGATCAGCGTTCCGGCCATGTCGGCAAGGGTGATTCAACTCAAATAGCATATCCATATGAAATTACGCTTCAAAATATTTTTCATTTTTCTTTTTCTTGTCAGCTTTCATTTAACACAAGGGCTTCAAGCTCAGGTACTAAGAGTAATGCCTCAAGAACCACTGCCCACCGAAAGTGTAACCATCATTTTTGATGCCACCCAAGGAAACGCCGCCTTAAGGGATTTTGACGGAACGGTATATTTCCATTCAGGAATCATCACAGATGCCAGTCGGGACGAGAAAGATTGGAAATTTGCTACCGGCGATTGGGGAAAGGCCGACAAAAAAATGGCTATGAAAGCCGTGGGCGACAATCTGTACGAAGCCACTTTCGTTCCTAACGATTTCTATTCCATTCCCGAAGGGGTGAGAACACTGCAAATGGCTTTTGTCTTTCGCAACGAAGATGGTAGCAAAGTTGGAAAATCGGACAAAAATACCGACATCTATCTTCCTTTTAAAGGCTATGTGCCCGTCGAAACGAAATCGCCAACCTATCTGTTTACCAAAAAAGTTTACAAAGGATTCACCCAAAAAGAAGGCTGTTTGTTTGTCGAAACCTCCGAAGGAACCATCGCTTTCAGGCCATTTTCTGATAGCATTGTTGAGGTGAGTTGGCATCCACAATCTTTTGAAGATTTTTATCCGTCACATGCCGTGATACTGAAGCCTGCAGTGATTGAACCGGTGGTTTCCGAAACGCCTTCGATGCTCATTTTCGATATGAAAGGCATCCAGGTGCTGATTCAGAAAAATCCTTTCGCTATTTCTTATCTCACCAACGGACATCCCTTTTTGAAAGAGGAAAAAGGATTTTTTAAACGGAGCGATGCCTCCGGTGTGCGATTCAAATTAGAAGTAGGGGAGAAGCTATACGGCAGCGGAGGGCGGGCTTCGGGCCTCAACCTCAGGGGGCAAATGTTGGGTTTGTACAACCGTCCAGATTACAATTATGAGTTTGGAGCCAATAACCTCAACTACATGATTCCGACCTTGTTGTCTTCGGAAAACTATATGCTTTTTGTTGACAATCCGTCCAAAGGCTGGTTCGATGCCGACAGCAAAGGCGATGGCGTTTTGGAGTTTGGCGCCGAAAGTGGCCCCATGCGTTATTTTCTTATCACAGGAAAAAATCCGGCAGCCATTCTCAAACAATACGCCTCCCTCACCGGAAAACAACCCCTATTGCCCCGCTGGGCTTACGGCAATTTGCAGTCGCGGATGGCCTACCGCACCCAAACAGAAACAGAGGCCATCGTTGAGAGCATGATTGCTAAGGATTTTCCGATTGATGCTATAATCCTCGATTTTTATTGGTTTGGCGACAGTATCCTTGGTCATCTCGGTCGCTTGGATTGGTGGAAACCGTCATGGCCCGCGCCTGAAAAAATGATTCAAAAATTCAAAAGCAAAGGCATTAGAACTATTACCATATCAGAGCCTTATATCATTGATAGCCTTGCCAACTGGCGTGAAGCCGATGCTTTGGGGATTCTTGTGACCGACAGCCTTGGAAATTCTTATGTGGACAAACAATTTTATTTCGGCCCCGGCTCGTTGATTGACATTTTTAAACCTGAAGCCCAAGACTGGCTTTGGAAACAATACCGGAAACAATATGATATTGGCATTGAAGGTTTATGGGGCGACCTTGGTGAACCCGAAAGTCATCCAGCCGACATCCATCACGTGTGGGGAAAAGCCAATGAGGTGCACAATATTTATGGCCACTATTGGACCAAGATGATTGCCGACCGTTTTAAAAAAGATTTTCCCAACAAAAGGCTGTTCTTTTTGGCACGTAGCGGCTATGCCGGTACGCAGCACTATGGCATCGTGCCTTGGAGCGGCGACGTTAGCCGAAGCTGGGGCGGCCTCAAGGCGCAACTGCCGGCCATGCTCAATATGAGTCTTTCGGGCATTCCTTATATGCACTCCGATGCCGGCGGTTTTGCTACCGGCCTGAAAGATGACGAGCTCTATACCCGCTGGCTTCAGTTTGCAGTTTTTACGCCCATCTTGAGGCCTCACGGCTCAGGAATCCCTTCCGAACCCATCTTTTTTAATGACACCACCCAACGCATAGTACGCCATTTTATGAAATTGCGTTATGAAATGCTGCCCTATATCTACACCACAGCTTGGCAAACTGCTCAAACGGGCATCCCCATCGTTCGGCCCATGTTGTGGCAAAATACCAACGATCGTCGCTTTTCTGAGTTGTTTTCTCAGTATTATTTCGGAAATGATTTATTGGTTTGTCCTGTCACTGAGGCCGGCCAACTGCGCATGGATGTTGAACTTCCATCCGGTTTGTGGTATCATTTCTGGACTGGGCGACGTTATGTAGGCGGAGAAAGCGTTACCCTTCAGTTGGCTCGAGAAAGTATTCCTGTTTTTGTTCGCGGCGGAAGTATTATCCCGCGTGTTCCGGCTTTCAATCAAACGGATGCTTATACTTCGCGTAGGCTTTTTTTGCACAGCTATCTGCCCGAGGGCGAAGCTGCGTTCAACGGACAATTGTATGAGGATGATGGCGAAAGTCGGGATGCCTATTCTTCGGGTGACTTCGAGTTGCTCCATTTTGATGGCCAAGTTACCAATGGAAGCATCAGACTTGAGTTGCAAAAATCAGGAAATGGATATGCCGGCATGCCTGAAACAAGATTGGTTGAGGTGGTTTTGTATGGGCTTCAAAAGAAACTCAAAGAAGTGCGTTTTGATGCCAAAGCCTTATCCCGGCTGCAAAACGACCCGATAGATGAAAACGAAACAGGTTTTTGGCTCGACAGCCAAGGCCAGTACCACATCCGTTTTCAATGGTTTGGAAACAAAGCCGCTTTGATTGCCTATTAGAATTTATGATATGAAACTCGATATTTAAACAGGTTGAAGCGGTAAAATGAATTTTTTACAAATACACCAATAAAAAATAGTCATCACAATAAAATCCATCACATGAAAAAATCAATGATTCAATTTCTATTCTTTGCCTTTGTTGCTGTCGCCGTAGCGTTCAGCTTTTGGGCATGTCAGCCAAAGCCGACTGAAGCAATTGTTGTTGCACCCTTTTCGGAAGTCATCACCCCCGATTGGGCCAAAAATGCTGTCATCTATGAAGTGAACATCCGACAGTTTACTCCGGAAGGCACTTTCAACGCGTTTACCGAACATCTTCCCCGCCTAAAATCGCTTGGAGTGGATGTGCTTTGGCTGATGCCGATACATCCCATTGGGGAGTTGAACCGCAAAGGTGGTTTGGGAAGTTATTATTCTGTAAGGGATTACAAAGCTGTGAATCCTGAATTTGGCACCCTCGACGACTTTAAATTGATGGTGAACAAGGCCCACGAGCTGGGTTTTAAAGTCATCCTCGATTGGGTGGCCAACCATACTTCATTTGACCATGCTTGGACTACCGAACATCCTGAATGGTACACCCGCGATAAAGACGGCAACATTGTTTCTCCTTTTGATTGGACTGATGTAGCCGATCTGAATTACGACAACAATCCGGAGCTTTGGGCTGCCATGACCGACGCTTTGAAATATTGGGTGAGTGAAACCCAAGTGGATGGCTACCGCTGCGATGTGGCCGGAATGGTGCCTGTGGCTTTTTGGGAACAGGCCCGAATGGAGTTGGACAGCATCAAGCCGGTGTTTATGCTTGCCGAGGACGAAGGTCAGCGCGATTTGATGCAACGTGCCTTCGATGCCAACTATGCCTGGGAGTTTCATCACATCATGAACCAAATTGCCAAGGGCGAGAAAAATGCCGCTGACATTTGGACGTATTTTGCCAAAGAAGACACCTTGTTTGCACCTTCTTCTTACAGAATGATGTTTACCTCCAACCACGATGAAAACTCATGGAACGGAACCGAGTTTGAACGTTTGGGCGACGGAGCAAAAGCCTTTGCGGTGATGACCTACACCTTGCCGGGCTTCCCGCTCATCTACAATGGACAAGAAACAGGCCTCGATAGACGACTGTCATTTTTTGAAAAAGATTCTATTGTTTGGGATGCCAACAGTGAATATGCCGGCTTCTATGCCAATTTGAATACAATCAAACATGACAACAAAAGTCTTTGGAATGGCAGCAATGGCGGCACGCTTAGGGCAGTTGGAACAGATAAATCAGGCGAAATTCTTTCATTTACCCGTGAAAAAGACCAAAACAAACTGCTGGTTTTGATCAACCTGACCAACAACGAACAACAATTCAAATTGTTTGAAACCAACTTGAATGGCGCTTACACCAACCTGCTCACCAACGAAGCCGTCGAATTGGATGTGCAAAAAGAAATTTTATTGCCGGCTTGGGGCAGTTTTGTTTTAAAGGCCAACTAAATTCATAGCGCTTTCAAAGTGAATCATTGCGGTGATTTATTTTTTTTTCCGCAACTTTTTTTTAAAAAAACGAAGAAGCCCTTGTAAGAGGGCTTTTTTTGTTGCCAATACTATTAAAAATCACTGCAACTGATGAACAGGGGTATGAAATCGTGGTGTTTGGCACAAATTGCGGTAATTGACACTATCCGCTATGAGCCAAAAGATTATTAGAGCTTTCGTATTTATTCACAGAATGAAAAGCCTTTGACTAGAATTTTATTTCGTCCTCTAATAAGAATGATTCCAAATTAGAAAAAAAAGATTATAATTGCGCCGTGAAAGGTTATGTGATAACAAAAATTTTAATTTTAACTCTAAGAATTCACTGAATTAAATGTAAGTAAAAACCTAATTTTTCATAACGTTTTAATGTCACCTCCAGATAAAAGATTTTCTTCCAGATCACGTATCTTTTATAGAATAATTTGTATGACAGAACATCATGTACCTTAAAATAAATTCATTAAAAATTAATTTATGAAAACAATTCTATCTTTTTGCCTTGCATTTTTTTTGATGCTTGGAGTAAGTGTTACCTTCGAGGTCCACGCTCAGGTGCCACAAAAAATGAGTTACCAATCAGTGCTTACTGATGCGCAAAACAAGTTACTAATCAACCAGTTGGTTGGAGTTCGTTTGAGTATTCGGCAGGGGAGTTCAACGGGAACCGTCGTTTACACTGAAACCCAAACACCTACTACCAATGCTACCGGTTTGATGAGTATCGAACTTGGAATAGGTATCACAACTGATAATTTCTCAGCAATCAACTGGTCAGCTGGCCCATTTTTTATTCAATCAGAAGTTGATCCTTTGGGTGGAACGGCCTACACCATCAGTGGTGTCAATGAATTATTAAGCGTACCCTATGCACTTTATAGTTTGAATGGTGTTCCGGGACCACAAGGCCCTCAAGGTGCTGCCGGAGCGACCGGCCCAACTGGCCCTGCTGGTGCCGACGGCCCTCAAGGCCCTGCCGGCCCTATCGGCCCTCAAGGTCCTGCCGGCCCTAGTGGCCCTCAAGGCCCAGTAGGAGCCACCGGCCCTGCCGGCCCTATCGGCCCTCAAGGTCCTGCCGGAGTAGGGATACCTGCCGGTGTGGCAAATAATAACCTAATCGTTTATAATGGCTCCAATTGGGTGGCTAAAAACTTGGTGTTGGGTACTATCGGTAACGGTCAGGCCGTCAACAATATGCAACCTTCTTTGACTTTAAATTATTGCATTGCATTAGTTGGGATTTTCCCTTCACGAAATGGCAGTGAGCCATATATTGGTGAAATCACCCTTTATCCTTATAATTTTGCACCAAGGAATTGGGCATTTTGCAATGGACAAATATTGTCAATTGCACAAAACAATGCATTGTTTTCATTGCTTGGAGATACCTATGGTGGAGATGGACAAACAACCTTTGCCCTACCTGATCTGAGGGGACGTGTTGCAATTTCTGCCGGACAAGGTCCCGGTCTGACATATAGAAGTATAGGAGAAGCTGTCGGAACTGAAACAGTGACTTTAACCAT
>JAEWWJ010000080.1 GCA_023396415.1 Bacteroidota bacterium
GGTTTTCATTCGCGCTGCGCAAAGTCTGCGGATGGGTGAGGGCTTCAGAAACAAAATCCAATTCTTTTTGATTGACTTCCTTGTACGGAAGATAGGTAAGTGCGGTAGAAAATGTAGTTTTTTCGCCAGGTGCAAGGGTGATAACCTCTTCATAAACAGCCGAATAAACGGTGTCGTGTGTAAAACTGAAATCAAACTTTTCATCCTGCTGAAAGCTGATGAACAACCGGCCATTTGTGGTTTCTATTTCAAGTTTTTGATGTTGTTGATGGATGCTGAAAGGCGCAAATACCCGGCCTTGCCAGATGGGCTTGATCGCGAGCTTTTGGTTGGAAGTATTTTTAACTTCTACCAAACTCAGGTGCGAACGATCGGAAATATAAAAAACGTCCATCTTAACCTCTACCTGTTCTGATTGAGCGCCAAACGCAAATAATCCCGGAAAGGAAGTAGAGTGAATGGCGGTAAAATCATGCAGCCGATCTTCAATTTCTATGTTAAAATTGGTCAAATAGGGGGCTGCATATCTAAATTCTCCCAACAGATATGGACCGGTAACGCCCAATTGTTGATGCTCTTTTTCGGGCAGATGAATCCCGTGCCAAGCACCTAAATCAGCAAAGGGAACAGCCTTGGCTTTGGGTGTTTCGGGCATAAAATGATAGTTGATCATTTCGGGAAAGGAGGCCTGTAGGCTTGTTTTTTCCACTGCTTTGGGTGTGCATTGGGTAAACAAAAAGCAAAAACCAATACTTAGTATGAAGTAATTGATGATCTTTGATTTAAATATAATCAGTTTCATTTTTAAGGTGTTTTAAGCAAGGTTAATTTTACTTTTCAGTAGAAAATTATATTCCAAATGTAGGATATTATTTTGGTAGCATAGATCGGTGTAGTTTCCGGAATAGGTCGCTTTGACTACATTATTTATTTCCTGCTTCAATTCTAATATAAATTTGATTTTCTATTTGCAGTATTTGTTTTGAATATACATTTCATCATCAATTTTCTTGGCGACAGAATTGCAGCCTATGCCGAGGGTCAGATTCATCTTGGTTTTTAGAAAAAATAACCGGAATGTTTAAGTCTAAACATTCCGGTTTAAAAACCAAATCACTAACCAATTTGATTATTTAGTGAACCACAGATTCTCAACGTATTACCACTGTTTCGATCTGTCTAAGTTAGGGTTCACCTCATATTCGATTTCCGGAATGGGATAATACAAATGACGCATATCGAAATTTGCAGCTCCGGGTTTGTTATTGTCAATTAAAACTTGTTTGATGTTGATCCATCCGGCTTCGTGCCATCTGACCAAATCGTACCAGCGGCGGCTCTCGAAACTGAGTTCAACAGCCCGTTCGTGCATGAGTTTTTCGCGGAAGCTTTCCTTGCTCAATCCCGAACCAATGGCTGGCATTAAGGCCCTCTGGCGAACTTGATTGATGTAAGGCAACGCGGCATCAGGACCACTGGTTTCGTTCACGGCTTCGGCCAACATCAGTAGCACATCGGCATACCGCATCATGGGATAGTTATTTTCATTTCTGTTTCCTGCAACCCATTGATCTGTAGTGTGTTTTAGTATGAGGTTGTTGCCCGAACTCGACATATCGCTGTAATTTCCAAGAGGAGCAGCAAAATCGAGCGCGGGTGAAATCATTGATTTGTAATACCGTGGGTCGGTGCCGCCATCCAAAGCGGGTTCGCTTAGGTATTGGTTAAATATCCAGGTTGAAGCGTTGGATTCTTGCCAGCTGAGAAACTCAGCCTGTAAGATGTTGGTGGCATTCGTTTTCACGTTGTGCATTTGAATTTCCCATAGCGATTCCTGGTTGTTCTCGTTGGAACCGTCCCAGTTTTGGTTGAAATTTTCGATGGGCAACAGGCTGTAGCTGCCAAATTCGGCGTTTTCAATCCGTCCAAGGATGGTTGCTGCTTCGGAATACTTTTGTTGGTACAGATAAGCATAGCCCAGAAATGCAGCGGCTGCACCTTTGGTAACGCGTCCAACATCAGCACCGGCGCGGCTTGCAGGCAAATGGTCAACGGCATCTCTAAAATCGGATTCAATCAAAGCCCAGACAACAGAACGATCGGCTTGTTTGGCATTGATCTCTTCTGTAGATTGTGGAGAGCGTTCGTAAAAGGGGATATGTTGGAAATTGCGCAGCAGTTTAAAGTATCCGAAAGCCCTGAAAAATTTGGCTTCGGCAACCATTTCTGTCTTCAAATTTTCATCCATCGTGCATAGCGGAATACCTTCGATGCTTTGGTTGGCACGGTTGACATACTGATAGGCATTGTTGTAAAACTCCATGATTTCATACACTTCAGGCGTATTGATGTAATTGCTGATTTGATAGAAAACGGGATATTCGCCACCATAGAATAGGTCGTCGGCTTTCCAGTTTTCAGGTCCCCAACCAAATTCAAAAAATCCGTAACGGTATTGAAAGTTGAGGGGTGCATAGGTGGCGTAGATAGAGGCCAAAGCGTCGGTTTCGTTGCGCCAAAACTGATCGGCGGTGGGCTGATTCGGATTTTCTTTTGTCAGAAAATCTTTCTTGCAGGAGGTTAAAAAACCAACCAACAACAAGGCAATGAGAATGATATTTTTTGCTTTCATAGCTTTATGTTTTTTTTGTGTTGATTAGAATGTAAGGTCTAAACCAAAAATGAATGATTTGAAGAGTGGATATCTGCCCCAATCAACACCGCGATTAAGTACATCATCTCCAAACACTTCAGGGTCGTAGCCGCTATAGCTTGTGGCAGTAAAAAGATTGTTTCCGCCTACGTAAACACGCACTTTGTCGAAATGAAGGAACGACAGTGCGCTCTTGGGCAAGGTGTAACCAAGTTGCAAGGTGCGTAGTCTGAAATAGGAGCCATCTTCAATAAAGCGGTCGCTCACCCTGCGGTTTCCGTTCAAGTCTTCGCGGGTAGCCCGTGGAATGTTAGTGTTGGTGTTTTGTGGTGTCCAAGCATTCAAAGCGTCTTTTGAATAGTTCCAATAGTTGTCCAAACGTTCTGATCTGTATTTCAAACCGTTGAAAATTTCATTGCCTTGAACGCCATAGAATAAAGCATACATATCAAAGCCTTTGTATTCTAAACGGAGGTTGAGCGAGTAGGTGAAATCGGGAATGGGCGAACCGGCATTTGTACGGTCTTTGTCATCCAAAACGCCGTTGCCGTCCACATCAATAAAACGCAGATCGCCGGGAGCGGCATTGGGTTGCAGAGGTGTGAAGGCGCCACTTTCGTCGGTGCTGCCTTGTTTGTTCCACTCATCAATTTCGGCTTGATTTTGGAAGATACCATTGGTTTTCCAAACGTAAAACTCTGAAATGCTTTCTCCAATGGCGGTTCGGGTTACGCTACCTGAGTTCCAGTCAACGTCAGTTCCCCAAATGGGCTCGGTTCGGGTTCCTAATGAAACCACTTTGTTTTTGTAGGTGGTAAAATTACCGCCAACGCTGTATTTGAAATCGCCGACTTTTTCGCGCCATTCGGCTGAAAGTTCAAATCCGTTGTTGTCAACTGTTGCGGCATTCATAATCTGACTTGTGGCACCGCCATACGAAAGGGGAAGGTTCACTTCAACAAGGATGTCTTTGGTGGTTTTTTGGAAATAATCGGCAGTAAACAACAAACGGTCGTTCCACATCCTCAGGTCAATCCCGAAGTTGGAAGTGGTGGTGGTTTCCCATTTGATGTTTTTGTTGGCGAGGTTAAATCCTGTCATACCCGTCACCAATTCGTTCATTCCGTTTACGTAAAAGAAACCACTCGTAATGCCTTGGATGTACAAATAGGAAGGAATTCTGTCGTTCCCCAACTGGCCATAAGAAGCCCTGAGTTTGAGGTCGGAGATGAGCGGAATATTGAAGAATGACTCTTGCGAAATATTCCAAGCTAATGAAACGGAAGGGAAGAAGCCGTATTTGTTTTCGCTACCGAAGTTGGATGAACCATCGCGGCGGAAACTGGTTTGGAGGTGATATTTTCCGTCGAGGCTGTAGTTGATACGTCCGAAGGTGGAGGCCATTGTTTTTTCAAGGCCGTTGGAAGCCACTTCTTTAAGTTGTGTGGCGAGGTCCAAAACAGGAAGTTCGTTGTAAGGAATATCTTCGCCTTTGGCACCCAAAAGTCTGAATTTATTTTGCTCGGCGCTGTAGCCTAAAAGTGCATCCACTTGGTGGCGACTGCCGAACAATTTGCTGTAGGTCAACAAGTTTTCAGCAATCCATTCTGTTGATCTGGTGCGTGTTTCGTTGAGGTAATTCTGATCGCTGAAATCTTGTGGAGAAACGTAATACGTTGGGGTGAAATTGAAATTGTAGTGGTTGTCGCTTTGGAAACCAATGTTGAATTTGTATTTCAAGTTTTTGGTGAATGAAACTTCTGCGTTGCCATTCACGCTGAGGTATTCATTGCTGAAATCAGTGGTAGGCAGCAAGGCTCTGGCCACAGGATTGGCCCTGATGCCTTCGGGCATATCATTGATATATCCGCCATAACCACCGTCGTTGTTGGGATTGTAAATCTGCACATGCGGGATGGCTGAAACAACGTCGTACATCTGGCCATAGCCAACAGAGTTGAACGAAGAGCCATCACGTTTGGTGTAGGAAATGGATTGTCCGAGTTTCAGCCAGTTTTTGGTGAGGTCGGAGGTGAAACGGAAGCCGCCTTTTTTGAATCCTGAGCCAATCAAAGTTCCTTTTTGATCGGTATAATTGCCCGAAAGGCTCATATTGGAGTTTTTGCCGCCGCCGGTGATCAAAATGGAATGTTGTTGTGCTCCTGTGTTGCGGAACATTTCGTCCTGCCAGTTGGTGTTGGCATACACGGGAACGCCGTTTTCTTTGCGGTCGTAGTTGAAGGCGTAGTCATCGGCTGCAAAGCGGATGCCGTTAAATTCGCCTATGGGCAAACCGTTTTGTTGGGCCAAAAGGATGGCTTCGGGGCTGGTTTTGCTGGGGTCGGTGGAGGCTACCATCGAGTAAATTTCTTTGTATTGGGCGGCATCGGCAACTTCATAAAAATGATCTACCGATTGCAAGGTGTAGTTCATACTGTAAGAAACTTTGAAATCTTTGTCTCTTTCACCGCGTTTTGTTTGAACCAGAATCACACCACCGGCAGCTTTTGTTCCGTAAATGGCTGATGCTGCGGCGTCTTTGAGAATAGAGATGCTTTCAATTTCTTCTTGGGATAGATTGCTCAACGATCCGGGAACACCGTCAATCAAAACCAAAGGTTGGTTTTCTCCAAGAGTGGTTACACCCCTGATGTTGATGGTGGCTTCGGTGCCGGGTTCGCCGCTCACATTGGTAACGGTTACACCGCTGGCAAGGCCTTGCAGCGATTGGATAGGGTCGGCAGCTTTGGTTTTACTGAGGTCGTCCATGTTTACGGTTGAAACACTTCCCGAAACATCACTTTTCTTTTGCAAGCCATAGCCAACCACCACAAATTCGTCCAACATAAGGGCATCGGCAGCTAGCTTCACGTTGAGCACGGTGCTTCCGGTTACAATATGTTCTTGTGATTTGGTTCCAACAAAGGAGAAAACGAGCACGTCGCCCTTTTGGGCTTCGATGCTGTATTTGCCGTCGAAATCGGAAACAGTGCCGGTGGTAGTACCTTTGATGAAGATGTTGGCACCGATGATCGTTTCCTGGGTTTCAGCAAAGACTACAGTTCCGGTAATTTTTTCGCCTCCGGTCTGTCCAAAAGCGTCTTCCGTAAAAGCAAGCCCTGAGGTCATCGCGAAAAGGAGCAGGGAGAATATCCATACCCAACTTTTTTGATGAAATGCTTGCATTTGCGGTGCAAGGTTTGAGTTTTTTTGTAATTCCATTGTGATTTAGGTTTAGGTTAAAACTAACAGGAGCAAATGTAGAACTATTTCATACATACTGGTACGTACTGGTAGGTTTTTGTGAAAAAAACGTTATATTTATTTAACATATGTTTGTAAGTATCACAAAATGAAGTATTTCAACAATGTTTTTTGTTGCGGAGATTTGGGTTAGTAAGGAATGCTCATCAAAACGAGGTACTTCCACCTATAATAATAGGTGTTACTTTTCTTGATTCAAACGGTTGATAGTCTTTGTTTAACCTTTTGTTCTGCAAAAATGCTTCAGCTGAAGGGCTGAAAACCTGCTGAAAAAAAATATTGTTAGAAATATTTCTCGAAAACCTGATTTTTTGATGCTGTTTGTAAATAATGCTTTACATTTGCATACCAGTACAGAACAGTAGATCCAATAATATTATGGAAAACGATCTTATTACCGTCCGCTCCGATTCATCAGAAACCAAATACAAGCAAATTGTCCATTCCATGCTCAAGTCTATCCAAGAGGGCAGGCTCAAGGTGGGGGATAAAATTCCCAGCATCAACGAGGTGTGCAAGGAATGGAGCTTGTCGCGCGACACAGTTTTAATTGCCTACAACGAACTCAAATCCAAGGGTATCATATCATCAAAACCCGGAAAAGGTTATTATGTTGAAACTACTAATGTGGAGATTCAACAGAAGGTTTTTTTGCTTTTTGATGAGTTCAACGCCTTTAAAGAAGATTTATATACCGCCTTTCAAAAAGCAATGGGTGGTAATGTGTTGATTGATATCTATTTCCATCATTTTAACCGCAAAGTTTTCGATACGCTCATTGCCGAAAATAATGGACTTTACACGGCTTACGTCATCATGCCGGCCAAGTTTACGGGAACCGATCAAATTTTAAGTCAAATCAGCGGTAAGGTCATCATCCTCGATCAGTTGCCCACTGACATCACCAACGAATATCCGGCGATCTATCAAAATTTTACGAAAGACACCTACAACGCTTTGATGTCGGGTCGCCATTTGCTGGCCAAATACCGCAAACTCATCATGGTATATCCCGGTGGTAAAGAGCCTGAGGGTCAGTTTAAAGGATTTTTGCAATACTGCGAAGAAACTGCTACTTCTTTTGAATTGATCAGCGATTTGCAAGACCGGCAGATCGCCAAAGGCGAAGCTTACATTGCCATTTGGGAACGCGATTTGGTGAAGTTGGTATTAGATGCCCAAGACAACAATCTTGAAATCGGAACAGAAATCGGCATCATTTCGTACAACGACACCGCCTTGAAACAGATTGCCGCCAATGGCATCACGACCATTTCGACAAATTTTAAAGATATGGGACAAAAATTGGCAGAGCTGCTGCTTTCAAAGAAAAATATTCAAATTGAGAATCCTTCTTCTCTCATCATCAGGAAATCATTATAGACCTAAAAACTGTCATCATGAAAAATTTTGCTTTGTTGTTTATCGGTTTTTTGTTTTTTGGAACAGCTTTTACCCAAACCAATGACTTTGAGAACCCTTCCGTTGTCAACATCAACAGGATGGAGCCTCATGCTTTTTTCTTTCCACACAGCACCCAAGCAGAGGCGATGAATGCCGAATGGGGAAAATCAACCTTGGTGCAATCGCTGAATGGCAAGTGGGAGTTTTATTACAGCCCCACCCATGCCGAAAAGCCGGTAGGCTACAGCAGCAAAATCGCAAGCCACATCACGTGGAGCGAAGTACAAGTGCCCGGAAACATTGAGCTGCAGGGCTATGGCATTCCACGCTATTTGGATGAAGAATATACCTTTGATCCCAATCCTCCTTTTATCCCTGCCGAAATGTCGTCCGTAGGCATCTATCGCAAAACCATTGATATTCCTTCCAACTGGAACGACAAGCAAGTTGTAGCTCATTTCGGAGCCGCCAACTCGGCCATGTATTTGTACGTGAACGGCCAAAAAGTGGGTTACGCCCAAGGTAGCAAATCTCCGGTGGAATTTGATATCACCGCTTTTGTGCAAAAAGGCGAAAATGTGTTGGTGGCTGAGGTGTTGCGCTACAGTGATGGTAGCTACCTCGAATGTCAAGATTATTGGCGTGTAAGCGGATTGGAACGCGATGTGTATCTTTTGGCTTATCCCAAAGTTCAACTATTTGATTTTGAAGTTTTTGCTGAACCTGACCTGAATAGCAAGAAAGGCGAATTTACACTCCATGTTCATCTCAAGAATTTCCTGAAAAGCCAAGCCAAAGCTGTTGTTTCTGTTCAACTTTTAGATGCAGAAGGCAAGAAAATTCTGGATCAAAACAAACAACTGAAGATTGAAAAATCAGGTCAGTTGAAGGCCAATTTTCATGAATCGTTGGATAACATCACCCTTTGGAGTGCCGAAAACCCTAACCTTTACACCTTAGTGTTAGGCCTTAAAAGTGCGGCAGGTGAGCAGTGGCAAACGGCACAAGTGGGTTTCAGAAAGGTGGAAATCAAAGCGGGTCAACTGTTGGTGAATGATAAAGCAGTGATGTTGAAAGGCGTCAATCGCCACGAACATGATCCCGCCACCGGCCGTTATGTGAGCCGTGAAAATATGCTTCACGACATTCAACTGATGAAACAATTGAACATCAACGCGGTGCGCACGGCGCATTATCCCAATGACCCCTATTGGTACGCGCTGTGCAACACCTACGGATTGTATGTGGTGGATGAGGCCAATATCGAAACCCACGGCCTGAAAATGCACCCGCAAGGCATCAACTTTTTGAGCGATCATCCCGATTGGGAAAAGGCTTACCTTGATAGAACACAACGCATGGTGGAACGCGATAAAAACCATCCGAGTGTGATCATCTGGTCGCTCGGCAATGAATCTGGCGATGGGATCAACTTCCAAAAAACCTACCAATGGATCAAAGAGCGCGACAAAACACGACCTGTGCAATACGAAGGGGCCGGCTTGAAGCCGCATACAGATATTTTTAGTCCGATGTACGCCAGGTTTGATAGGGTGATCGGTTATGCAAATGTGTTGCAAAAACGTCCGATTATTTTGTGCGAATACATGCATGCCATGGGCAACAGCGAAGGTAACCTTGCCGATTATTGGAAACTTTTTGAATCTTATGAGCAAGCACAAGGCGGTTTTATCTGGGATTGGGTGGACCAAACTTTTGCCATCAAAAACGAAAAAGGTCTTCCCATTTGGGCTTATGGCGGCGATATGGGCGATCATTTGTTACCCAACGATTCTAACTTCTGTGCCAACGGTTTGGTAGCTGCCGATCGTAGCTTTCATCCCCATGCCTTTGAAGTTCAAAAAGTGTATCAATCCATTCAATTTGAATCTGTCCCCTTTTCCGACCAAGGGATAAAAGTCAAAAATAAGTATGATTTTACTCCTTTAAGCGACTTTGATTTCAGTTGGGAATGGGTAGTAAATGGCAAAATAATCAATACCGGAAAATGGCCTGAACTATCTACAGCCGCCGGAATGGAAGAAATAATCCATGTCAATTACGGCGATATTCCGGAGAATGCAGAAGTGTATTTGAACCTTTCGGCACGCTTGAAATCGCAAAAAGGATTGCTTCCCGCAGGCTGGGTGGTCGCAAGGGAACAACTGTTGGTCAATAGTGAGTTTGAAGCAGAAAGAGTTGATATTCACGGTGAAACGCATTTTCACCGACAAGGGAACAACATCATTGTTAAAGCTACTGATGTTCAACTTGGTTTTGATGCGCAAAATGGAACATTGGTCAGCTATGTTGCCAATGGAAAAGAAATGATCCAATCAGGTGCTGTTCCTAATTTCTGGCGTGCCCCTACCGACAATGATTTGGGCAACGGCATCAATCTGCAATCGGCTGATTGGAAGCAGTTTGGCCGACAATTGACAACAAAATCCTTTCAAACAGATTCAACCCGGAAGGGAATCATGGTGCTGAAATTTGTTTTGGAACATGCCACCGTTCCAGCAGAGGTGACTAAAACATTTACGGTTTTTGCAACCGGCGAAGTGGTAGTTAACTCGCGCTTTCAGCCCGGTTCAAACGATCTTCCTGAACTTATGAAGGTGGGAAATGAATTCCGCTTGCCGGTCAATTACGTCAATTTCAGTTGGTATGGCCGCGGTCCTTTTGAGAATTATTGGGATAGAAAATCAGCTGCTTTTGTAGGCGTTTATAACGGCAAAGCAAGCGAACAATACCATCCATACGTTCGGGCACAAGAAACCGGCAACAAAACCGATGTCCGTTGGGCGGCACTCACTGACGAAACCGGCAACGGCCTGATGATCAGCGGCGAGGAGGTGTTGAACGTCAACGTCCAGCAGTTTGACACGGATTTGCTCAACCATATTTCCGAAGAAATACACAACCATGGCGGCAGTATTGTTCCATCAGATATTATTTCCTTGCACATTGACCACCGACAAATGGGCGTTGGCGGCGACAACAGTTGGGGTGCCAGAACCCACGCCGGATACAGTTTGCCGGCAAAGGAGTACAGCTATTCTTATCTGTTGGCACCTCTTAATAGTCCTCAAAAAGACATCTTTAAACTTTATAGACAGCATCAATTTTTGCTCCAAGAGGCCGAAAAGCTTCAAAAAAATTGGAAACCTTAAATCTATTGAGGCGTACTGAAACAAGTAACTTACTTTTGAAATCAAAACCTGAAAAATGATAGACCAAAATAAACCCACACTTGTGATCATGGCTGCCGGAATGGGTAGCAGATATGGCGGTTTGAAACAAATAGACGGCTTAGGGCCTCATGGCGAAACCTTGATGGAGTATGCCATCTATGATGCGTTGAGCTGCGGTTTCGGGAAGGTGGTGTTCATCATCCGCAAAAGCATGGAGGTCACTTTTCAAGAAGTTTTTGGCGAAAGATTGTTGTCGCACATCCCTTACGAATTGGTTTTTCAGGAACTCGATCATCTCCCCGGTGGCTTTGAAAGTCCTGCCGAAAGGGTCAAACCTTGGGGAACTGCCCATGCTGTTTGGGTGTGTAAAGATGCTGTTCAATCGCCTTTTGTAGTCATCAATGCCGACGATTTTTATGGTCGTGAGGCGTATCTGAATATCAATCAATACTTTAGTGAGAACAGCGACCCCTTGGCCTACGCCATGAATGCCTATCAGTTGGACAAGACTTTGTCGGATTTTGGCAGCGTGACCCGCGGAATCTGCAAGGTGGATGAAAACCAACAGTTGCGCAAGGTGGAGGAACATCTGAAGCTGCAACGCAATGCCTTGGGCTTCATTGAAAGTGTTCTCTCCGACAAAACAATCATCATAGCGCCGGAGACTCCTGTTTCAATGAACATTTGGGCTTTTTATCCAAGTGTTTTCGACTTGCTCGATGAGTTTCTCGTGGGTTTTTTAGAGCAAAATATACATGAACTTAAAGCCGAAGCTTTTACGCCTGCTTTTGTTGACGCCATCGTGCTGAACCAAAAGGCAAGGGTTCAGGTGCTTACTTCGCAATCCAAATGGTTTGGTGTTACTTATGCCGACGACAAACCCATAGTGCAGGCCCTATTGCAGCAATTGGTAGCTCAGGGAACTTATCCATCTCCCTTATTTTAATTTTCAGCAAAAAGAAATAGACAAAAACATCATCATTAATATCATTGGTTATGACTGGATTTCAAACAATTGACTACATCATTTTTGCAGCTTACGGATTAATGATCCTTGGGGTTGGGTTGTGGGTGTCGAGAGGCAAAAAAGGCGAGAGCAAAAGTGCCGAAGATTATTTTTTGGCTGGCAAAAGTCTTCCTTTTTGGGCCATCGGAGCTTCATTGATTGCTGCCAATATTTCGGCAGAACAGTTTATCGGCATGTCCGGCTCCGGATTTGCAGTGGGCTTAGCCATAGCCTCTTACGAATGGATGGGTGCCCTTACGCTGATTATTGTGGCCAAGTTTTTTCTACCTATCTTTATCCGACAGGGGCTTTTCACCATTCCCGAATTCATCGAAAAACGGTTCAACACCAACCTGAAGACGATTCTTGCTATTTTTTGGATTGCGCTTTTTGTTTTTGTGAATCTCACCTCGGTGCTTTTCCTCGGCGCAAAGGCTTTAGATACGATTTTGGGCACCGGCGATGGCAGTACCATGCTGGCTTTCATGCTCGGACTGGCCTTTTTTGCAGCGGCTTATTCCATCTGGGGTGGTCTTTCGGCAGTGGCTTGGACGGACGTGATCCAAGTGGTTTTGCTGGTCGTGGGGGGGTTCATCACCACTTATATCGCCCTATATCATGTCACACCCGATGGTGGCGTTTTGGCGGGCATTGATCATGTGTATCAAACGGCCGGACAAAAATTCCACATGATTATACAACGCACCGATCCTGAATTTTTAAACCTTCCCGGTATCGGTGTCATCATTGGCGGATTGTGGGTAGCCAACCTCTATTATTTTGGCTTTAATCAATATATTATTCAACGGGCACTGGCGGCAAAATCTTTGGGCGAAGCCCAGAAAGGACTTGCTTTTGCAGCCATCCTCAAACTGTTGATCCCCATTTTTGTGGTGGCTCCCGGCATTATTGTTTATGTGATGTATATGCAACCGTCCGGAACCACCGTGATTGATGGCGTTCAACAAGTGTTTACCAACGCCGACGGTAGCGTCAATTACGACATTTCATATCCCTGGCTCATCAAAACCTTCATTCCGGCAGGCATCAAAGGGCTTGTGGTGGCGGCATTGACGGCTGCTATTGTTTCGTCGCTGGCCTCCATGCTCAATTCAACGGCTACCATTTTCACCATGGATATTTACAAACCTTATTTTTCAAAGAAAAAAGATGGTTCCGATTTGGTAAAGGTAGGTCGTATTTCAGCTATTATAGCGCTGGCGCTCGCTATAGTGATTGCTCCTGCATTGAAAACCATGCCGCAAATGTTTCAATACATTCAGGAATATACCGGCGTAGTCAGTCCGGGAATTTTAGCCGTCTTTTTGTTGGGACTTTTCTGGCGACGTACTTCCACAAAGGCTGCCATCATTGGGGTTTTGAGTTCAATACCGGTGGCATTGCTGCTGAAATTCTTACCCATTGAAATGCCATTTCTCGATCAGATGATGTACACCGGTTTGATCACCATGGTTGTGATCGTATTGGTGAGCTTGATGACTTCCAAAACCGACGACGATCCCAAAGCGATCTCGCTTCCGTCGGAAACTTTCAAAACATCAGCCGGTTTTAACATCATCGCTTATGCGGTAATGATTGTTCTGGTAATTTTATATACTGTATTTTGGTAAAGAAAATCATTATAAATATGAACCTAGTTAATTCATATTGAAATGATTATAAAATAATACAACTTATGAATACAACAACTCCTTCTACTTTGAAACGTGTTCAAACCGCGCACGAAAATCGTTTTCAATCTGCTTACAGACTCTTTTCAGCGCCTGGTCGCATCAATATTATTGGCGAACACACCGACTACAACGATGGTTTTGTGTTGCCGGCAGCCATTGACAAGAAGATTTATCTCACCATCAGCAAAACGGAGGGAAAAAAAGTAAATCTTTTTGCATTGGATATGGATGAAACAGCGAGTTTTGGCTTTGACGATCAACCGGAAAACCTGCCGCATTGGGCACGTTATGTCTATGGTGTGATCAAAGAGCTGGAAGTTCTCGGTTCAAAAGTTTCGGGTTTCGATGCCAGTTTTGGCGGCGATATTCCTGCCGGTGCCGGTTTGTCGTCTTCGGCTGCCCTTGAAAGTGTTTTTGGCTTTGCCTTGAATCAAATTTTTGACCTCAAACGCAGCACGCTCGAGCTGGCCAAGGTAGGGCAGATGTCGGAACACCACTACGCCGGCGTGCGTTGCGGCATCATGGATCAGTTTGCTTCATTGCACGGAAAAGCCAATCATGCCATAAAACTCGATTGTAGAAGTCTGGATTTTGAGTACTTTCCGGTGGAAACGGGCGAATACGAATTTATCTTAACCGATACACATGTCAAGCACAGCTTGGCCGATTCGGCCTATAACAACCGCCGGGCGAAGTGTGAGGAAGGGGTGCTTATTTTGCAATCACAAATGAATCAGGTACATAGCCTGCGCGATGTGAAAACGAAAGATGTTGAGGCTTTTGCGTCGTTGATGGGTGAAGAGGTATTTTTGCGCTGTTCTTATGTGACCGAGGAAAACGATCGTGTTGAACAAGCGGCAAAAGCCATGAAAATGAATGATCTCCATCGGTTAGGAGAATTAATGTATGCCTCGCATAAGGGTTTACGCGACAAATTTCATGTGAGTTGCAAAGAGTTGGACCTGCTTGTTGATACTGCAAAAAGTAACCCGGATGTGTTGGGTTCGCGCATGATGGGCGGTGGTTTTGGAGGTTGTACCCTCAGTTTGGTAAAAATAACCGGCATGGATCGGTTTAAACAAAACGCCACCCGCGCCTACCAGGAAGCATTTGGGAAAACACCTTCATTTTATCCCATCCATATCAGCAACGGCGCAGAGGAATTGGAGATGATTTAGGTTTATATTGTTCGAATTGAATGCTTTACAAAACGCTGTTCGGTTTAGTCAATTACTGCGCCGATTGGGGTTGATTGTTTTAAGGTTGAACCTAACCATTCAAAACGAATACTCTAGACCGAGTTTAAAGCCCAAACTCAGCTTGTCTTCGGGAAAATTTCTATAGTCAGGTCTTTGGGCTCTGAAATGTGGTTTAATTTGATAATTGATAAAGGGTTTGATATTCAGAGAGATATGATGGTTAATGTTTAACTTCATGGAGTAGCCCGTTGTTAAAGAAGCTCCCAATTGTTGTCCATGATCAATGTTTTTTTCTTTTATAGGGGAGCGACTTCTATAGCACGATTCAATTGTGTAAGCTGATACTGTGTTAAAAACAACACCAAAAACGATATGATGAGATAGTGATTTTTCAGTTAATAATGTATAGGTTAGTAGGATAGGAAAATTCGAGAATTTTGTGATGTAGGAGCGTTTTTCAAGAGAATCAATAGTGATAATATTTGGTTGATATGTGTAGTTCTTTGTAGCATAGCTATATCCAATACTAACCTTTAATTTTTTGATATGATTTGAAATCAGAAAGGAAAAGGAATGATTGATTGGGATGTTCTTGTAGCTATCGAAATAATAATACATATATGCTGCCTCAACTTCAATTGAAGGTTGATTTTTATTCTGACCTGATAAGTGTGTTCCAAATAAAACGAAGCATAATAGGAGTAGTAATGTCTTCATATTATTGGATGATTAATTTCTCAGTAAAAATAATTGTTTCATTATCTGTAATATAAAGAAAATAAATCCCTTTGGCATAATTACCAATGTTAATTTCTATACTCGGTGAATTTATTTTTTCTTGGGTATAAACAGTATTTCCAATGTGATTTAATATTTTTAAATTGAATTTGTTATGATCAGAAATTAGTGATTCAATTATTTATAATTTTTGTCATGTACTAAAGTGGAACGCATATTTGTTTTGACGTGTTAAAGTTATAACAACAATCGTCTTTTGTAAAGTTTTTTTTCTGGAAGTGCTTTTCTCTAAAAACATATACCTTTGCAAACATTCCAAATTGAATAAACATGAATAGAGCTCATTTGTCAAATTTGCTTAGGAAATTCCGATTAATTTTTTTTACCGACCAAATCAGATATTATATCGAGAAATATAAAAACAAGAAGGTAAACGACGCTTTCAAACAACAATATCCCGAAATAGTATTGCCACCCGATTATCTTATTTATGAAGCGTTTCAATTGAATTACCAAAAGTATTATTGGGATAGTAGGGAAACGGCAGAATGGTTGAAAAATCATTTTGAGAAACACATTATTTTGAAAAATTTAAATATACTTGATTGGGGTTGCGGTCCGGGAAGAATAATAAGGCATCTGCCCGAAGTAATTGGAAATGATTGCACCTATTTTGGAACCGACTATAATGAAAAAACAATTGAATGGTGCAGCAAGCATTTACAGGATATTCAATTTAACAAGAATACTTTAGCGGCTGAATTGCCTTATAAGGATAACTTTTTTGATGTTATCTACGGCATTTCGATTTTTACACACCTCTCGGAACAAATGCATTTCGATTGGTATGCAGAGCTTTATAGAGTGCTTAAACAAGGTGGAATAATGCTGCTTACTACCCAAGGAAATAATTTCAAGGCAAAACTATCAGATTCCGAAGTTAAAATATTCAATAATAACGCGTTAGTTGTTCGTGGGAAGGTAAAAGAAGGCCATCGAACTTTTTCTGCTTTTCAACCAAAGGGTTTTATGCTTGATCTATTTGCAAATGGTGAAGTGTTGGAACATATTGAATTGAAGCCGGGTAACGGAAAAATCTTGCCTCAAGATGTGTGGATCGTTCGTAAACCCACGATTTAGTTGTTTTCCTATTTCAAATAATCACTTACAATTTTTGAAAGGTCTTTTTTAATTGTTGCCCAAGTTTGTTTTTTAAAACTTACAGGTGTTTCGCTATCATCAGCATCAATAAAATAGGTAATTGCATGAGGAATGCTGATGGCCAACATTTGGCTCGGATATTTTTGTTTGTGCCAGTCCATGATTTGTTGCAAGGAAAAATGTTGAAGCAGCTCGTGCAAATCCCAAAAATCCTTTTTCTTCGCACGGCCCAAAATGGCTTGAATTTTCATTGCCGCGATATCGCCCACATGGTACATCCTAATGCCATCAACGGTTTCATAAGGCAAAATGGGCTGATGCGGAAAATAGACAATATCAACTTTAATATTGTCAATGAAACAAAAAATTCCGAAATGTGTATGCTGTTGCTTATAGGTAAAACGGGCGCCGAAAGCTTGTTCCAAGGCAGAAATTAATTCGGAATGGTTAAACTTTTCGTGATAAAACAGGTCAATATCTATTGAACTGCGGTGGCCATAAAGCAATGAAAGAGCAGTACCTCCAACCAATGAAAA
The DNA here is from genome assembly GCA_023396415.1 of Bacteroidota bacterium. Lineage (GTDB taxonomy): Bacteria > Bacteroidota > Bacteroidia > Bacteroidales > F082 > JALNZU01. Next base: position 16,850 of record JAEWWJ010000080.1, read on the forward strand.
GTTTGCTAGTGCCGGAAGTGCAATTAAGTCTTTTAGTACGGAAAAAGTCCCGGGTTCAACTGTCTTAAAGTGTAGCATCTGAATAATTCGATTGGTTTATCAATGATAGCACTGGCAAAATAAATGGTATGTTCGGGCAAAAACTTGGCTTTCAGTAGTGCTTCGGTAACTTTTTCATCGCCATAATAGCGGCGGCATTGGCGGATATCTTCCACATCGCCTCGCTCAAAAACACGTTCGATAACAAAGTTCGCCTTGGCATCGTAATCAATTTGCTCGAAGTTTACATCCCAAAAGATGCGTTTTTCAAATATGGGTTTCTTTTTCTTTTCCATAACAAACAATTACAAAGATATGTAAATCCTTTGTTGATGCTTTGATTTAGCGACATAGTTGCAAACTACGCTGATCGGGGTGGTGTGATGTAAAGACATAAAAAAACGACCGAAACATACCTGCTTCAGCCGTTTTTATGATAAAATGGAATTTATTAAATCATTTTTTTAGGGTCAACCCATTCCGTGAATTGTTCGTCGGTGAGCAATCCCAGCTCCAAGGCCGCTTGGCGCAAAGTGCTGTGTTCGGCATGTGCTTTTTTAGCGATTTTGGCTGCATTGTCGTAGCCAATATGGGTGTTAAGTGCCGTGACAAGCATCAGCGAGTTTTCGAGGTTTTGTTTGATGCGTTCTTCGTTGGCTTCGACCTCGGCAATGGCATGATCGGTAAAGCTAACACAAGCATCACCAAGGAGTTGTGCGGCTTGCAAGAGGTTGTAAATCATTACTGGTTTGAACACATTCAGCTGAAAATGGCCTTGCATTCCTCCGGCAGCGATGGCGGCATCGTTGCCGATTACTTGGGCGCACACCATCGAAAGGGATTCATTTTGGGTGGGATTCACTTTTCCGGGCATGATAGAAGAACCGGGTTCGTTGGCCGGAAGGATGAGTTCGCCAATGCCACAACGCGGACCTGAAGCCATCAAGCGGATATTATTGGCAATGTGCATCAAAGCAATGGCAAGCTGTTTCAAGGCACCTGACGTTTCTACAATGGCATCATGTGCCGAGAGGGCTTCAAACTTATTGGGTGCTGTGATGAAAGGCAGACCTGTGAGTTTGGCGATGTTTTCGGCCACCTTTTCGGAATATCCTTTGGGGGTGTTGATGCCTGTGCCCACGGCTGTGCCGCCCAAAGCCAGCTCACTCAGGTGTTCAAGGGTGTTGCGAAGGGCTTTTAATCCGTGATCCAATTGTGAAACATAACCTGAAAATTCTTGTCCGAGTGTGAGTGGTGTAGCATCCATGAGGTGGGTGCGGCCAATCTTAACGATATTGTTAAAAGCTATTGCTTTTTCGTGGAGGGCGTCACGCAGTTTTTGTACACCCGGAATGGTGACGTCCACCAACATTTTGTAGGCAGCAATGTGCATAGCCGTAGGAAAAGTATCATTGGAAGACTGTGATTTATTCACGTCATCATTGGGATGGATCACTTTTTTGGCATCTTCAAGGCTTCCACCCGAAATCACGTGGGCACGGTTGGCAATCACTTCGTTCACATTCATATTGCTTTGGGTTCCTGAGCCTGTTTGCCAGATCACCAAAGGGAATTGGTCGTTGAGACGGCCGGCCAAAATTTCATCGGCGGCAGCAGCAATGAGGTCGCATTTTTCTTTTGGAAGCACGCCCAGCTCCATATTGGTGATGGCAGCGGCCTTTTTAAGGTAGGCAAAGGCGATGATAATTTCCTGTGGCATTGAACCTTCGGGGCCAATGCGGAAATTGTTACGCGAGCGTTCTGTTTGTGCACCCCAATATTTTTCTGCAGGAACCTCTACCGGTCCCATGGTGTCTTTTTCGATACGGAATTTCATAATGTTAAGTGTTATATGGTTTGATCAATCAATTTTCGTTTCGGAGAGACGTTGCATGCAACGTCTTTACGGGTAGATGTAGACGTTGCATGCAACGTCTTTACGGTTTGGTTTTTTTGTTTACACGGTTGGTCAGTGATGCCAATTCCTGATTGATTTGCAACAATTCTTCCTGCAATTGTTCAAATTCGTTTTGGCGGAGGATGCTCACCCTGAAGGCGACATACAGCAGTGTTTCAACTTCGGCCAAGGCATCGGATGCTTGTCGCAATGCTGCGCCGCTCCCCGAATGGATGCCGTTATTTAGGGCCGAGGCAATGTAAACGGAAATGTCGGTGGCCCGGTTTTTTATCTTTCTTCCCAGGCCTTCGCGTTCGGCTTCTGGAAAGGTGGACGAAATGGTGTAAAGCAGATGAATCAACTGCATGGTTTTCTGCCAAACGGGCATTTGGGTGTGAGGACGTTCAATCATGGCTGTTATTTTTTTGAAGGAATAAGTTGTGAAATATTTTCTGCCGGCTCAGCCCAAATGGCGCGATCGCCGATTTCAACAATAGGTCGTTTCAGAAGCTTGGGATGGGTAACAATGGCATCTATCCAAGCCTCATCGCTGAGGTTTTTATCTTTAAATTGTTGTTTATAAATATCTTCTTGAGTGCGAATCAGTTCATGTGCCGGCAGTTCTATTTTCAGGATCAAAGCTTTGAGTTCGGCTCTGGTCAATGGGTTTTTCAAATAGTCTATCACTTCAAATTTCAATTGGGTAGCTTCTAAAAAGGCCAAACCGGCGCGTGATTTTTTACATCTTGGGTTGTGATAGATTCTGTTCATCGGTAACTATTTTAGGTATAACTATCTGGATCGGGGGTGCGACCAAACTCCATGAGGTAGGCTTTAAGAAAATCGTTGATTTTGCCATCGAGCACAGCTTGGGTGTTGGACGTTTCAAAGCTGGTGCGGTTGTCTTTTACGAGCTTGTAAGGATGCAGTACATATGACCTGATCTGCGATCCCCATTCAATTTTTTTCTTGTTGCCTTCAATTTTGTCAATGGCTTCCTGCTTTTTCCGAAGTTCCATTTCATACAGTTGCGATTTAAGCATTTGCATGGCTTTTTCGCGGTTTTGGCCCTGTGAGCGTGTTTCTTGACATTCGATCACCAAGCCGCTGGGGGCGTGGCGCAGGCGCACCGCTGTTTCAACTTTGTTCACGTTTTGGCCTCCCGGTCCGCTGGAGCGGAAGGTGTCCCAGCTGATGTCGGCCGGACTAACCACAATGTTGATATTGTCGTCCACCACGGGATACACATACACCGATGCAAAGCTGGTGTGGCGGCGGTTGGCCGAGTCGAAAGGGGAGAGGCGTACCAAACGATGGACGCCATTTTCGCCTTTGAGGTAGCCAAAAGCGTAGTCGCCTTCAAACTCGAGTGAAACACTTTTAATGCCGGCCACTTCGCCTTCTTGAATGTCTAACTGCTTCACCTTGTAGCCGTTATCTTCACCCCACATGAGGTACATCCGCATGATCATCTCAGCCCAATCCTGACTTTCGGTTCCTCCGGCTCCGGCATTGATGTTGAGAATGGCCGACAACTTATCTTCTTCGCTGCTGAGCATATTCATAAATTCTAGCTCTTCAATCTTAGCCAAACAACCCGTATAAGCTTGATCAACTTCAGTAGCATCGGCATCGCCTGTTTCAAAAAAATCGCGGGCCATGCTCAGCTCATCATATAGGAGTGCGGCAGCAAAGAAACCGTCTGTCCAGCGTTTTTTTTCTTTGATGAGCTTGAGTTGTTGCTCAGCCTTTTTGGGATCGTCCCAAAAATCGGGGGCAAGGGTCTTTTCTTCTTCTTCTTCTATTTCAATCAGCTTTCGGTCCACGTCAAAGGAACCTCCTCAAAGCTTCAAGCCTCTTACCCAACTCTTTATATTGTTCAGTGTTGATCATTTCAGTGTTTTTTTGTGCAATCAAAAGGAAGTTGTTTTCCTTTTAGAAATCTTTAAAATGTTAAGGCTGCGAAGTTAAACAATAAAATTAGTTGCCACCCATCAATCTTTTTGCTTTAAAACCTGCCAAACCAAAGCTGATTCAAAGCCTTTTTGGATGGCGAATTGGGCCAATTTTGCTTTTTGGGTGGAGCTGTCGGCGGCTTTCACTTTTTTGGTTTCAAGCACATGTTGTAGCGTTTGGAGGTATTCATCTGTGTCAATTTCTTGCAACCCAATTTCAATCACTATCTCGGGAATTCTTTTTTGTTTGAGGGCATACATGATTTTGATTCTTCCCCATTTGTTGTGCCTCAGTTTTCCGAGAGCAAAAGCCCTGACATAACGGTCTTCATCAAGATAATTTTCTTCCTGTAAGGCAACGACAATTTGTTCGATTTGCTCGGGAACAACCTGCCAGGATTGCAGCTTCTCTTTCACCTCGTGGATGCAACGTTCTTGATAGTCGCAAAACTGTCGGGCTTTATCCAAAATTTGATGATCGTAAGTTGTCATATCCTTCTTTATCAGACCTTAAAGTTGTGAATAAATCTACTTCTAAGAGATTAATTGGAAAAATAATGCAGGGTGATGTCGAAAATAAGCGGTGTGTTGGGAGGAATAGTAGCTGATCCTTGGCTGCCATACGCCAAAGGCGATGGGATGAACAACCTGACTTTTCCTGCTGAACCAACCAATGGAATGCCCTGTTTCCAGCCCTCGATGAGGTTTCGCAGACCGAAGGTTTTAAAAGTATTTTCTTCAAATACTTCGCCTGTGAGGAACCGACCTTTGTAACTTACCGTAACGGTGGAATTCAGGTTAGGCTTTTCAGCACCGCCTTGCTTTTCGATGATGTAGAAAAGCCCGCTTTCAAGTTTTTGGGCTTCAATGTTGTTATCTGTAAGATATTGGGTAATTTTTTCAATATCTCTAAGTAGATAATCGGTTTCTGAGTCTTTTTTACATGCTGTGAAGGTCAGCAATAAAAGGAAGAAAAAAAGAAATTTTTGTTTCATGGATGTTTAAACCGTGTTTAAATGTGATTGAATAAGTTGATTCACAAGAAGTGGCAGACCCCTGGCGGCTTTTTCGCGGATGAAGTTGAGGTTGCTGTACCGGTTTGAAGGGCTTGCTGTCGGATCAACAAGATAAATAGCTGATTTTGAGGGTGCCAAGTCGAGCAGTCCGGCAGCCGGATACACTTGTAAAGAAGTGCCCACAACAATAAAAATATCAGCTTTAGAGGCCAGCCGTGCCGCGAGTTCAATGTTGGGGACGTTCTCGCCAAACCAAACAATATGTGGCCTCAGTTGGGCGCCATCACTGGCCTTGTCGCCCAATTTTAATTCCCATCCTTCGAGGGTTGTTACCAAATTGGGGTTGGCCGTGCTACGTACTTTTTTTAGCTCACCATGCAAGTGAAGCACTTGAGTTGATCCGGCCCTTTCGTGCAGGTCATCCACGTTTTGGGTGATGATTTGCACTTGAAAATACTGCTCTAAAAGCGCCAAAGCTCGATGGCCTTCGTTGGGTTCAACTTCATAGAGTTGCTTGCGTCTTTGGTTGTAAAAGTCAAGAACTAACTGTGGGTTTCGTTCCCATGCCATGGGCGTAGCCAGGTCTTCAAAACAATGGTTGCGCCACAGTCCATCATCATCGCGGAAGGTTTTAATCCCACTTTCGGCACTGATGCCGGCTCCCGATAAAACAACAATATTTTTCATAGTAACAATGTGTTGCCTAGGTGTGTATGAGGTGCAAAGAAATGAAAAAAGCCGCTTTTTGGGAGCAGCTTTTCTTTTTTTGTAGGTGATGGATGTTAGAAAAGTTTCATGTCGTCGAGCACCTTCATCACTCCTTTTACAGCGTCGGAAGAGTCGTACAAAAGTTTCTTTTCTTCTTTGTTGAGATCTACTTCAATGATTTCTTCGATGCCACGACGGCCTAATTTTACCGGTACTCCCAAATAAACATCTTTGAGGCCGTATTCGCCTTGAAGCAACGCACAAACGGGAAAGATTCGGTTTTGGTCGTCCACAATGGCTTCAACCATTTGAGCAGCAGCAGCTCCCGGAGCATACCACGCGGAGGTGCCCATGAGGTTTACCAATTCGCCACCGCCTTTTTTGGTTCTTTCTACAATTTTATCTAGTTCTTCTTTTCCAAGAAGTTCGGTAACAGGAATGCCGTTGATCGAGGTATAGCGGGGCAGTGGAACCATGGTGTCGCCGTGTCCGCCCATAAGCAGGGCGTGAACATCGGTTGGAGAAACGTTCAAGGCATCTGAGATGAAAGTACGGTAACGGGCGGTGTCAAGTGTTCCGGCCATACCAAAAACTTTACGTGAGGGTTTATTGCTGGCAAGATAAGCAGCGTAAGTCATTACATCTAAGGGGTTTGACACAACGATAATGATGGCATCGGGGGAGTATTTTACCACTTTCTCGGTAACCTCTTTCACAATATCGGCATTGGTTTTAATCAAGTCGTCGCGCGACATGCCGGGTTTGCGTGGCAAGCCGGAGGTTATGACTACCACGCCGGAACCTTTTGTTTTAAGATAGTCATTGGTTGAACCCGTCACGCGGGTGTTAAAGTGGTTGATGGGAGCTGCCTGCCAAATATCTAAGGCTTTTCCCTCGGCAATACCTTCTTTAATGTCAACCAAGACCAGTTCTTTGCAAAGATTTTTGTGAGCAATCACGTTGGCGCAGGTAGCTCCTACGTTTCCGGCCCCTATTACAGTAATTTTTTCCATGTGAATTAATAATTTGGTGTTTTCTTAATTTTTACAAATATACATATCTTCATGTATGATGGAAATGCCTTTTTTAATTTTTCTTTCTAAATGAATTTTTTTCGCTGATGGATGCTCAGGAAATTGAAAATTTCCAACCTGAAGTTGGCACGACCAAAGCTTCAAGTTGGAAATCCTCCTATGAAAAAACTGCTCTTACTTTTCATTGAACGTTTTTCAATGATAAAAGCCTGCCAAACAATTTTTTATGTTACATTTTAATGAATCTGCCGGGGGTATAAGGTGCTTTTAATTCATCAAGTTGTGTCTCGATGGTTTCTAAAGTTATTTTTATTTCCTCCAGTTTTTGACTTATCGCCGGAAGCTCTTCTTGCAAGATGCTCAGGTTGGTTGTCATGGTTTGGGTAGGATCGCTGCTGGCACCCCAGGTTCCAGAGAGAGCGGTATATAAGCGGTAGCTGAGTGAAACCGGTTCCGGTGGCACTTCTTCAAAGCTGGCTGATGCTTTGGTGCCGTTAATCTTGTAATCAATATCGCGCAAGTCGAGGGAAATTTTCCTGGTCTTTTCGCTCATTTCTGCCGGTGCATCATAGGTGTATTGTAGCAACTGCCTGATGTTTTCGTTGCGTTTCATTAGGTCGTCGGCAAAACGTTCGGTACCGTCCATCACACGGCGCATCTCATTGATTTTGGTGTAATAATCGTTGAGGGCTTCTCTATTTTCTGATGGGAAGGTGGTGTTGTTAAGTACCACTGTGTTAAACGTTTGTGGTTGACCCAGAGTTTTCAGCTCTCCATTGTGATTCATGGCAAGTTCAACGGTATATTTTCCGGGAAGCACCATATAGCCGTCGTTGTTGTTGGCGGTGGGCTTGAACTCCGGCTTGTCGGAGGCACGTGCACTAGGACTGTCATAGCGCAGTTTCCAGTTGACCCTGTTGATGCCTTTTTTTGCGTCTTGATAGAGCTTACGGACGATGTTTCCTTCGCTATCGCGGATGGTAAATATCAGATAAGGAGCAATTTCATCTTGTTCGGCCAACAACATTTCGCGGTTAGGTTGTGGAATGGGTTCGCTTTTGTCGAAGAGTTCTTTTTCTTTCTTTAAGCGTTGTTGTTTAAGGGTTTGAGGCACTTCTTTGAGGTAATAAGTAAAGGTGGCGCCAAAAGTGGGATTGGGTGCCATGTAGTACATACTGCCTTGGCCATAACGTGAATCGCCTTCAACAAACATCAAAGCATCTTTGGTGGGAAACAAAATAGCCTCTTCGCTTTGCAGCTTCTTGGCTGTAATCTCACGGAGTGGCTGATAGTTGTGTAGGATATAGAATCCACGACCGAAAGTGGCAATAACCAAGTCGCTTTCTCTTTCTTGAATAGCGATGTCGCGCACGGCAATATCGGGCATTCCGGCGCTGAGCTTGGTCCAAATTTTGCCACCGTCCACACTGAAGAAGAAGTTAAATTCGGTGCCTACGAAAAGCAAATCGGCTTGAACAAAATCCTGTGCAATGGTGTGAACGGTTTCTTTGGGAAGGTTGGCTGCGATGGAGGTCCAAGTGCGGCCTTTGTCGCTCGATTTCAACACATAAGCTGTAAAATCATCGCTTTTTAAATTGTTAAAGGTGGCAAAAACTACGTTTTCGTCAAAACGTGAGGGGAGAACATCGCTCACATAAGCATATTTTGGAACGCCGGGGAAGTTATCGGCTTTTCTCCACGTTTTACCATCGTCTTCGGTAATTTGAATCAACCCGTCATCGGTTCCGGCATAGAGTAAACCTTCTTTGAGGGGCGATTCGGCCAAGGCAACAATCGTTCCCCATTGGGAGGTGGAAAGGTCTTTGGCCACGGCATTGCTCGGCCAGTATTTGCCCATCACCTTGAACTGGTTTCTGTCTTCGTTGCGGGTGATATCGTCGCTGATTACTTCCCAGCTGTGGCCTCTGTCATTGCTTCGGAACACTTTGTTGGCGGCCATGTAGAGCCTTGTTTTTTGGTGTTTGCTGAGGAAGAATGGGCTGTCCCAGTTCCAGCGGTAATGTAGCTCATCTTTGCGCGGCTCGGGTTTTATCTTCACCGATTCGGTGCTTTTTTTGTCGTAACGATAGATGTTTCCATATTGGTAGGCTGAATACACAATGTTGGGATTGTCTTCATCAATTGCTTGCCAAAATCCATCGCCACCGAGGGTTACAATCCATTCGTCGCTGGCAACACCGGCACTGCTAATGTTTTGCGACGGACCGCCCATGCTGCTGTTGTCTTGTGTTCCGCCATACACCCAATAAAAAGGCAAGGTGTTGTCAACGCTCACGCGATAGAATTGTGTCACGGGTAAGTTGCTCTTAAAGATATAATTAGCACCGTTGTCGTAGGTTTCGTATAAGCCACCATCGCCTCCAATGGTAAAGTGGCGGGTGTCGTTAGGGTCAATCCACATGCAGTGGTCGTCAACGTGTCTTTTGTTAAGGCCGACACTGTTCCATGTTTTTCCACCATCGGTGGTCACTTTTGAAACGACTTCTAAGTTATACACCTTATCGGCATCTAAAGGATCGCAAACAAGGGTGTTGAAATATTGTCCGCTGGTGTTGTAGCTGCTCATTTTTGTCCATGAAGCGCCTCTGTTGGTGGAACGGAAAAACCCGCCATTGTCATCGGCAGCTTCGGCAATAAGGTAAACATAATCGGGGTTGGCCGGCGAAACTTCGATGCACATACCGCCTACATGCCCCGAAGGTAAGCCGCCGGCGAGCTTTTGCCAGTTTTTACCGGCATCGGTGGTTTTATATACCGCCGATTCAGGTCCGCCACCAATTTTGGTGTAAAAATGGCGGCGTCTTTGTTCCGAGGTAGCATATATCACATCAGGGTTGCGGGGATCCATCGCTAAGTGGTTAATACCGGTATTTTCGCTCACAAAAAGCACTCTTTCCCAGTTTTTTCCACCGTCGGTGGTTTTATACAACCCGCGTTCGTTGCTTGCGGCCCAAACCGAGCCTTCGGCTGCAACATAGACCACGTCGGCGTTGCGGGGGTCAATAAGTATCTTTCCGATTTGGCGGGATTCTTTCAGGCCCATATTTTTCCAACTTTTTCCGCCATCTTCCGATTTGTAAACCCCATTGCCATAGCCTAAGGCCCTTTGGTGGTTGTTTTCGCCGGTGCCAGCCCACACAATGTTGGGGTTGTTGCCGTCAATGGCCAGTGCACCAATGCTATAGGTGCCGTAATTATCAAAAATAGGTGTAAAAGTGGTTCCGTTGTTTACGGTTTTCCATATGTGGCCCGAAGCCACACCAACATAGTATTCGCTGTGGTTTTTGGGGTTAATGGCAAGTGCTGCAATGCGTCCCGAAGTAAAGGCGGGGCCAATGCTACGCCAGCTTAAACCACTTAGAAGTTCAGTTTTCAAGGTGTCGGAGGGGGCATCGCTTTTTTTGCTCTTTTGTCCAAAGGCTGTGTGGGAAAGCAGTAAGCCAACTCCCAACAAAACCATCATTAACTTGGTGAAAGGGGGGTAGTTTCTTTTCATAAATCTGAATTATTGAGTGTTGAGTAAAAGTAGTTTGTTGTGTTTTATATGTAAGATCAAATCAGTTTACGGCTGTTGTGGTTGAGAAACTGATTCCTTGGGTAAGAAGGAGCAGTGAAAAAAGGGTCACCATAACGGCAAAAAGAAAGACCCAAGGGGTGATTTTTTGCGAGAAATGCAATGGCAATCGTCGTGGTGGTAATTTGGTGAGCAAGGCGGGAACGAGCAAGAAAAGCATAAATACAGAAAGTATAAAGTCTTTTTTTTCAGCGTTTTGCCACGAAAGTAAAAGCACTATGCTGCTGCCTATCAACCAAGGGAAAATGAAAAAATACACAGCTTTAATTGTTTTTTGTCGTGGGGTCATCAACTCAATGTTTTCAAGATGCCCAAAAAACAACTTTCCGGCTAACATTCCCGATTTGATTAGAAAAAAGAAAGAAACGCCAACGGTGAGAATGAGCATCATGCGCTCTAAGCCCATCACATCGGCCACACGAACCAGGCCCGTATGGGATAAAATATTTTCGCTCAGCAATCCAAAAGTCATATTGAAGGCTTGCAAAAACAGCCACAAAGAAAAGCTGAGCATCAAAGCGTTTTTTCGGGCTACGACAAAAAAAATAAAAAGAACCATAATGCCTGTAATGAAGCTGCTGACAGGCGTGGCCATCAAAATGCTGATTACGGCATCGGAGGTCCAAAGTGGACTATCATCGGGCAGGTAGTAAACCGTTTTGTTAACAAAAAGGCGTGCAGGAATATCTAAGTCATAGGCGATATACAGCACCGATAGCCCCGAAATAAAATAGAGCAAGTAATAACTGATAAGAAAAATGGACAAAGATTGCAGGGCAAGATTTATGTTTTCCTGTCGTTCTTTTTTTCTGTCGGCTTTTTCCATGAAGTGGTTTTTACAGCGTTTTTAAGCAGTTTATTGGCCAAATCGTCACGTTTTAGTTTTGCCAGTGTATTTTGAATCCACGATTTATTTTCGTTTTTGTACCAAAAGAAGAAGGTCTGCTGTGCTTGTTTTTCAGGTTTGGTTTTCGCCGTAAAAACAGGTTTAAGAGTGTAAGGATCGTAGCCAGAGTAGTAAATGACGGTGGCTACTGTCATGGGTGTGGGGGTAAAGTCCTGAACTTGTTCGAGTTTAAATCCCAGCTCTTTGGTGTCGGCGGCCAGCTGGGCCATGTCTTCGAGGGTGCTTTCGGGATGGCTCGAAATAAAGTAAGGAATGAGTTGTTGCTTGAGGCCTGTTTCGGCATTGATTTGCTCGAACTTCTTTTTAAGTTGATGAAAAAGACTAAAAGAAGGCTTGCGCATGGCTTTCAGCACACGATCAGAAGTGTGTTCGGGAGCCACTTTCAGGCGGCCGCTCACGTGGCGGGTAACGAGTTGGCGGAGAAATTCATCGTATCCCAATTTGTCGCTCATTTCTTTGTCATCGTTGAGAAAGAGGTCGTAGCGCAAGCCGGAGCTGACGAAAGCTTTCTTCACGGCGGGATGGTTGTCAACGGCTTTGTATATCTCGGTTAGTGGATGATGATCGGTGTCGAGGTTGCTGCAAATGCTGGGAAAAACACAACTCGGCCGTTTACAGTTGTCGCAAATTTGCAAATGCTTGCCTTTCATTTTGTACATATTGGCCGATGGACCGCCCAAATCGCTGATGTATCCTTTGAAGTCGTCCATCTTGGTGATTTGATCCACTTCGTTGAGGATAGACTTTTGACTTCTGCTGGCCACAAACTTGCCTTGGTGCGCCGAGATGGTGCAAAAGCTACACCCACCAAAGCATCCGCGGTGCATGTTCACCGAATGGCGAATCATGGTATAAGCCGGAATATCGCCGCGTTTTTCATATTTGGGATGTGGTTTTCGGGTGAAGGGCAGGTCGAAAGAGGCGTCAATTTGCTCTTCTGTAAAAGTTGGAAAGGGAGGGTTGATATGCACAACCTCATTGCCAACCTCTTGTAAAAGTCTGGCAGCATGTGCTTTATTGGATTCTTGCTCTATATTTCTGAAATTGGCGGCATAGGATTTTTTGTCTGCCAAACACTTTTCGTGCGATGCCAGTTGGATATTGCCCCAAGGTGAGGGTGTTGAGGTGGCTTCTTTTTTTCGCAGATAAAAAGTCTGCTTGATGTCGGTCAATTCCTCAATGCGTTTTCCTTTGTCGAGGGCGTGAAGCAACTCAATCAGTGCCAGCTCACCCATTCCATAGATGCCGATATCGGCTTTGGCTTCTGCCAAGATACAGGGTTTGAGGCGGTCCGACCAATAATCGTAATGGGTAACGCGTCGCAATGAGGCTTCAACGCCGCCAATTACCACAGGCACATCGGGATAAATGCTTTTGAGGATGTTGCTATAAACGGTGGTGGCGTAATCGGGTCGAAAACCTCTCAAACCACCGGGTGTATAAGCATCGTTGGAACGCAGGCGTTTGTTGGCAGTGTAGTGGTTCACCATAGAATCCATATTGCCGGAGGTGACGGCAAAAAATAGACGGGGTTTACCAAACTTGCGAAAATCGCGCAGGTCGTCTTGGTAATTGGGTTGCGGCACAAGGGCAATTTTAAAGCCTTCGCGCTCAATTATGCGTCCAATGACGGCGGCGCCAAAGGCAGGATGGTCCACATAAGCATCGCCGGTGATCAGAATCACGTCGAGTTCATCCCAGCCGCGGAGATCGGTCTCTTTTTTTGTTATCGGAAGCCAGTCTGTAAGTTGATAGTTGTTCATAGTTGGTTTACAAGTAGATGCAAAGATAAACGGAAAAACATCACTTGAAATTCAAATTTTTATGCCAATGGCTGAAATGCAGCCTGAACGATTGGCGATTGCTTTGTTTTTTGTCTGACTTTTAGTTTGCCGTGTCAATTATTTGAAGGGCCTGCAAGTCATCGGGTTCCATTTGAAACTGAAGCGCTTCCAAGTTTTGTAAGATGTGTTCTTCGTTGCTCATTTTGGGGATGGCGAGCATCAATGGTTTATTTATCAACCAGTTAAGCCCAATCTGAAAGGTTGTTTTTCCATATTTTTCGGCCAATGCCAGCAAGAGGGGGTGGGTTGCGGCATGGTCATGTCCTTTCATCATGGGCCGCCAAGCCGTAATGCCGATGCCGTTTTTTTGACAAAAGGGAATGATTTCGGTTTCCATGGCATTGTTGTGTGCCCCGCTGTTTCGGGTAAATAAATTGTACTCAATTTGGTTGGTGATGAGCGGTGCATCGGTGTAAAACTTGATTTCCTGCATCAATTGAACCGGAAAATTACTCACGCCAAAATAGCGAATGACTTCATCATCCAAAAGTTTGTTGATGGCACTCATGGTTTGGCTCAAAGGCACGGAGGCATTGGGCCAGTGAAGGAGAAAAAGGTCAATATAGTCGGTATCCAATCGCTTTAAGCTGGCTTTGGCTGAACGCAAAACATCTTCAAACTGAAGTTGATTGCCCGACACTTTGGTAGTGATCAGCAATTCGTTTCTTTTGAAGGGTTTGATGGCTTGTCCTATCAGTTTTTCAGTATGTCCGCCACCATAAATGGCAGCCGTATCTATATGTTTGATGCCCGAACCTATGGCAAACTCCAGGGCATGTAGCCACTTTTTGTCGTCGGTAGTGTCAGGGGTGCTTCTGCCACCCATCTCCCAAGTGCCGATGCCCATTACCGGCAGATTGATTGTATCTTGAATACGTAGTTCAGGAATTGTCATTTTGAGAGTATGAATTTGTTAATTGCTTCAATATCTGATAGTTGAAGTTCTTTTGCTTTCCCATTCAGGTTTGCTAACAGTTGTATTTTAGCACAGTTTTCGAGCACTTCAATGCGGTCGAAAGCTTCGAGCAAGCTACTTCCCATGGCCAAGATGCCGTGGTTGGCCATCACCACTAAATTGGCGTTTATTGCGGCTTGTGCAACATTTTCGGCCAATGCCTTTGAACCCATAAGGCCATAAGGTGCAAAAGCAGGAAGGCCAAGCACAGCCCATGATTCGCCCATAAGGGTTGTATGGATGGTTTGGTGGTTCACGGCAAAACTGGTGGCAAAAGGTGGATGGGCATGAACGATGGCTTTCACATCGTCGCGAACGGCATAAACGCCTTGGTGCATAGCGGTTTCCATGCTGAGTTTTTGCTTGGGGGTTTGGTTGTGTCCTTGGGCCTCAATCACACATATTTCTTTGGCTTTCATGCGTCCTTTGTCGGTTTGTGAAGGAGTGATCAACAAAAATCTATCCTGCATGAGGCTGATATTGCCTCCCGATGAGGTAGTCAGTCCTCTTGTGTAAAGACGTCGCATGAAATAAGCGATTTCTTTTTTATAGGTTTTGAGGGCATCCATACTTTCAATTTTGCTGTTGGAATGCTTCATCATAAGCGGTGATCAATGTTTGGGTTGAATGACAAAGGTAAACCATTTCGGACATCATCGTTTTTGGTGGACGAACTTTAGGATTGCTAAGGAAGGATTTTGTCTGATTCTTTAAAGAGCTTTTCAAGGTCTGCAGTTTGAGGTTGAATGATTCCTTTTTCGGTAACGATTCCTGTAATAAGGTGGGCAGGTGTTACGTCAAAGGCCGGATTAAAGGCTGTTGAATCCAAAGCAGCTACCCTAATCTGAGTGATCACTCCGTCTTTTGTAGGTCCTTCTTGATACAATACCTCCTCCGGGTCGCGCTCTTCAATCACGATTTCATCACCGGTAGGGCAATCGGCATCAAAGGTGGATAGCGGTGCGGCCACATAAAAGGGAATGTTATAATATTTGGCCAGAATGGCACGGTCGAGGGTGCCTATTTTGTTGGCCACATCGCCATTTCGGGCAATGCGGTCGGCACCGGTGATGATAAGATCAACTTTTCCTTGTGCCATGAGGGCGGCCGCTGCCGAATCGGGGATGATGATGTGGGGAATTTTTTCATTGGACAATTCCCAGGCGGTAAGTCGGGCACCTTGCGCTCGCGGTCGGGTTTCGCTCACATAAACGAAGACTTCTTTTTGTTGATCGCGGGCAGAATAAATGGGCGAAAGTGCTGTACCATAATCAACAAAAGCCAGCCAACCTGCATTGCAATGGGTGAGCACATGTGTTTTTTGGGCGAAGAGGTCTTGTCCAAAAACTCCAATGCGGCGGCTGTCGTCAATATCTTTTTCTGCAATTTCTTGTGCGGTACTAATTGCTTTTTCAAGGGAAATAAAACCGGCTTGAAAGACTTTTTCAACGGCATAAAACAGGTTGCGGGCGGTAGGGCGCGTGGCTTCTATTTGTTTTTTGGCTTCTAAGGCAAAAGCATTGCGATGATTGTTTGGAGCTTGCATCCAGGCTTGGGCCATGGCGTAACCCGCGGCGGCTCCAATGGCACCTGCACCTCGAACAATCATGTCTTTGATGGCTTGGCAGCTTTCTTGAAAGGTATGGCAGCGGTGAATCTCGAAGCTCCAGGGCAGCTTGTTTTGATGAATCATACACAACTGTCCCTCTTCCATCCACACGGTGAGGTATTTTTTGTTTTGGACGTTCATGGTTTAAATAGCAGGGATTACAATTTCTTTAAAAGCTGAAGCGCAATGGCAGTCATGGTTCCAATTCCGATTTCGAGGCTGCTTTCGTCAATATCAAAGGTGGGGGTATGCAGGTTTGCGTCAATTCCTTTTGTGCTGTTTCCGGTTCCAAGCCGAAAAAAACAAGCAGGAACCTGGTGTGAATACCAAGCAAAGTCTTCGGCAGTCATGCGTTGATCGAGTCGAACCACGTTTTTGCTGCCGAGGAAACCATTGGCAGCATCTTGTGCCTTTTGGGTGGTAGCGGCTTCGTTGATCAGCACCGGATAACCTTTTTCAATAAAAACTTCGGCAGCGCATCCCGCGGCTGCGGCGGTGTGTTGTGCAATACTTTCGATAAGCTTATGCGCCCTTTCACGCCATGTTTCATCAAAAGTTCTAAAAGTACCTTGAATCAACACCTCCGATGGGATGATATTGTAAGCACCTTGGGCCATGAAACGTCCGAACGAGAGCACCGTTGGGATGAGTGGTGGTGCATTTCTACTGCTGATTTGTTGTAGGTTAACCACAGTTTGTGCTGCCGCAACAACGGTATCGTTGATCTGGTCGGGCATGGCGGCATGGCCTCCTTTTCCTTTTACTTTGATGTTGATTTCATCTGCCGAGGCCATATACGGGCCTTCGCGAAAGCCCACTTTTCCGACTTCCAAGGTTGGAAAAACATGCAATCCAACAATTGCCTTCACCTTTGGGTTGGTCAATACTCCGGCCTCAATCATGGCCAATGCCCCACCGGGAAGTTTTTCTTCCGCGGGTTGAAACAAGAGCTTTACGCTGCCGTGAAAACGATGGCGAAGTTGGTGTAAAAGCTGGGCTACTGCCAATAAAATCGCGGTGTGGGCATCGTGTCCACAGGCGTGCATCACACCCGGATTCACGGAACAATAGTCGTGGCTATTGGTTTCAAAAATAGGCAAGGCGTCCGTATCGGCGCGCAAAGCAATGCAGTCTTCATCAGGTTTTAGGCCTTCGATCAGGGCTACAACACCGTGGCCTGCCACCTGTGTTTGGTGTGCAATGCCATATGAAGTGAGTTTTCCGGAAATAAAGGCAGCGGTTTCTTTTTCTTGAAAACTGAGTTCGGGATGCCGATGGAGGTGCCGGCGGTTGGCAATGGCTTCGGTTGAGGCTTCGCGTGCTAAAAGCTGTATCTCTTGATTGAGTTGATCCATAAATAAATGCTTACTTATGGGCAAAGGTAAACGAAAAATAGTTGTTGATGCGCCGTCTAATGGTGTAGTTTCCTGATGTCAAAAGTATTGTCCATCATCAGTTTTTCATCAAAGGCATTGGCGATGCGTTCCCAGGGCACAATCTTGAAGTTTTGTGTGGTATCGCGGCCATTTTCTCTGTTCTTGCCATCTTGAGCAATGAATAATCCGTAAGGGAATTTTTCTCCCAAGGCAAGGTTGATCACGCCAATGCCATCGGTGTCTTTTACGCCATCGGTAGTTTCGCCATCCACAATGCTGAAGCAGCCTACAAAATTATTTCTGCCGTGGCGCTCATACACGGCATAGGTGTTGAGGCCTTGAATGGAAACCAACAAATAGCCTTTTCCATCGGCAGCATAATAAATGGTAAGGCCTTCAATGTCGCGGGACATATAAGGTGCTGTAGTGTCAGCAACCAATTTTCGCTCTTGTGGCATATTTGGATCAGCAAAATACTTCCAGATGCCAAAGGTTTCTTCACCTATGTAGAAATATCCATGCTCGTCATCAGCCACGCAGCCTTCGACTTGTAAACCAACATCGAAGCTTCTGATTAGGCGGGCATCTATAGTGTTTTCGGGGGTAGCAAACAGTTCCCATTGCTCTGTTTCGCCATCTTTGCTATTCATAAAGGCGTAAAAAATACCTGTGGAAACGTTTCTGTACAAGCAAAAACCATACACTTCTTCGAGTTTAGAAATAATGGTGCGTGCAGCAACATTGTATAAAATACCTGAATCGGGATCAACGGCATAAATGGAAATGGCGTTGTAAGAGAGGTTGCTGGCCGCTACAATATCTACCTTGCGATCGCCCAACGGAAAGCCGTAGCGTGTGTCCACATTGTTGACCCTGCCATCGGAAATAAATTGCTTTTCATGTCCTTGAAGATCGTAAACCACCAAACCTGCTTTTTTATTGGTGGTAATGATAAGGCTTTTTGATGCATCGGTGGGGTGAACCCAAATTGCCGGATCATCAGCCGAATCACCGGGTGTATCCATTGGCGGTGTTTCTATGCTGGCTGTTACTTCAACACAGGGGAAGTCGGCTTTTGTTTTACCCCATTGGGAGATAAAATCGCAGGATGTGGTTGAAGCCAGCAAGAGCAGGGCAATGAAGTAGATTTTTTTCATTTGATGGATTTTTCGTTGAAAACAATTCGGTAATGATAACGTAAATTATTCATTTCAAGCACTTTGTTTAAAAATAGCCGACAAATACCCTTTGATGGTTTAAGCAAGCGATTGACGTATTGTTGGGCAATAGTTACCGAATTTGATTCTTAATTGGCTGCAAAAATAAGCTACAATTGTATTTTTCCTATCTGTTTAAGGTTAAGTTTTTATGAATTTAATGGTTAGTCAGTGTTTTGGTAGTTTTGAAAAGGAGTATTTCGCATGTGAGCGGTGGTTTTTCGTATTTTTGCCGCATGGAAACACAACGTCAACAAAAAATATCAAGCTTGCTCTATCGCGAGCTGAGTCAAATCATACAGACCGACTTAAAAGCACTCAGCATTGGCACAATGGTCACCGTAACCAAAGTACAAATTTCACCCGATTTGTCTATTGCCAAAGTTTATCTTAGTATTTTCAGCGCTACCAAAAAGCAAGGAATCATCGAACGGTTTCGCGAACGCAGCGGCGAGGTAAGAGGGATTTTAGGAAACAGGGTCCGCCACCAATTGAGAATCATCCCACAATTGCAGTTTTTTATTGATGATTCTTTGGACTATATTGAAAAAATTGACGAACTGCTGAAAGGCGAATAATTTCAGATAAGGAATGCAGTACGACCCCATAAAACGCAGTCTTGGAAGTGTTTTCAATCGGTCTTCCGGCTTGCGCCGTTTGTTTTATCGCCTTTTGGATCTCTTGCTTTTGCGCACTTGGCACATTAAAAAGCAGATGCGCTTGTGGGCCAAATCACAAACAAAACCAGCACATGTGCTGGATGCCGGCTCAGGATTCGGGCAATATGTGTATTATCTCTCGCGCAAATTTCCAAAATGGAAGATCCTTGGGTTGGATGTGAAGGAGGAACAAATTGCCGATTGTAACCAATTCTTTTCTAAGATTGGAGCCACCGGTGTTCATTTTGAAACAGCTGATCTCACCCAATTGACCTTCGATCAACGTTTCGACCTGGTGTTGTGTGTGGATGTGATGGAACATATTGAAGAAGACCGAAAGGTGTTAAGCAATTATTACCATAGCTTAAAAAACGGCGGTATGTTACTAATTTCTACACCTTCAGACCAAGGAGGCTCCGATGTGCATGATCATGATCATGGTGTAGAAGGAGCAGTTGGTTTCATTGATGAGCATGTGCGCGATGGGTACGGCATTGCCGAACTGGATGAAAAGCTAAAAACAGCAGGCTTCAGCCGCACCGAAATCCATTATCAATATGGTCCTCCGGGCCGTTTGTCATGGCTGCTTTCCATGAAATACCCTATCCAACTGCTCAATACCTCACGTTTGTTTTTTATTGTACTTCCTTTTTATTATGTACTCTTCTTCCCGCTTTGTTTGCTGCTGAATGTGCTCGATGTGCGGATGAACCATAGCACCGGCACCGGCCTTATTGCCAGGGCTTGGAAAGAATAATCGGTCTCGTTTCATCATAAATCAATTGGATTGAACCTTCCCTTTTATATCGCAAAAAGGTATCTTGTGGCAAAAAAGAGCCACAACCTTATCAATGTCATCACTATGATTTCGGTGGTCGGCGTAGGTATTGGAGCCTTTGCATTGATTGTGGTTCTGTCGGTTTTCAATGGCTTCGAAAAGGTGATCGGCACGATGGTAGATGCCACAACTCCCGATCTTTTGGTTACACCCAAAACCGGCAAATGGATTGATTTGAATACTTTTCCGCTTGCCAATATCCAAGCTATTGATGGCGTAAACACTGTGGTTGAGGTAATTGAGGAGGATGTGCTTTTCAGGTACAACGACAAGCAGCATATTGGCCGAATCAAAGGTGTGGCCAAGAGCTTTGAAGGATTACTGCTTTTGGACAGCTTGTTGGTTGAAGGAAGTGCGTTGTTGTCGAAAGACAATCTGCAACAAGCTGTGGCCGGAGTAGGTGTGGCTTGGTTTTTAGGTCTGCCGCATGAAAGTGCCTTCGACCTGTTGCAGGTGTATGCACCACGCCGCGGGAATCCTTCTTCGTTTAGTCTTGACAACGGTTTTCGTGTGGAATCTATCAGGGTGGGAGGGCTGTTCTCATCGCAACAAGATTATGATGGCCAAATGGTGTATGTGCCGCTGGCTTTTGCACGCCGTTTGTTGGAACTTGAAAATCAAGCCTCCTCGGTGGAGGTGTACCTCAAAAGTGGCGATAAGAGAGGACAAATTCAAAAAAATATCGCAGCTATGACAGGCGTTGGTTTTCAGGTGAAAGACCGCTACCAACAGCAGGAAACCCTTTTCAATATTATGAAAAGTGAAAAGTGGGCCATTTTCATTATCCTAACGTTCATTCTTTTTATGGCTACCTTCAACGTAATTGGCTCGTTGACCATGCTGGTGGTGGACAAGCAAAAAGACACGCAGATATTGAGGCAGTTAGGGGCTTCAAACACATTCATCAGCCGGCTTTTCTTAATGGAAGGCCTGCTGATTTCAACGGCAGGAGGTCTTATCGGTTTGGTTTTGGGTGTGTTTTTGGTGTGGCTGCAAGAATTTTTTGGTCTTATCCGTTTGGGCGATGGCACGGGTGCTTTCATCATTGATGCCTATCCTGTGGATTTGCAAATGACTGATGTGCTGTCGGTTTTGCTCACGGTATTGGTCATTGGTGGGCTTTCGTCATTCCTTACCGTGCAACGGCTTTCTCGAAAAATAAACCGTTCTTAGTCTTTTCTTGAAGCACTTTGTTCGCGCTCAGCTTCAATCATTAAGGTGATCTTTACAAAGTCAGAAACCGCCAGCTGTTCAGCTCTTTTGTTAAAAATATCTTCTAAACGGATGGCTGGAGTAAGAAAATCGCTCAAGGCATTGCGCAAGGTTTTGCGTCGCTGATTAAATCCCTTTTTTACAACTTGTTGAAAAAGCACTTCGTTGCAGCCCAAACTGTCGGTTTTGTTGCGTTTGAGGCTGATTACTGCCGATTTCACTTTTGGAGGGGGGTTAAAAACTTGCTCGCCCACCGTGAAATGGTATTCAATGGTGTACCAAGCCTGGAGCAAAACACTTAAAATACCGTATGTTTTGTTGCCTGGTCCGGATGCCAACCGCTCTGCCACTTCTTTTTGAATCATGCAAACTACCTCATCCACAGTGTTTTTGTAATTTAGGACTTGAAAAAATATCTGACTGCTGATGTTGTATGGAAAATTGCCAATAAGGGTGAGCGGGCTGCCATAGCCGCTAAGGTCTTCTTTCAAAAAATCGGATAGTGAAATTTTCTTTTCTAACTCCGGAAAATGACTGTAGAGATATTCCACCGACTCTTCGTCAATCTCAACAATGTGCAACCGATCAAGGTGATCTTGGATAAGGAAGCGTGTCAGCACCCCGGTTCCTGCGCCTATTTCAATGATTTTTCCTTCGCTTTGCGCAATAAGGCCCACAATTTTGCGTGCGATATTTTGGTCGGTAAGAAAATGTTGTCCAAGATGCTTTTTAGGTCGTACCATTGAAGGGAAAGTTTATTGGTCGCCACGCAAAAGGCGATATTTTTGGCGTGCTTGCGCTGCAAAAATACTGGCAGGATAATTATTGAAAACGATTTCGTAGCATTTACGGGCTCTTTCGGTGTTTTGCAGGTGGCTTTCGTTGATTTGGCCGCAGCGAAACAAGGCATCATCAGCGAGATAATGATCGCCAAAACGGGTATAGAGTAGCGTCAACAAACTGTCGGCCAAGCTAAACTCTTTTTTTTGGGTGGCCAACTCAGCCTTTTTGAGAAAGATCAATGGTTGAATGGCAATACTTTTGTTGTTTTCGGATAGTGAATCGAGCAGAAAAAGGGCTTCGGCATCGCGTTTTTGCCACAGCCGCAAGTCGGCTTTAGCGAAGACTTTCAGGCTAAGACCGGTAGTGTCGTCAATGAGGTTGTCTCTGATGATCAACGATAACTGAAGGGCATCATTGGCAATGAGCTTGGAGGTGGCTGTTTTGAGAATATCCAACTGGCTTTGGGCCCAGGCAAACTCACCGATATAGTACCTTAAACGGGCATTTCTAAACCTGGCTTCGTGTCCGGAAGGCTCGTTTTTCATGGCTTTGTCAATCTGACTGTAAATCAAGGTAGCTTCCCACACCTCATCTTGAAACAGTAACAGGTCGGCTTTCAGCATTTTAGTTTCAGCTACTTCGTTGGGCATCAACCCTAAAGCCAATGTTTTTTCAAGAAGCTCATCGGCCTGAAGAGGCTGTTTTAAGTTGTAACCAAGGATGGCAGCCCTGATCAACGCTAAGGAAAATGTTTGTCGGTTGAAGCCGGCCTCTTCAAAAAAACGTTCAATATCATCGGCAACAACGGCCATCGCCTCGTTTGATGCGACAGGTTTTTCGTTTTCGATGTGGTACCTTGCAGTGATGTCGCCGCTCAAGGCATTGAAATAAAATGCACCGTTGCGTCCTTTTTTGACGATGTATTGAAACCCATCGCGGGCAACTTTGTTTTGACCGTTGGCCAAACTGATTTCGGCCAGTTCAATGATGCGTTGATCTTGATCGCCCAATCGGCGGTCGAGGGCAAGCGCTTGAATCAGTGCCATTTCAAAGTCTTTTTCTTGTAAGGCAAACCAAATCAACAGGTCGGTGTAAAGGATTTTATCCGGCTCTTTTTGGGCTTTGTCTAAGATTTTTTCTCTCACCAAAGCTGCCATCGTATTGTCCACATCCATCATCATCATAGCTTGTATACGGCTTTTGATGAGGTCGGCTTGCTCAGGATTGGCCTGCATGGCAGCAAGATACGCATCCATCATGGCATTGTAATTGCCCGTGAGCTGATACAGATAGGAGCGTTCCAACCAAAAACCGTATCCCACACCGGGTAAAAGACTTCCTTTTGTATAGGCTTCAAGGGCGTAGTCGTCGAGATTGCGTACCCTAAAAGCATTGGCAGTGAGGTGAATAACATTGCGGTCGGCGGGCATCTCCTGTATCAGCTCGTTAAAAATTTGTTGTGATTTCTTGTCTTCACCTTTTAGTTTGAGCACATAGCCATAATCTACCTTGTTTTGAACGTTTTTCTGGTTGCGCAACTCGCGTTTGGCCGAGCGTTCGGCTTCATCCAACTGCTTGAGCTGGATCAAACATTCAAAATAATTGTTGTAATAATATTGTGCGCGGTGTTTTTCGTACAGCTTTAAATAAAGGATTTTAGCGTTTTCCCAATCACGGTTGCGGAAAAATTCGGCGGCCGACTGATCGTCAATCAGTCTGTTGTCTTGCGGAGGTGCGGCAATGGGCTGCTGTTGGGCACAAACGGGGTGCGGCCACAACAGACTTTGAAGCACAAAAAACAAAGTCAACACTAAAGGTAGCAGGTTTCTACTCATGCTTTAGTGCTTTATCTAATGTTTCAACCAGTAGTTCTTGGGCGTAAAAGCGCGAAAGGAGGTAATCTGTTTGTTCGTTGAACAACGAAACTCTAATGTTGAACTCATTGATTTTCAGTAAAAGGTCGGCGTTTTTATCGTCTTGCAGATAAAGGTTTTCCCGAAGGCTTTTCACCGATTTTTCTGTAACGGCTATTTCGTTAAGGATCGCGGTTTTATGGTCATCAAACGAAAGGAGAAATTTTTGCGCCGTTTTCAGCGATGACAATGCCGCTTCGTTGGCTTGCCAGTTGGAATTGATGAGGTGCTGCGCAACTTTTTCGTTCAAATGATCCAAATAAGACGGTTCAATGGCCGAAAGTCGTCCATTAAAGTCGTTCATTACCAATAATAACGAATCGAGGGCACGCACTTCTGCTTGATGCTTTTTGGTGTTTGGGGTACATGCGGCAAAAAAAAGCAACAAGGCAAAAAGGGCCAATGGAAGGGTTTTATTCAATTTTTGCAAATCCTGTATAGTTTTGTAACACCTTGGGAATGAGTATTCCATCATCTGTTTGGTTGTTTTCGAGTAAAGCGGCAACAATACGCGGAAGGGCCAACGCGCTGCCATTGAGGGTATGTGCCAGTTGAATTTGGCCGGTTTTTTCTTTTATCCGCAGCTTCATGCGGTTGGCTTGAAAGCTTTCAAAGTTGGAAACACTGCTTACTTCGAGCCACATTTCTTGTGCTGCCGAAAAAACCTCAAAGTCGTAGGTGAGGGCTGATGCAAAACTCATATCGCCACCGCACAGCTTGAGCACGCGGTAAGGAAGCTCGAGTTTGTTGAGCAGTCCGGCCACATGTGCACGCATTTCTTCAAGCACTTCGTAAGAGTTGGATGGGTGCGACAGTTGAACAATTTCTACCTTGTCGAACTGGTGCAAACGGTTAAGGCCACGCACATGTTTGCCCCATGATCCGGCTTCGCGCCTGAAACAGTTGGAATAAGCCACATTTTTCACCGGCAGGTCACCTTCTTGAATGATCACGTCGCGGTACATATTGGTGATAGGAACCTCAGCAGTTGGAATCAGGTAGAGGTTGTCCAAGTTTGCGGTGTACATTTGGGCTTCCTTGTCGGGAAGTTGTCCGGTGCCATAAGCAGAGGCTTCGTTCACCAAAAGCGGGGGTTGCACCTCGAGGTAACCGGCGGCGATGGCTTCATCGAGAAAAAAGTTGATTAAAGCACGCTGCAAACGCGCG
This sequence comes from Bacteroidota bacterium, assembly GCA_023396415.1. Lineage (GTDB taxonomy): Bacteria > Bacteroidota > Bacteroidia > Bacteroidales > F082 > JALNZU01. Next base: position 41,574 of record JAEWWJ010000080.1, read on the forward strand.
CCTTTGCCTTTGTAAAAAGGGAATCCGGCTCCGGTAACTTTATTTCCAAGATCGAAATCAACCAAGTCGAAACGGCTGATCAAATCCCAATGGGGTTGAGCGCCTTCAAAAAGCTTGGGCATGGTGCCGGCGGTAGCCACAATTTCGTTATCGGCTGCCACTTTACCTTTGGGTACGGATATGTGGGGTGCGTTGGGTATTTCAATCAACTTCGACTGGATGCTATCTTTCAGGTTGTTAAGCTTCTCAGCCAAAGCTTTTGATTTTTCTTTTAGCTCTGTATTTCTGTTTTTGAGGACATCAGCTTGGCCGGCTTTGCCGCTTTTAAACAAAATGCCGATTTCTTTGGCAATCGTGTTCATCTCGGCCAGTGTCTCGTCATTTTCTTGCTGGGCTTGCCGACGTTCTTCATCCATCAATAAGATTTCATCCACCAAGGCGGTATTGTTGAAATTTTTGATGCTCAGCCTTTTAAGGGCTTCTTCTTTTTGGTCGCGCAAATAGGGAACAGTTAACATAAAGGTATTTTTTGCAAAAGTAATGTTTTATGAAGCATGGTGTATTGTCTGTTGCTTGATCGCGCTAGCTTTTTTGGGTTGCTTGAGATGAAGCACAATGCTGATAAAAGAGACAAAAAAAACACCCTAAGGAAAAATCCAAAGGGTGTATTATTTTTTTGATCCTTGTGGATCGTTTGTGCGGTGCCCTTACTAAGCTTCGAAAGGTACGACGGAAACGTAAGATCTGTCATCATGCTTTTTGCGAAACTCAACTGTTCCGTCAACAAGCGCAAAAATCGTATGATCTTTGCCAATGCCTACGTTACTTCCGGGATGGTGTTTAGTCCCCCGTTGGCGAATGATGATGTTGCCAGATTTGGCAAACTGTCCGCCGTAAATTTTAACTCCCAGTCGTTTACTTTCCGATTCGCGACCGTTATTCGAACTACCCGCTCCTTTTTTATGTGCCATTGTTTCTCGGTTTTTCGGTTATTACTCAGTGATGTTTTCAATCAACACCTTGCTGAGGTATTGACGATGGCCGTTTGACTTTTGAAAACCTTTTCTTCTTTTCTTTTTGAAAACGGTTACTTTGTCGCCCTTGAGGTGTGCAACAATTTTTGCGTCAACTTTAGCACCGGTCAAAATAGGCGTACCTACTGTAACTTGGCCTTCGTTGTCAATCAACATAACTTTGTCAAAAGAAATGTCGGTACCTTCTTCTCCTTCAAGACGGTGAACAAAAACTTGTTGTCCTTTGCGAACCTTGAACTGCTGTCCTGCGATGTCAACTATTGCGTACATAATATTTTACAAATCTTGTGATTAGACCCAAAATTGGACGGCAAAAATACAAAAATTATTGATCTACAAAACATTTCTTTCCAAAATATTATCTACCAACGGGAGGCCTTTTGGAGGCTTTGCTTTTCGCCTTGTTTTGGAGTTGACAAGAATTACCCCGCCGATAATCATGATGGTCCAAACAAGATGCCAAAGCGAAAAATACTCGCCATCGCTGAAACCCCACACCATGGCTACCAACGGAATTAAATAGGTTACCGACGAGGCAAAAATGGGACTGCTGATTTTGATTAAATAATTGAAGGCAATCATGGCGGCGGCAGTGCCAACAACAGCAAGGATGGCCACAAAAAATACGCCTTTCCATGCTTCGGGATGGGTAGAAAGATCGTCAATGATAGGGGTGAAGCCAAACAAAATGACGCCGGCAATGCTGCCAGCAATAAGAAAAGTGAGCGAAGTGATGTGCAATGAACTGATGTGTTTCAGCTTGGCTTTGATAAGATTGACATTGATGGCGTAACAAATGGTGGCTATGATGACCAAGAAGGAATACTTGAAGTTAAAACTGAAGCTGTTGCCTCCACTCACGGTCATCAAACCGATGGCACCTGCCAAACCTACCAGCACACCCAAAATATTTTTTGCTCCTGTAGCCAGCCCAAACAGAAGATAACCAATGATTAAGGTGAACAATGGCGTGAGCGAATTGAGCAGCCCGGCAGTGGCGCTGTCAATGCC
>JAEWWJ010000089.1 GCA_023396415.1 Bacteroidota bacterium
CTTTGCGCCCCAACCCAACCCGTCCTCACCATTCCAAACACGAGGCCCGTCATTTCGATGGAGAAATTCTGCGAAGCAGGATTTTGACTGAGAAATCTCCTTTGTTGTCTTGTCCATACCAACTCCATAAAATAGATAAATTTACAGGATAGGGTAGCTCTTTATATGCGCAATGACAGGATTTTGACTGAGAAATCTCCTGAAAAATATTTATTCAATCATTAAATGCAAATACGCAAAAAATGTTGATAACTCATTGAAATAAATAAATATAAAAAAAGAATTTATTTATAATTTTACAGAAAGAAGCCAATTAAAAAACAATATGCAAAGCACGAAAAACTTACAAACAAATTTAATCCCCATTAGGGTGAAAAACGAAAACATCAGCTGCTCTTTTTATACTGAAAAGTTTAAAGGAGCCGTTCCTTTGAATCAATTTGAATTCCCTTCAGATAATACTTCGCTGAAAAACAGCAAGATAACCCGCTTATATACCGATTTTGTTCGCAATGACAATGCTGATTTTACCCTTGAGGTTGATCTCAAAGCTTGCAAAACTTTCAGCAAGCACTATTATCGTCGGCTTTTGGCCGATTTTTTTAAAAAGCAGAATGTGGTTTCATCCGTTGGTTTTTCAAACGATTTGACACTTTTTCTACCTACCCCTTCTTCTTCAAATGATTATGCTACCTTTGAGAAAATCGTCCTTCGCATCAGTACCAACGATTGGTATGATGGTCTTTTGTTAATGGTTGTAGCCTATGGGCAAACAAAAATTCTTAACACTTCTATGCTTCAGCTTGATACAGAAATCAGCGATTTGAGTAAGCGTATATTGCATCAGCAAAATATCTACCGTCGCGATAGTCTCCCGGATGTGGTCAAAAACGATTTTGATAATGCTTTCCCTGTACTTTCAAACAGCATGAAAACTGCTTTAGGCATAAGTGAACCAGCAGTTCGGACGGCCAATGCGTATGATTTATTCAGAACACGTATCATTCAATTTTCAATGTATTGGTTAGCCCATCCCGGTCTTTCGGAAATTTTCGACATTAAATATGACCAATGGCTTGACGTACCGGACGACAAAGTGTTTCAAGTAAAGCCCAGCAGTAACAAAATTGTTTTAGGTAATCCAATTAGAAAGGTTGTGTTTACGCCAAAAAAAAATCTAGGGTTATATGGTCCTTATAGCTTACCACCCAAGAAAGAAGTGATATTCATCACCATATTTCAAGAGGGTAAGAAAAGTACGGCTAATCTGCTTTTTAAGTCGTTAAACAGCTATGTTGAAAAAGTTGATTTTAAATGGCAAAAAGACAGCCACAAATCATTGTACGATTTTATCCACCTCTCCTTTAATCCTGATGTTAAAAATGCTGTTATTTTTAGTTCCATCGAAAAGTTAGTGGAGGAGGTGAAAGATAAATTGGATACGATGGAATTGGACACCATGAAGTACAATTATGTCGCCATTTACATCAGTCCCATTGATCGCGACACGCCCAATGAACCAGATAGGAAGATTTATTATCTGCTCAAGGAATTGCTGTTGCAATACAATATAAGCTCGCAAGTAATTGATATACAAAATATTACAAAAGTAAATTTTAAGAAATTTTATATTCACAATATTGCACCGGCGCTCTTGGCCAAGGCAGGGGGCATCCCTTGGCAATTGAATGAATCCAATGAAAAAGAGCTGATTGTAGGTGTGGGTGCCTATCGTTCTTTTGTAAGTGGACTGCATTACATTGGATCGGCCTTTAGCTTCAACCGCAACGGCAGCTTCCGTCAGTTCAATTGTGTTGCCAAAGATGAACTTTTTGTCTTAGCCGGTGAAATCAAGGAGTTTATCAAAGAACATGTAGCTGCATTCGGAAAACCGGAACGCCTGATCATTCACTTCTACAAAGTTTTAAGCAATCGCGAATTGAAGCCTATCTCTGAAATGTTGCACAATCTTGGGCTTAAAGATATTCCGGTCTTTGTCGTTGCGATCAACTCTACCCTTTCCAATGATGAGGTAGCTTTTGATTTGGGGTATAGCGGCCTGATTCCTGTAAGTGGCACGGTAGTGCAAATAAATAGAGACCATTATTTGCTTTTTAATAATACGCGCTATGACAGTCCGCATGATAGTATAGAAAGCTATCACTTCCCGCTAAAAATCAAGATAAGTTGCAGCGACTCAAAACAACTCGAAAATATTGCACAGGTAAAACAACTGCTCGATCAGGTGTATCAGTTTAGCCGAATTTATTGGAAGTCGGTCAAACAACAGAACCTGCCTGTCACGGTGAGCTATCCCGCTGCACTGGCCAAAATCTTTTCGCATTTCCAGGATCAGTCGCTCAACGATTTCGGGCAATCAAATTTGTGGTTTTTGTAAAACTTATAAAAGGTGGTTGCTGGCTTTTTGTTCTGGTTTGTCTTCGGGGTTTGGGGATGACGTGGTGACCGAGTGACTGAGGGACGGGGTGACTTTAGCGAAATGGCGATGGGGAGACCGAGAGAGGGGGCGACTGAGGGACTGAGAGACTACGAGCCTACGAGAGGGGGAGACTTTAGCGAACGAAGCGACTGAGTGAGGGGGTGACGGAGGGT
>JAEWWJ010000093.1 GCA_023396415.1 Bacteroidota bacterium
GCTCGGTGGGGACAGCCGGATTGAAGTTTTGATAAGAGATGAACTCCACCGAGCGTTTGTTGTTTTTGAAAACAGCATCTGTGGCCACGATGATGCCTCCCGATTTGCTGTAGTCGCCGGGTTTCCACAGTGCAACGGCATTCAAGGCGTTTTCGATGGTAGCACCGTTTTGAAGAACCAATTTTCCCTGCGGACAAGGCTGCCCGGGCAAGGCGTATTGAGAGGCGTTGGTGTTGCCCCAAACTTCGATGCCTTGCCAGGGAGACTTCTCATTTATATCAGTTTTAATACTTCCACCATCAATAGTTAACAATCCCCCTGGCTTGATGATTATTTTTGCATCAGGATGCATAACCAAATTACAACTTATAGTTAAGTGTGCACCTTGACTAATAATTAAATCTTGGTAAAGCTTAATATCAAAGTCCCAAGATTGATTTGCTAAAATTTCTAAGGGAACTTCTGATTTCTCACATTTAACATATTTTCTAATTGAGGTTAAAGCCAATGCCCTGTGCATTTGCCCAGATTGTTGAGGACTAATGTATCTTTGAGCACTTGTGCCACCAAGCAAATTATTCGTTATTCTATCTCCATCGAGGATATAAGGATTATCGTTCCAATTTCCAGTGTGGGGGCAATTACTAACAGATGGTAATTCAACAAGAAATACATCTTGTAAAAAATTCTCGTTCAATTGATTACAAATAGCGCTTGCTCCACCTCCATAATAAGTATGTAGAAGATCCAGAGTGTGCCCCAATTCATGCGCAAGAAGTGTAGATTTTGCCCAATCATTTTCATCAGAACCCCAGTATTTCATAACAACCCAAGAGTGGCTGTTTTGATTAGACCAGCTTGGAAAAGTAGCATGAGCCCAATTCTGATTATAAGGGTTGCCAAAAATATAAAGATTTAACCTTTCAAGCCTTTCTGGATAATATGTTTCTAGAAAATCTTCAATATTCTCATGAACATAAGTATCATCCCAAGCACTAGAATTTTGATAAAAATAGATTCTCTCCTGACCTTCTTCACCTATTGAAAATCTAATTCTCGAATCATAATTTGGCAACTCCTGAACCCAATCGATTTTATCAGATGGTGCATAGTTTGAAAAAAATGAGTTTACATATGTAATAACATTTCTGAATCTGTTAATTGTGCTCTGATTATTTTCAAAGTTACCACTACTATCATCTTTCTGTATGATATTAATATTTATCTCTATTGTTTTAATGGGAGAATTACTTAATGGCTCAGCGAGATTCATATATGGAATATAGGTGTTCATATTTTTATAGAATAACCAATCTCCATTGGAATCTGGAATACAGTTCCCACTATATCCCATACTAGTTTCATGTACTTCAAAAATGTGACAGCAGGAGTCAATGTCCTGACCAAATGTTATAAAAGGCCAAAGAACTTGTGCTGTGAGTATTAATATTAAATAAAAATGTCTTTTCATCTGTTTATAATTATTTTATTAGTCATAAAAATTTGCTTATTATCAGTAATCCTTACAGTATATAGGCCTCTACTTAGCTTGCTAACATCTATTTTTGTTAAATCTTCAAAAGCACTTGATCTGTAGACTTCATGTCCAAATAAATCAATAATGATGATTTGAACATTAACAGAGTTAGCAAAATGAACCATCAATGAATTTTTTGCTGGATTGGGGAAAATATTAATCAATTTTTCAGAGATATTTTCTGGAGTTGAAACAATATAATCACAATAAGGAGTAATACCAGATTGATATTCGAATAGGCCATCCTGAAAACATCGAAAAATGCCACCTTCAAACAAATCAGCTATACAGCCTTCTGTTTCGGGTAACATATACCATTCAATAGGCCCTATTTTTTCAATTACTTTTCCACGAATGGACCAATTGGATGATTCTTTGGGTATTACATCAATGTATCTTAGCATTTCCGAATGAATCAGAGTGTCTCCTTTTCCTGTAACTACTATGCGTCCTATGGTATCACAGCCTGAATAATAAGTTTCTGGTATCGTCCATTCATCACCAATTTCAGCGGAAAAATTATACAACAAATAAAACTTATTGTGTCTGTATATTAATACTGAGTCTTCGTTCGACCAAATATATTCATTACCTAATGATTCGGAATTGTAATTTCCACTTATAAAATCAAAGGTATATCTTGATTTTGAAAGAATTTTACAGTTTTGATATTCCCGTGAGGTACTTACATCAATCAATGTGGTGTCTCCACTACATTCAACATGAACATAGCCGGTTGTTGAGAAATTGACGTAGCTGTAATACCATTTTGCTCCTTGTTCAGGCCATGTTCTGACTGTCTGAGTTTGCTTATTTTCCTGTGCAAGGCTAAATTGTTCCATTAGCAGAACTGCTGCAAAAAGAAAAATTGCTGTTATTTTTCTCATCATATATTTAGGATTTGGTTAACAATTTCATTTTGAATGTGATTCTTCCCGGCCGCCTTGCCCACATTTAAAACAAGACGACCCACAGTCTCAAAGATCAACGGCCCCGGCCGAGCTGGCCTTTGAGCAATGGGATTGCTCCCAAGGCTGCGCAAAACGAGCTGCTGCCGGCTTGTGCAACAAGCATCGCACAACACCAACTCCACCCAAACAAGAAAGATGAAAATGGGGGGGGGGTAAATAACTGAATATCAATTGTATAGGTCATAACACTCGTTTTGCCATTGGATGGACTTTGATAATTTCCCGTAAAAGTAAAGGATATGTTTTGAAAAAGCAAGTTAAGTTTTTAGGGGGGCGGGTTAAGTGTTTGGATGGCTCTTAGCTTTTGGCAATTTGGGATTTGAAAATTATGGGTCGGGCAAATCTTCAGGGAGTATTCATAAAACCTCCTAATCCGATCGCTTGCGCCAGCCCTAAACCCTAAATTCTAAACCCTAAACCCCTATAAACCAGCTATCAACAAATCAACGCATCAACAAATCAACGCATCAACCTCCCCCGCTACTCCTTCACCCATTTTCCGCTTTCGTTCAGGCCGGTGGGTGCGCTCAGGTGATACAGGTAAACACCTGAAGGTAAATCAGATGTTTCAACAGTGCTTTCGGTTTGATGGAGCTGTTGCTGCAAAATGAGACGGCCGGCCTGATCAAAAAGCTGCAGTTGCGCTTTTGGATGCTGCATGGCTAAGCGTATGTGAAGTTGACTTCCCGGGTTTGGATACACAATGGCCTCCCTCATTTGAAATTCAGGCATTTCTGCCTGGCCGGTTAGCAAACCTTCATTGTTGAGTTTGAGAAGAAAAACGTCAGTTTGGTCTTCTGTGCTGTTTTGATAGTCAAAGCGCCAGCCTCCAATGAGGCAACCTCCATCTTGAGTTGCGATCAGGTTAGACATCACATAATAGGCATCGCCACCATAGAAACGTTCCCAACGTAAATTGAGTAGGCTATCAGTTTGTAACACTACCAGCCAAGATGGTTGGTTGGCGTAGTATGGGTTGTATAAACTGAGGTTATGCGTACCTCCAGCAAACAATGTATCTGAATTTTTAAAGTCTATTCCCCGGTAAACTGAAGGAAAATCGATGGTATCGGTATGATGCCAGCGCAAGAACAGGTGTCCTGTGGTATCATAAGGATGGTATTGTTTTAAAATACCAATATTATTCGATGGAAGTGGAAAAGAATTGCTTCCTAAGACATAAAAAGTTGAATCATTCACCCACTTACACGACATGTTTGCCGGGGAGAAATAAGGAATTGAGGTTTGACCTGCGACTGAAAACGATGTGTCCAGTTTTATATATCGAGTTGACATCATTCTCAATGCCCAAAATGTAGTGTCGTTTAATTGCCTCATATCAACATAACTGCCCCATTGTCCGGGAGATGGGATGTTGCTTTTTAAGAGGTTGAAATGTTTGTCGAGATGGCAAACGAGAGGCGTTTCAAGTTTTGAGCTCTGCTCTGTAATATTAAAATAGACTAAGTAAGATGAGTCTGACAAACGTGAGGATTGGAAGAACCCCCCCAACGTCAATTCCGCAGGAAGGACAACAACATTTCTTTCAATCATTTCAAAATCGGCATCTAATACAATTCTGATCAAAGATGCCTTTGAACGTGTAATTGTTTCGTATGATAAAAAAATTAGGCTTATATAGTCTTTTTCAGCTACATAGGTCGAAACAGGCAAAATGCTTGAACTGTCAGAAGAAAATCGTTTTGTATCGCTTAGTGTTCCTTCATTGCTGATCTTTAAGAGCAATGTAAATAGTTTGTCAGAACCAGTTTCGGATGAAAACCCGGTAACAATAAAGTCTTTATAACTTGTTTCGTCAACATCAATACATCTGGTATTTGCTTTGTCATCCAACAAATATGACCATGCCTGACGTTGCGAAAATGCTTGATTAGCAAGAAATAAACATGCTAAAAGCAAGAAATAAGCAATTGCTTCTTTTTTCATTTTAATTTTAAATTATAGAGTTTGTCTTAAATATTGCAATCCATTTCAACTAACAAGCAGGTTCTAATTGATCATATTTAAGACAAACTCTTGTGCAAAACTTATTTATTCTTCCTGCTGGCCGGAGATAATCTTTATACCATAGCTTACATTGTAAAAGTGAATATGCCATGAATTGGTTGAGGACATCACTAACTCATCAATAATCTCCACATTACAGAAATCTTTCCCCGGAGGTCGTAAACCCTCAGCCGGATCGTTGATGATAAGGTGAGACTGCTGCAGATAATAATTGAGTGTGTCACTTGTGAGGCAATTGTTCTGCGGATAATTCCAACCAACATATAGTCGTTCATCGTAATCAAAACCAACTGCAGTATAGGTTGTACAGCTTACAAACACATAAGGCACAGTGGAAATGGCCGGATGGTTGAGCTTCCATGCCAACTCGTCAGAAGCATCCGAAACGCCATACATGCTGCCATCGCACTTGCCTGCGGGCGGAGCACCATATTGTTGACTCAGTGTACCCCAAATCCAGTCATCACCCTCCTGAAACGGGAGATATAGTCCTTCGATCAGGCGCAATCCAAAAACATTGGTGCTGCTGAGGTAGGCTGTTGTGCCAACAACGCTGTCTAAATTCACATCAGTCAGTTTGAGGTAATTGTCACCTTCTCCCAGGGCAGACATCTGCTGAACGCGATAATTATCTATGTTTTGATACAGCGTAGCCATATCGTCCATGCCAAGCTGCCCGTTTTCTATCGTTAGGGCGTATGTCTGTTTGCTTACTTTTGTTGCCTCGTATTGCTGATCGGGACGGGCGTGATTGTAATTCTGCAGCGCTTCGGCATACCATACTGCCGAATCTATGCTCAGGCTTTCGCCGGATTTGAAACCGGTTGAAAGTTTTGTATCAAAGGCCCGGATTAGCTTTAAGATGGTGCTGCTTTGTTGGTCAGTTGCCAATGCTCCGGTGTCGTTTTTGATTTTTTCTTTGCTGCACGAAGCTAAGTGTAAAACCACAAAAGAAATAGAAATTAAATATAAAATACTGTTTTTCATAAGAATATGTTTTGAAAAATATAAAATTTTATAAATGCTTATGGGCGTGTGTTCGTAGCTCCGGCCGCCCTGCCCACACCCAAAAGCTTTTGATGCAAGACGGCCCTCAGTCTCAAAGATCAACGGCCCCGGCCGGGCAGGCTTTTGGCCTGTAGGGTTGCACCCAAGGCTGTGCAAAACGTTCTGTTGTTGGTTTGTGCAACAAGCACCGCACAACACCAACTCCACCCAAACAAGAAAGATGTAAATGGGGGGGGTAAATAACTGTATATCAATTATATAGTTCATATCACTCGTTTTGCCATTGGATGGACTTTGATAATTTCCCGTAAAAGTAAAGGATATGTTTTGAAAAAGCAAGTTAATTTTTGGGAGGTGGGTGGCAGGTGTTTCAATGGTTCTTGGCAACCAATTTGGGATTTGAAAATTTCTGATTTGAAAATTGTGGGTCGGGCAAATCTTCAAATCCGAAAGTTTTCGGATCAGATCTTCAAATAAACAAATCAATAAATTGGCTTTTGGTAACCAATTTGGGATTTGAAAATTTCTAATTTGAAAATTGTAGGTCGGGCAAATCTTCAAATCCGAAAGTTTTCGGGTCAAATTTTCAAATTTCCAGATCAACAAATCAACGAATCAACTCCTAAACCCTCTAAACTCCTAAACCATTCTAAACCAACAAATCAACTCCTCCTTACTCCTTCACCAATTTCTGCACCAGCCACTTTTCTCCGTCC
>JAEWWJ010000124.1 GCA_023396415.1 Bacteroidota bacterium
ACAAGAAAGCCCGATGGTGAAAACCGCCGGCAGCTACCGGTTGGACATCTTCAGCACCGAACTCCATAACAGTGGTACTTTCTATTATGAAATCATCTTAGAAGGCCACTTAAAAACCTATCGCGCCAATGGCAAGTTGGTTTTGATTCGTTAAGTCGTTAGTATTTGGTAAATACAAAAAAACTTCCCGTTTTCGATTGAAAACGGGAAGTTTTTTACTATTGTAAAATTTAAACAAAACCACCCATCCTTCATTCTCATGTGCGAGTATAAAGCTTCAGCTAATTAAAATTTGTAAAATTCTCATTGGTATTGCGTCCTGAATCAAACTTTATTGATATTTTTTCTCATGCTCAAATAAATTCTACGAATGTTTCAACTTATTTAAAAATAGTGGATTAATGGCCACTAGGATGTATTTGTTTGCGTTTACAATGAATTGCATCATGCTTTTTTCACATTTTTTATAACAACGTTTTGATGCTTTTTTCTTATTTTTATAGCTTGAACCATTGACGTTCATTCTTTTTAAACAAAAACTGTCGCTGAATGACGCGATTTCGAATGTTGAAATGCGCCTTTTGATGCACCTATAGTGTTGAAACGAGTTTAAAGCTCAAAGTTATTTTTCGAAAAAACTCTCGAAGCTTTCACACATCACATCTTATCAAAAGCGGAGCTATCAATCCGGAAGAAAGTCAATTACAGCTAAAATAACACATCATGTTGATTAAAAATCCTGTTTTTTACCAAGCCCGCGCCTACAATAGTATTCCATTGTGGAAAAATGTAACCGAAAAGGAATGGCGTTCATCAGCTTGGCAGCAAAAAAATGCTATCCGCACTGTTGAAAAATTACGGCAAGTGATTCGGTTATCTGACTATCAAGCTGCTGAAATCCAACGTACTATAGAAACCTTAAAGCTGCAGGGCAAAGAGCCATTTCGCATTACGCCTTACTATGCTTCGCTGATGCAGGCCGATCCTTTTCATCCGGTAATGGGAGAAGGCGAAAAGGCCGAGCAACGTTTAGACCCCATTTTTTGGCAAAGTGTACCAACTCCGGCCAATTTATTATTTCCCGACACCGGAGCCGAAGGTGCGATGGCTGAGCAATCGCGCAGCTATGGTGCTGCATATCAGCGTTATCCCAATCGGGTGGCGTTGTTTGTGGCTGAAAACACCAGTTGTGCCGCATATTGCGTGCATTGCCAACGGGCCAAATCATTGGATGGAACTGTGGATGTGAACAGCACCGAAATTGACAAGGGGCTGTTTTACATCAACGAAAACACCAATATCAATGAGGTTTTGGTTACGGGAGGCGATGCCTTGATGACGAGTCATCATCGGCTTCAATACATCCTTGAATCATTGAGCAAGGTGCCGCATTTGCGTGTGATCCGCATTGCCACCCGCGTGCCGGTAGTTTTGCCTATGGCCATTACCAAAGAGCTGCTCGAATTGATACGTGGCGCAGTCAACAGACATACCGAAGGCCCTGCGAAGCAGACTTATTTTATGACCCATATCAATCATTATCAGGAGATAACGGAAGATTTGGCTCAAGCCGTAAAGCTGATTCAAAATTATGGGTTTACCATTCGGAATCAAACCGTTTTGCTCAACCATGTGAATGACAATTACAAAACGCTGGCCGAGACATTTAGAAGGATGTTTTGGGTGGGCGTGCATCCCTATTATTTGCTGCAATGCCACAAAGAAAGGGGTATTGTTCATTTCATTACACCTATTCAGGTGGGTAAGATTTACATGAAACATCTTCAAGGCTGGATTTCGGGAATCACCGTTCCGCGCTACGCCTCCAATATCGAAGGGGGAGGAGGAAAGGTGCTGCTGATGCCTTCGGGCCATGATACGCTGAACACTACCAATGATTTGGAAGCAGAGGTTTCTAAAAGCTCTGCCACCATTTCCACTTGGGACCACCGCAAAATAAAAGAATACGAAGCTCTCGGACGGGCCACCAAGGAAGAGTTTGAGGCAGCAGAACAAATAATGACACAATTCATTGGCCGCGAGGGCGTTTTCTTACCTAAAGTTATTCTTGTGGATGAGGAAGGCCGACATATTACAACCACCAACAAAGTAAAACTTCCGCGTTTTGATCTGATTAAAAAGACGCAACTCCTTAATTATCAAACCAATGATCAAGGTGTTTTGGTTACTAATCCGGCTTTGATTGAGGAGGAGCTGAACAAAAAATTCTACGCTTCAGAATGGTCTCCGATGAGAAAAACCATTGTCACGAAAATGAAAGGCGCTTAAACAGCTGATAATTAAGTTGTTATACGTATTTCATTTTTCTTTGTTTTCTTCTTGAAGAAAGTGAATTTATCTTTAAACCTCAATGCGTTCAGCTCGAAACGCAACAAGAAAATTCTTTTCAAGTTTGGGAGGGGTTTGCCGCTGAATTTTACGACTTTTACGCCGAAAATGAATAAATTTTATGCCCAATAGCAGTCCAATTAAAGTTGTAAAACCCATCACCAGAGCAGTTTGGATACTGTCGCTGATCAGTTTATTTACCGATGTAGCCAGCGAAATGCTGTATCCTATTTTGCCCATCTATCTTAAATCCATTGGTTTTTCTATTGTCCTAATTGGCGTCCTCGAAGGAATGGCTGAGGCTACTGCCGGACTGAGCAAGGGATATTTTGGACAACTTTCGGATGTGGCCGGCAAACGTGCTCCGTTTGTGCGTTGGGGTTACGCTTTGAGTGCCATTTCAAAGCCGATGATGGCAATTTTTGTTTATCCGCTGTGGGTTTTTTTAGCACGTACCATGGATCGTTTGGGAAAAGGAATCAGGACCGGAGCCCGGGATGCCATTCTCTCCGATGAATCAACGCCTTCAACAAAGGGAAAGGTTTTTGGCTTTCACCGCTCAATGGACACCCTTGGTGCTGTCTTAGGACCGCTGCTGGCTTTGGGCTATCTTTATTTTTATCCCGAAGATTATAAAACCCTCTTTTTCATTGCTTTCGCACCCGGCTTGTTAGCTATTGTCGCCACTACCTTGCTTCATGATAAGAAAATTCCTGCAAAAGCTCCTTTAAAGTCAGTTTCTTTCTTTTCTTTTTTTAAGTATTTGAAAAATAGTCCATTGGCCTATAAAAGACTCGTAATGGGTTTGTTGATTTTTGCCCTGTTCAACAGCTCTGATGTGTTTCTTTTACTCAAAGCGAAAGAATCAGGTCTCGACGATACGGCCACCATCGGTGTGTACATTTTCTATAACCTTATTTTTGCTCTTACCGCTTATCCATTGGGAATTTTAGCTGATAAAATTGGTTTAAAAAAAGTCTTTATCCTTGGGTTATTACTTTTTGCCGGCGTTTATTTTGGGATGGCTTTTACAACCGATATTCGCGTTTTTTATTTCCTCTTTTTTCTTTATGGATTGTTTGCAGCCGCTACAGATGGTATTTCAAAAGCTTGGATTTCAAATATCACCGATCGTAAAGACACTGCCACTGCTATTGGAACTTTTGCCGGTTTGCAAAGCATTTGCGCCATGCTTGCCAGCATGATCACCGGTTTGTTGTGGTACCAGTTTGGTGCGACGGTGGCTTTTGTGAGCACAGCCACCGTTACTTTGTTGGTGATGATTTACCTGTTTGCAGTTCCTATAAATGACCAAAGCAGCTGAGGGGTATAGCTTTCAGAGGTGAGGATGTGGCGTTTGAAGTTCACATTTACTGTTCTTTGATCTGCTTTTCGTTTTTTCATTTATCTTTTATCTTTTCCTTTAGTCTTCAGCCTTTTTCTTTACTCTTTGTCTTTGGTCTTTGACTTTTAGTCCTTCGAAGCAACTTTCTTTAAAATTACTAATTCCTTATTATAAAGTATTTCCCAATCATTTGATTGTTCTAATGTGTTGATTTTCATGTCAAATTCATCCTGTGAAAGGGGGTAACTGCTTTCATTTCTGGAATAAATAATGTAATCAGCATTTCTAATGATGGGGAATTGAAAGATATTTTCGCGCAATGACAAGTGAGGGACAAAAGGCGATTGGGCACTTACTTTGGCGTCTTTTGGTATTTTTGCCAACTGTTGATGTACGCTTTTTACATTGTAATTGCGTTGATAATGGTTTTTTTGATAAAATCTAACCCGTGATTTGTCAGTAAACAAAATGGTTTGATCCATCGTCCTTAATGTTGAAGCTATCACAAAAAATAGCACAATAAAAGACATTATTAGGCTGATTTTCAGCTTCTTAATTTCAGAAATTACCTTAAAAATTCCAATGGCCATTATGGGTGCAAATTCAATATTGTATTGACTGCCAATACCCCACATTAAATAGTTGTTGTGAAAGAGCTTCTGGAAATAAATGGGGACCAGCATCAGGAGGTATTGTGGCTTTTTAATGAGCAATGGCAGGCCGGAAGCCAAAACGATAAGGTGTAATTCTGCTTTAACAAAGTCGCCATGCGGATGGTTGTTGTGGTTCGTGAAAAGCGCAATGAAGCTATCTATTGGTTGGGTTATCAGTGTTTTAAAGGCATCGAAAGCATTGTTGCCTAAAAACGAATACAAAAATCCACCATATTCATCTTGGGTTGAAAAAGATGGAATAATGAAAGCAATGACAGATATAAAATAAATGATTGAAATGCCTGCGTACATTAATAAAAGAGAGATTTTTTTAGCATCATTTCTGTATTCGATCGCCATGCCAAGACAGATGAAAAATAGCCATAGAGAGATGTTTTCTTGCGATACCAACATGAGGAACAAAAGGACAATTGACAGCACTTTTTTGTTGCGATGAACCGAAACGAAAAACCAGGGCACAATACTGCCGGCAACTACAACACTATGGTATTCATTGGAAAAGGCACCAAAAACCCCAAAGAAAACGTAAAAATAAATGGCGGCAATGATGGGAATGTTTTTGTTTTCGACTCCTAATATTTTAAAATAATAGTAAACTCCTATCCCGCCTGCAATGACGGCAATAATTTGAACGATCAATAGCGAATAGGTGCCAAATACATAGATGAAAGGAGAAAAAAGGATTAAGTACAAGTCAAAATGCCCACCAAGCATAGGTTCAAAATAGTCTTTAATCATCATGCTGTCAGCAAGTTGAAGATGAGCATATTTGTAAGCTGCCTGGGTATATAAGCCCAAATCTAAAGCATAAGTTCGGAAAAAATAATGATTCACTAATGAAATGAGTGCATACAAAATAGCAAAAGAAAAACTTACGAGCAGTATATATTTGTGTTTCTGTATCATCCGCATATTAAGATTGTTTAAAGCTATTTTTCATTGTTCTTTATTTTTTGTTCTTTGTTTTGGCTGGCGCAAGCAATTTTAAAGATTAACGGTTAGTGATAAATGGACGGGCGCAAGCGCTGTTCCCAGATTACAGATTACAGTTCAATTTTTATTCTTTAATGATTTTTTTCACTTCAATCTTGTCTCCACTTTCCAATTGAAGCAAGTATATTCCGGCTTTCAATTTTGAAACATCAAGCGTTGAGCGTTGTCCAATCATTTGTTCGCTCTGCACTTCCTGTCCGGTGAGATTGAAGATGGTAACAGTACCCAGACTATTTTTTTTAGCTTCTAGAGTTAAACTGTTTTTTGCAGGGTTTGGAAATATCGAAAACAAAGGGTCTAATGCGCTGTGTTCGGCTGTTCCTACTATGGTTTCACTTCCGCAAACTATCCCATTCTTTTTGAAATAAACAATATATTGCCTATTCTCATCATAATTTTGCAATGTATAATCAAATTTTTTATAAAAATCATCGTACAATCCGAGTCCAAACACATAGGTTTTTGTTTCTGTAGGCGGAGGCCCAAAGGCATCTCTATTTCCCCAACAATTCCTCGATTCACAGTAGCCTGTCCCTATGTGACGTGAGGATTTGAATCGCATTAAACTTAAACCGCAATAGGATAATTTGCGTAAACTTCTCTCCATAAGTGCATCATTCTGATTGATCTCATCGAAAGGAAGACCCATAATAACCAAGTTTTTATTGTACACTAATTGTATAGTATCATAAACATAGTTAGTACAATCTGCATTAAATCTTTCATATATTGCTTTATAATTAGCAATATTTGCAGAATCAGTTCTTTCGAGGATGGTATATTTCCTAAAATAATTGTAATTATAGATGGTTTGACCCTGCCAATGAGCTAAAGAATATGCATGGTATTGAATTTCATCGCCCTGTTGAAAATCATACACCATCCCATGCGTGATGTCGTGCAAGCCGACATTTGGGGCTTTATTTCCAATTAACTGCAACGGAATTAAACCATTTGGAAATTTATCAACATGAAAAAACCGGATTAAACCGAGCGTTTTTCCTACCATAATCATATAATTGTTCAAAGGCGATTCGATGGTATTCCCAGCTTGATCGAAATGTTTGATTCTGTACTGCTGCACTGAATCTAAAACTCCAAGAACTGTCAAAGTGTCTTTGCCTTCATAAGTGATTGAAAATTTTCTTGTTGCATCTTCATAAAAATAGGATGAATCGCCTTGCACCGACGAGAACTTCATGTGTAGTAGGCCGTTGGCCCATGTAATAAACTTATACTCGTGGTTTTCGTTGAAATAAACAGTACTTCCCATCCATCTGGGTTTGTTTTGCGGATTACATTGGTCATTGCCCCAAAAATAACAACCGCTTCCATCCACCCATAAATTGCTGATGTCTTTGTAAACGTGATAAACCGAATCTTCTCCATTGAAACCGACCGAATCAAATTTTAAATTCAAGGTCGAATCCATTTCAGGCAATAGGGCAAAAACTTTTAGCGATGTGGGCTTGAACAGCTTATAGTTCTGGCTGTTGGCTTGGATTGAAATGAGCAAAATGGCAAATAAAATATTTTTTTTCATGGCAATTTACTTTTCATTGTTCTAAAATTACAGTTGATTCACTCAACCTATAAATGTGAATATGAAATACTTACAAAAAGGAAATGTGACTTTAATATATTTTCGTTAATTAGGTAAAGGTATGAAACAAATAAAGGTAAATCTATCACGAAAAAGTACATTTCTTGTTTGGAGGCTCTGCAAATATTTCCCTCCCTATATTTTTGGATATTGATTGAATTGGGTTTTAGCACTGTTATTTGGCTAATCATCTTCCTCCAAAAAAAATATTTCATTGACCGACTTGTTAAAATAACGTGATATTTTAAGCGATAGGACCGTGGAAGGCACATATTTATTGAGTTCGATGGAGTTGATGGCTTGGCGCGAAACACCCACTTCCATCGCAAGTTGCTCTTGAGTGATGTTCAAGATGGCGCGTTCTACCTTGAGGTTATTTTTCATGATCGAGCTTGATTCTGTTGCGGTATTGGACGAATTGAAATCTCAGGATAAAAATGAGCAGCAGGGTGAACATATTGAATACCATCACTGCAAGAAACCCAAAATCATAGAAAAAAATAAAGCAAAAAACAAGTAGGGCGTACTGTGCATAAGTGGCCCAAACCAAAGATTCAAATCGTGTTTGCGCAACAAATTCATCCTCAAACTTTTGCTTTGAAAATGCTACAAAGACAGCTCCAACAATGATGCCGATACCAATAATTGTAGCCGTTAGGTTGGTCTCTATCCATCCAAAATAGGTTTCAGTACCAAAAAATGGCATGTCGCTATAAAAGGCAAAGGCTTTCAAATCAAGAAAGTCGAACTTAAAATCCCAAAAAAATATGGGAATGCCGATAATGATGGAGGGAATTAAAATGACCCATCCGACTTTGCGATAAGTGTTTGGAAAAAGAAAACGTGTTTTCATCTTCAATTGGTTTAAATGTAGTTACAAAAGTAATATATCCATTACTAAATGTCAAGTATAAGTTACATTTGATTGTTTTGAGCCAATCTACATTTTCCTCTCACAAGGTCATCCATTTCAGCTTCAACAGATGAAATTGCAAAACTTTTGGTGTAATTAAAAGCATTGCCCTACATTTGTAAAGTTGTAATAAGTATAGAAACCAAAAGCGATATTTGGTCAAACCCAATCTGCTGAACGAAACTGATGCACACTCATTTTGTAAAACAAACCATGAAGGAAAAAAGCGGAGCTCTGATTGCCTTTGCGTCTGCTAAGTTTTGCCCGAAAATGTTTTTGCGCTGGTTTGGCTTTGCTGTTCTCATTGCTTTTTTGGCTTCCTGCACTGCCACTCGTTTTATTCCTGACGATCAACTCTTGCTTCGCAAAACAGTTGTTGAATTGGATGAAAAACCTTTGAACTTCACGAAGTCAGATTTGGAATATCTCATTGCTCTAAAGCCGAACAATAAATTTCTGGGGAACCGAATCCAGCTTTGGTTTTATTATTTTTCAGAATCGCGACAAAACAAGCGTTTCTGGCGCTGGGTGCATCGCAACTCCGGCGATGCGCCTGTGTATGTTGACAAGTTTCAAAACCAAAACACCGCACAGCAGTTGTCGCGATATGTTTACAACAAAGGCTACTTTAACAATCAGGTTGATTTTGAGCTACAACAGCGAAAATCGCGCCTTGCGGCGGTAAATTTCAAGGTTCAGTTGGGTACGCCTTATATCGCTAATGAAATTACACAGGTGATTTCCGACTCGGTTTTGGCACGCTTTGTTGACAGCATCCAGCCCAATACCTTGCTCAAAACAGGAGCGGTGTACGATGCCTATTTAATGGATAATGAACGCGACCGCATCACCAATCACTTGCGCGACAAGGGATACTTCAACTTTTCTAAAGATTTTATCTTTTTTAATGTGGACAGCAGTCTCTCCGCCCACCGCTACAACCTTGAAATGAAGATCGAAAATCCCAATCCCAACAGCTCTTCAGGTCTGTATCACAAGCGATATTTCATTAAAAATGTATTGGTTTTTCCGCGACACAATCCATTCGTATCCCATAAAAATATTTTGGATACCACTTCAATTTTCCTGAACGGGAGCAAAGAGCGGCGTTCGTCGCAAGTGAAATTTATAGCAGATGGCGATTTGAAAATCAAACCCACTATTTTCAATAACATCGTTCAAATCTATCAAAATGAACCTTTTAGTATCAATAAACTTCGTTTAACATACAAAGGACTTACCAATTTAAAAATCTATAGGGCTTCTAACATCACCTTCGACACTTTGTTACAAACGCCCGTCGCGATGGTTTCCGACACCAATTGGCTCAACTGCAATATTTACCTCCAACGCAGCAAAGTGAATGCCTATTCAGTTGACATTGAAGGAACTAACTCAGGTGGCGATCTTGGAATCAGAGGGAGTTTGGTGTTTTCAAACAAAAACCTTTTCAAAGGAGCCGAAGTTTTGCGCCTGCGTTTGAATGGTGGCTTCGAGGCACAAAAGCTCAATGTTGAGCTGCCCGAAGGATCGCCCGCTGCCTCCATTTTCAACACCCGCGAATTTGGTGCCGATGCCAGTTTGTACTTTCCACGTTTTTTAAGTCCGATTGCTTTTCGTGCCTTTGCGAAAGAGTACCAACCTAAAACCAATATCAACATTGGGTTTAGCGACCAGCGGCGACAGAACTACAGCCGCACAGTGCTGAAAGCTGCCTTTGGTTACGACTGGATGACCAAACCTACCATCAATCATTTGTTCACAATCATCAATCTTAGCTCTGTGAAGGTTTCGCCCTCAGCAGCTTTTCAATTGTTCCTGAACCAGCAAACCAACCAACGTTTCAAAGACCAGTATTCCGATCATTTGATTTTTAGTATGAAGTACAGCTTCATTTACAACAATCAAAACATGAACAAAATCAACGATTTCGTATATTATCGCCTCAACGTGGAGAGCTCAGGTAACTTGCTTTCGTTGTTCAACAAAACGCCGCTGATCAAATTCAACGATGAATTTCACACCCTTTTGGGAATCCGATATGCGCAATATGTCCGTTTTGACCACGATTTTAGGTATTACCGTTTGTTTACACACGAGCAACGTATTGTGTTTCGGGCCATGACGGGCCTGGGCCTGCCATATGGAAACAGCAACGAAATGCCCTTTGAGCGCAGTTTTTTTGCCGGAGGTTCAAACGGTATGCGGGGTTGGCAGTTGCGGCAGTTAGGCCCGGGATCGTTTACCGATACCCTTAGAATTGAGCGCGTTGGCGATATACAACTGGAGTTTAATGTTGAGTATCGCTTTCCAATTTACAGCTATCTCAAAGGGGCTCTTTTTATGGATGCAGGCAACATTTGGACTTTAAAAGAAAAAGAATATTACCGGGATGGAAATTTTAAACTCGATCGTTTTTACAATGACATTGCTTTGGATGCCGGTATTGGTCTGCGTTTCGACTTTTCATTTTTCATCTTCCGTCTCGATGCCGCTGCTCCTATCCGCAATCCAGAGCAACCCTTGAACCAACGATGGATGTTAAATAGATTGCAAATGAAGCAGTTGGTTTGGAATTTTGGCATTGGATACCCATTCTGATGAATAAAACCCGGCTTTACGAGAGCTTACTGTCAAATTTTGGACACAGCCCAACTGCTGGCCAAGACACGGTGATGCGCCATCTTGCTGCTTTTTTATTGTCAGTGAAGAGCAATCCCTTGTATCTGCTTAAAGGCTATGCCGGAACCGGAAAAACAAGCATAGTAACGGCTTTGGTGCGCAGCCTTCCGGCCATCCGGATGCGTTTTGTTTTGTTGGCACCCACCGGTAGGGCGGCCAAAGTGCTTACATCCTATACCGGCATTGCAGCCCATACCATTCACCGGAAAATTTATTTCCACAGCCGCACCCCCGATGGCCGTCGCATTATGGCCTGTGCCGAAAACAAACACACCAACTGCCTGTTTATAGTTGATGAGGCTTCGATGATCAATGACAGCGCGGCAGAGGCGGGCAGGAGCTTGTTGGACGATCTGATCAACTATGTTTCTTCAGGCCTCAATTGCAGGCTGCTCTTCATTGGCGACCACGCCCAGTTGCCGCCCGTGGGTCTTGAATACAGTCCGGCCCTCGATCTTCAAATGTTGAAAAGTAGCTTTTCACTCACGGCAGCCAGCTTTGAACTCACCGAGGTGATGCGCCAAGCATTGGATTCAGGAATCCTTTTTAATGCTACCCGGGTGCGACAAAAATTGGCAGAAAATGATGCGTCTTTGCCTTTGTTAAAGACAAGGTCTTTTGATGATTTCGTTCTTTTAGAACCCGAGCAAGTGGAAGATCTTTTTTTTAATGCCTTTGGCGGAAGAGATTTCTCTAAAGCAGTGGTCATCTGTCGCTCAAACAAAAGGGCCAACCTATACAACAACGCCATCAGGCAGCGCATTTTAGGAATGGATGAGGATGTTACGTCGGGCGACCTGCTGATGGTGGTGAAAAACAATTATTTCTGGACGGACGAAAAGAAACAGGGTTCATTCATCGCCAATGGCGACATTGTCGAAGTGGTACGCATCAATAAATTTGAGGAAATGTACGGCTTTCACTTTGCTGATGTGGACATCCGTTTTCTTGAGTTTCCCGATCAACCTACCCTTTCGGTAAAGGTGCTCACTGATACGCTGATGCTCGACGCACCGGCACTGGGCGAAGCTGAATATTTGCGCCTTTCTGCGGCCATTCAAGAAGACTACGCGCACATTCCCTCCAAAGCCAAACGTTGGGCCATGATAAAGGAAGACCCTTATTTTAATGCTTTGCAGGTGAAATATGCTTATGCCCTCACCTGTCATAAAACGCAAGGCGGACAGTGGCCTATGGTGTTTTTGGATTCAGGTGTTTTTCTTGCCGAACAAGTTGATGTTGCCTATCTCCGTTGGATTTACACCGCCATCACCCGCGCTACCCACACCTTGTATTTGTTAAACTTTTTGCCTGAATTTTTTGAAGATTAGCGTCAGGAGTTAGGATTTAATATTTGCTCTTCAACGATTGGCATTTTGCGTTTAATGATAACTCCAAAATCGTGCAACCCTCTTTTATCTTCTTCCTTTCATCTTTTGTATTCAACATCTCATTGTACACCATAAAAAAAAACGGCCATCTTCAAAGAGACAGCCGCTTTAAATCATATTGAAAATACTTTTTACTTTGCTTTGGCTTGTGCATCGAGATCGAAGGTGAGAGCAAAGCGTAAAGTGTTCTGCAATGGGTTGTTACGTGAATCAACAGGAATTAGATAAGAGAAATCTAAACCAAAAACGTTGTAACGCAATCCGGCACCAAGGGTGAAAAATTTTCTGTTTCCTTTGGTAGCATCTTCATAAAAGGCGCCGCCACGGAGGGCAAAAACTTTATTGTACCAATACTCAGCACCAAATGAGATGCTAAACTCACGCATTTCTTCTTGAAATCCACCGGGTGAATCATAAAACGATTGTAAGATACCGGCAACAACAGAAACATCATCGTCCATGCCTTGTAGAATTTCAAATTTGTCGGTTCCTTCAATGGCAATGGGATTGCCGCTGATAGAGTCGCGCTTGTAAACAGGAGGCGTGGGAACCAATAATTTATTAAAATCAAGGGAAAATGCGATCTCGTTATAGTCGTCAATTTCCAGTTTGAGGGTAGGTCCAAAACGCAGATTGGTAGGAATAAAATCTTTTTTAATGCTGGCAGAGCTGTAGCCTAACTTGGTTCCGATGTTGGAGATGTTAATTCCCCATGCAAATGAGGAACCCATGTCTTGAAACCAGACCACTTCCTTTTCCCAATAGACGGCCACATCGGCTGCTGCAGAGATACCGGCAGAGGTGGATCCGCCTCCAACGCTTCGCCCTAAGGTGAGGTTGGAATAGATAAAACGTCCTGCCACCGCACCCGACAGGTGATTGGTGAGTTTACGGCTGTAAGTAGCATCCAGAGCCCATTCGCTGGGGCGATAAGTACCTTCGTCGCCTCCTTGATCGTTGGTAAATTGAATATCACCTAAGGTGAAAAACCGCAATGTAGCACCAATGGCCGAGCTGGCATCAATTCTTTTGGCAAAAGCCAAATAGGCCAAGTTCATATCGGGAACGAGGTTGCGCAACCAAGGACTGTAGGATAAGCCAACGCTCATATCGCTTTCTAAGACAGCGTATTTTGCAGGGTTCCAGTGCATGGAATACACATCGGGTGCTGACGAAACGCCGGCATCGCCCATGGCGCCTGCGCGCGAATCGGGGGCTATCATCATAAACGGAACTGCAGTGGTGATAACGTTCAGGGTGTTACGTCCCGACAGCTCTTGGTAAGTTTGCGAATATAAAAGGCTGGTGCATAAGCTAAGAACTGCCAGAAGAGATACTTTTAACTTCATAGTTATTTGCGTGATGTTGTGGTTTGATACTGTTGCTAAACGGCTATTATAATTTTTTATTGTAATCATCTTTTTTATTCTCGGGTTGGAACAATTAAAATCTTTTGTGCGGCACTAAAAAATTGACCTTCACCGTCTTTGATTTGAACTTTATAAACATACATTCCTGCCGGTAGTGGGCTTCCATTGCTCGTTGTTCCGTTCCATTCGATGGGGGAGGAGTGGGTGCCGAAGCTTGAAATATTTTTGCTGAAATGGGTCACAAAATTTCCCATTTGGTCGTAAACTTCTATTGTTACATCCAATTTTTGGTTGGGTTTGTTGTGTTGAAAAGTGAATGAGGTGTTGCCACTGAAGGGATTTGGGTGATTTTGTAAGTGGGTGATATTGAGTGGCGCTTTTGGATCAACTTTAAACCAGATTTCTTTTTCTGAAGAATTGTTGTGTAAATCCCAAACTTTGAGGCTGATGTGATGTGTTCCTTGGCTTAATCCGGTCATAGGAAATGCGATAGTCCCTGATCTGTAGCTGTCTAAGGTAGGCGAAAAGTGGGTGTTTAACAAAATTTCTTCGCGTCCGTTGCTCTTGTGGGTAAGCACAATATCGCGACCAATGCTATTGCCAAGAAAATGAATGCCTTGTGGGTCGCTCAAACGGATATAAACCATCGCATCGGGTGAACTGTAATCGCCGTCAGCGAAATTTGGTTCGTTGATATACATCTCAATTTCAGGTCCTTCATAATCTTGTTGGACAGTTTGATCTACTCCACCAAGAACGATATCGTCAAAATAACCTCCTGCATCAGCAAAATTTATGGTGTCAACAGCATAAAAGCTAATCTTAGCTTTTCCGAATTGGAAGGCAATGTCTTTCGGAACAAGGTATTCAAATGCGAATTTCCCATTGTTTACGGTAATTTTTCCCTTGTAAATCAACTTATCGAAATAAGCAAAAAAGGAGGCTATGCTGGCATTGTCGTTGGCAAGGGTTTTGAATTTGCTTTTTTTGTCGAACATCTTGGGGTAAATGTACCCATTGAAATCGGTTTTTACTTCTCCGGATTGATCAGTGATTTCGCCTTTCAAAACAACCTTCGACAAGGCTCCAAGGGTATCTACTGTTTCATAGGAGGTGTTGCCGTTGAATTCGGTGATGCTCACCTTGTATTCAGGATAATTAAGACGTAAGGCGGGATTGCCTAACAGCACAAAATTGTAGATAAAGATGCTGGTAGGGTTTTTACTCATTCGAATGATATCGCCCAAGCGACGAATTTGTTGCTTGTTGCTTTCAAACATCACTTCATAAACGCGTTTGTTAACAGCAAAATTGGAGTGTGCAAAAGCCAAGCGGGTAGTTGTCATCAGGGCAATGGCGCCGCCGTTGGGGTTGAGTAGCAGTCTTTCGCCTGCTGAAACAAAGTTTGGATTGTCGAAACGGCTGAACTCGCAAGTGGCGGTAATAAAGAACGGCAACTTGTTGATGTTGTTCATATTTTCAATTTCACCGATTGTAAACACCTTTTCGTCTGTAAGCCCGGTGATGCCACCGTGACCGGTATAATTCACCACCAACGATCCTTCGTCCAAGACCGAAAGTAAGGTTTTATTGGCATCGGGGTAGCGGTAACCGGCTGGAACAGTGGTTCTTTTGTAGCTGTCGAGATAAATCTTTTTGATATTTAAATTCTTAAAACCCGTATCCACATCATTGGCAAGGGTTTCGGCTTGGTTGAAATGAAGATTGCTGTCGGCATCGTCGGCCATAAAGGTGATGTTGTTTCTCCATTCGCCGGTTTGGAGGCGACCGCCTTGAAGATAAACTTTGGTTTTTTCAACCATAGCTTTGGCTTCGTCGCGGTTACGAACTGGAAAACGTCCAATTCCAATGTCTAAAATCCCAAACATTTCAGAACCTTCTTGTGTGCCCATCAGTCCAAAATAATCATCGCTCACGTAGCTTTGGGTCTCAATCATAGAGCCGCTGGCTTGGTAAGTGGGTACAAAATTGGTGTTGTTTGCAATCCGGTTTTTGTAATCATACGAGCCATCGCCAAACAAAAGCAGGTATTTCATTCGAAAACTGCTTTTGATATACACCATGCGCACAAAATCTCTAATGGCAGTAATGTCGGCTTTTCCTCCCCCAAACTCATTGTAAATATCATTCAGATTTACCACAATACTTTCAAGGCCATCGTCGGCATAATGCAATCCGGCCAGCTCGTGCGCTTCGTCTAAAAAGTTGGGATGAACCACAATCAGCATGTCGCAACTGCTGATATTGTGTAGGTTTTGGTTTTCAATTTTTTTAAATGGCCCGATCGTGAGGGCGTTTCCAGAGCTAAAAGCAATAAATTCTTTTAAGGTATCTGAGTTTATTTTGAAACTCAGTTGATCGCCCATCAGGTTGTATGCTTGCGATCGAGGAAGCAAAGGATGAGAAATATCCCATAGAAAAAGATCAGAAGTATTAGTTTTTACAACATAATTGCTTCTTCCGCCTTCGGCAATGGCTTCAGGGTTTCTGAATCTAAGTTGTGCGCCGTCGTAGATCAACTTTCGCCAGGTGTTCACACGAATGTAGTTCAGCCATGCTTTGGAGTCGTCGTTTTGGGCATCAACATTAATCTCGAAGTTCAGATGATCTTGGTCTGTATTAAAACTGTTGCTTTTAAAAACCTCGCGGGCATGTGCAGAATTGTCAATCGCAAGTTGCATAAAAGGAGTGGAGGGAACAATATTTTGCCCATTTACATTCATGGCAAAATAAAAAGTTTCACTAATGCTTCTTCCGACAATATTCATTTCCATGCGCACAGGCCGAGTGATTTCGCGGTGTGGAAAATAAAAATCAATACTGAACAGGGGCTTTTCTTTGGTGATTTGTTCGCCGTACCATTCTTTTCCACTCATGATAAGGTTCTCGAGATCAACTTCATGAACTTGATAATCGAGAAAAGTGGTCAATTCACGGTCGGTTGTTCCAATGGCTTGAGGTTGGGAGACAACCCGCTTGCCTGCTTGGTTTTTTAAGGTAATGAAATAATAATTGGTATCACTGAAGTAGTTGATCTGCTGCACAAAACGGTTGTTCTGGAGTTCCCAAGATAGGGTGTTCATGCCATAAAAAAAGATCAAATCTTCAGGGTCGAAGCTTCCATCATTCTCGCCGATAATGGTAATGGCATTTTCAAACAAATCGTCGTAACGAAAACTGGCATTGGTTTCAGGTAGCATGGCTCCTCCATTGCCATAAATGGCGATGTTGCGTGGATCGAGGCTGGCGGCCTGAAATCCCATAGCCTCCAAGTCGTCGTAGGTAATTTTGTAAACTCCTGTTTCAGTAATGGCCATTTTAACCCAGTAGCCGTTGTGTAGTACCGATTCTTCAGCGTAATTTTCAGGTTCGATGCCCATGGGAGCATTTGATGGCTCGAGAGCTGTTTTTTGTGATAGGCCAAAAAAGGGTGACAATAAGATCACAGCCAACAACATAAAACTGTTGGTGGTGTTGTTGAAATGTTGAAATCTTTTAAAATAATTCTCGATCATCTTCTTTAATAGTACAGTAACTTGGACCGTTTTTCTGCCGAAACACCTTTAGCGTTTTTTACAATGGCGCGGTAAATATACAAACCTTTCGCAACAGGGAAGCCCATTTCTGATCTGCCATTCCATTGAATAGGTAAACTTCGATAGCCTGAACTGTACTGTTCATTAGCAATTATTGTGCGTACCAATTGTCCGTTGGTATTAAATATTTGAATTTCAACGTCCAATGGATCAGATGATTGGTTGTGATCGAAGACGAAATTGGTGGTGCCGTTGAATGGATTTGGGTAGTTGGCGAGGTTGTCAATGCGCATAGCATCGCTTAAAACTACTTCAAATTCGATGGTGGCGGTGTTGGAATTGTTGAGAATGTCCCACGCTTTCAAGGTGAGGGTGTGTTTGCCGGCATTGAGGTTGGCAAATGGATATACTACCACTCCTTCGGAGCTCACATTGAGTTTAGCTGAATAAAATTCGTTGATGATGGCATAGCGTTCAGTGGCTCCGGTTAAAGTAGCCACCAAATCATGTCCTATTCCCGAACCGGTGGTATTGATTCCGTTTTCGTCGGAAAGCAAAGCCAATACATTGGGGTTTTCATCGGTAAAGCCGCCGGAAATAAAAGTTGTGTCGCCAATAAAAAGGCGAATTTCGGGACCGTTGTTGTCCACCACACTGTTGTGACTAAACCCTCCAACTAAAAAATTCTCGAAGCTGCCTTGAGCATCAGTGATCAAATCAGTGGCGTAATAACTAATTTTTCCGGGGCCATATTGGTAGCCAATGTCTTTGGGCATCATAAACGTAAATTCAAAGAGGCCATTTTTCACTTCCACCGTACTTTTGTGTAAAATACTGCTGCGCAGCAAAAAAGTGGATGTAGGACCTTGATCGCCTAAAGTCCTGATTTGATTCTCTTTATCATAAACAATAGCATACAATACCCCATTAAAACCGGTCAACTGCTGTCCATCGTTGTTGGCAACTATTCCACGAACGGTGGTGATGTCAAGTGCTTTGAGGGTGTCGGCGGTTGTGCCTACTGCGTTTCCATTGATATGTGTGGTGATGACTTTTTCTTTAGGGAAGCTGAGTTGCAGCGCCGGATCACCGAGCAGGACAAACTTTCTGTCGTTGGCATCGCCTTCCAACTTCGACCGTCTGATCACATCGCCAAAGCGAGGATATTCACCATTAAATTTTTCAAACACATTGTTGTTAAAAATAGCTCTGTTTAGGCGCAGATTGGTAGCCGAATAGGTGGCTCTTGCTGTTGTAAACATGGCAATGGCACCACCTGCAGGATTCATAAAAACCATTTCGCCGGCTGATGTTCTTTCGGGATCATCATAGCGCGAAAACTCGCAGGTTGCCGTAATGAAAACGGGAAGTTTAGAGCGGTTTCTCCATGAGTTGATGTCGGCAATCTGAAGAATTTTTTCTTCGGTCCAGCCAATTTCGCCTCCATGGCCTGAATAATTAACGATTAAAGTTCCTCTGGCCATCTTTTTATTGATGGCCTCATTCACATCCGGGGCTTTCTGTCCTCCCGGAGTAGCGATTTGTTTGTATGCGTCAAGGTGGATTTTAACGAGATTGAAATCGGGATAATCCGACCTTAACAGGTTGGCTATATTTTCAGAGTCGGAAAGATGTTGGTTGGTGTCGCCATCGTCAGAGATAAGTGTGATTTCATTTCTCCAAGGCGCCATTACTTCCGGTTCAGCCGAGATGTACTTCACTACTTTATCAACCATTTGCTCAGCTTCTAAAGCTGTGGCCACCGGAAAGCGACCGATGCCAATATCGAGAAGGCTATCTTCTGAACCGTTTTCAAAGCGATCGAGGTAGCCATAATAATCATCGGTGGCAATGGAATTGACAAGGTTGAGCGAAGTAACAGTTTCATAAGTAGGCACATAGTTGGTGTTGCCACTAAGCTTGTCTTTATAGTCGAAAGAGGCATCGCCAAAAAGCAAAAGGTACCTGAGTTTTTTTCCCACGCTGCTTTCGCTGTATAACATGCGGGCAAAATCGCGGATGGCACTTACATCTTGCGCTCCGGATGAAAATTCGTTGTAAATAAGCGATGGGATGGTCACCAAAACGTTGAGGCCGCTTTCATCGCGATGAATCTGTGCCAAACGTTGGGCTTGTTCCAAAAAATCGGGATGAGTGATGATGAGATAATCAATGTCGCGGATGCCATGCAGGTTTTGATTGGCCACCGGTCCCACTTTTTCAACCGAAAGAAAGCTGCTTTTGTCGAAGGCAATGAATCGGCGCAGCTGATTGGCTTGCGTTAGAAAGGTCAGTTTATCGCCTTGAAGGTTGCTTTGCACTTGATATGGATTCACCGCTTCGCTGATGTCCCACACTTCGATGGCAGAGGTTGCAGCTGACATTTCCATCTTAACAAAGGCTTCGTTATCAAATAGTTTACTGTTGTTGAAATGTAATTGAGGTGCGGTAAAGCGTAGGTTTCGATAAGCATTTACAGCAATAAAATCTAACCAACCTCTTGATGAGTTAAGGCTGCGGTTGTATTTGAGGTTCACCGTAATGCGGTCGCCGGATGGAAAAAACTGTTTGTTGGCCCCATTGCCTTTAGCCCAGTCGTAGCCGGTTTCTTGGGTAGCGTCAATGGAAATATTTTGAAGCACATTGGCATCAACGGAAAGTTGAAAGCTCGACGGGCCGAATGCACGTGCTGCCAAATCGGTAACAACACGGCCTTTTTTGCTGCGGTCAATGTTTGGAAAATCAAAGGTGAAATCTTTGCTGAGGTTCACATCAAAAAGATCGCCATACCAAGTACGGCCGGTGTTGCTGAGGTTGACCAAATCTTGTTCATAAAGTTGGTAATCCAAAAATGAAGTTACTGTTTCGGCAATTTCGCCTTGGTTGTTTTGTGTTTGAATGCGTTTTCCTGCACCTAAGTCAGCGGTGATGTAATAATAGGAGTAATCATCGTAATAGGTAGGCCTATGATCGAAAAAACCACTCGAAGGGTTATAATCCCAAACCAAAGGGCCTTGTCCATAAAATAGGACATAGTCATTTTGATTGAAAACATTGTCTTCTTCGCCAACTACCACAATGGGGTTTTCAAACAAATCATCATATCTGAAGGTCCTATTGGCTTCAGGAATCGTACCGCCACCATTTCCATACACCCTAATGTTTTTTGGGTTGACCGCGCCAACATTAATTCCCATTGCTTGCAGCTCGGAATAGGTAATTTTATAAATTCCACTTTTGTTGATGCGGATTTTGTACCAAGTGCCGGTGGCCAAAACCGATTGGGTGGCAAACTGCGTTCCGCTGTCTTTTAAATCGGTGGCCACTTCATAAAAATATTCTATCTTAAAGCTCAACAAACGTTCAATGCTATGGGTGGTGGAGTTGCGACGTAAACTCGAAACTCGCGCTTGCACAAAAGACTCGTCGCGACCGGTTAAAACAGTGGTATGAACTGAAAAATCGGTCGGAAGCGTCATATTTTCAATCCATTGCAGCTGAGCATCGTCTATCGGCTCTACTGTTATTTCACTTAATTTGGCTGAAATCTCAAGGTCTTTATCAAAAAGATCGAGACGATCTTTATAATAAGGAATGGGCGAATCAAAGGCGGGATAAAATGCACCAACAAAGCTCAACCGTTCAATTTTGTCTTTGCCCGGAAGCTGCAAGCTGTCGTTGGCATGCCAATGCAATTGCACCGTCTTAGATTCGAGTAAAACCTGTGCGGGAACATCAAAAAAAAGAAATATGCTAAGCAATGAAAGTAGAAAGCGGTTCATCATTGTGTTTTTCGTTTCTAAACAAGATTTTCCTCATCATCCAACTACAACAATAAAACAAGTGAATTGTTGGCAAAATGAATCAGATTCATCCATATATTAAGTTCATCTACAACGGGTTTTCGGGCCAATTATTGCTTGTGTCGGGTGTCGTTTTTGTTTTTTGAGAGGTAATGGCAAAAGAAAGGAAAAAATCCGTAACATTGCGCCGCTAAATTTATGCAAATGAGCTATCTGGCATGAAAGGGGTTTTTTCCTTGTTTTTTCCGGTGATGTTGTTTTTTTTATCCTTAGAAACTAAGGGTCAAGATGCTTCGTTTTCGCAATTTTATGCCAATCCCATCTATCTGAATCCAGCCTTGGCCGGAAACACCGAATGTGGCCGCTTGAACCTCAATTACCGAAACCAATGGCCCTCATTGTCGCAGGCTTTTTTGACTTACAGCGTTGCTTATGATCAAAATTTACCTTCCATCAACAGTGGCTATGGTCTTTTTATCATGCGCAACGACCAAGGTGATGGGGCATACAGCCGCACGCAAGCAGCAGCGATTTACTCCTATAAGCTTCAACTTTCGGCGCGCTCTACTTTGCATTTTGGCATGAAAGCCGCCTTTTATCAAGAAAGTATTCAATGGGACAAACTCATATTTCCGGATATGATCAGCTCCTCTACCGGCTTGGCAAATTTGCCTACCTCTGAGCTACGACC
>JAEWWJ010000097.1 GCA_023396415.1 Bacteroidota bacterium
GCATTTCCTTGAATTTCAATTTACAAGATATTTCATCAGGAAATTGAGCCATAAAATTGATTAGATTCATGTCAATTATTTTTTCACTAAGATAAATCTTTTTATTCATCATTACCGACACTCATAAATGATAAAACTTGTGTTCAGGTTCAAGAGTGTGAATATGATATTATTAGTGCTTTATTGATAGATAGCTATCTAAAATCCTTTTTATAACTTAGACTTTAGAACATATTCAAAGAAATTACAAGCTATTTTGTTGGCTTTAAAACTTTTACGAACAACTTCAAGTGAATGGGTTGAATTGTCAATTCCAATCCAATTTCTTTTGAGTCTATTGGCTGCTTTTAATGTGCTTCCTGAGCCGCAAAAGCAGTCTAAAACGATGGAGTTTTCATTTGAAGAATTCAAAATGATCCGATCCTATAGGTCGTCATTTTTCTGGGTCGGATAATCTACAAATGATAATCCTTTGTCTTTAAACTCCCATACATCTTGAAATTTAAAACCTTTATGTTCATTTGCCAATACAATCTTTCTTGGATTTCCATTTGCAGACCACTCAATGAGGTTTTGTTTATCAAGTAAAGTCAAGACCTCTCGACAATATCTCCAATGCCTGCCTTTAGGTGGCATCAGACCCTTCCATTCCATACCTGTATCGCCATCAATTGTTTTACCGGGGGCGTGAATGGGATGTGTTGTATAAAGTCCAAATACGGGATGTTTTTTAGGAAAAAGCTCTTGACGTTTTTCTTCATCCATTGGCTCTTTTATTTCATTCCATATTTGCATATCCCTACTTTTTGCATAATATAAAATCATATCGGAATAATTTCCATAGGCTTTACGTGCAAAATTTTTAGGATTACACTTAATTCTTGTTATGTCATTTATGAAGTTGTTGAAACCAAATACTTCGTCCATAATTATTTTGACATAATGCCCAATTTTTTCGTCAATATGCAGATAGATGCTGCCATTTTCGCTCAAAAGTTCTTTCAATAAGAACAATCTTTTTCGGAGAAATTCCAAAAATTCACTGTCAATGAGTTTGTCGGAATATGCAGAATCATCGTCAATACTATTAAAATCTTGTCCTGTTCCAAAAGGTGGGTCAATATAAATGAGATCAATTTTACCCCTATGAGTTTCCAATAATTTTTTTAATACATAATAATTGTCTCCAAAAATGTATTTGTTTTCTTTCCCGTTGTGATTTTGTTCAATGAGTTTAAAATCGCCATTAACATGAGTATAAAGTATTTCAAACTCATCTGACTTATCATTATAATCGAGGTAGCAGTTTTTAGTCCGTTTTAAATAGCTAATTTGCGGTTCCTGTGCCGTTGAATTGTTGTTGATGAAATTTTCAAAGTCATTTACGGTAATTCTATAGTTTTTATTTATCTTAACGGCGTTTAAATCTTTGTTTTGAATATACTTAGAAACAGTTTGTCTGGTTACTTTTAATGTATTTGCAAAATCATCTAAAGTGAGAAAGTTTTCTTTTTTCATCAATCTTGATTTCACGCAAAGTAACACGTATTAACACAAATAAGCAAGTTACAATTGAGGCATTTTTTTACAAATAGTTCTTTTCATCACATTTCACCGCACGATCTGGTTTTCAACTGCGTCGCCTTTGGTTCAAAGGTAATATGGCTGTGGCATTGGGTTGATTGTTCGTTTGATTTCCGGCACAACTCCTCACCTTTTTCTCCTAACCACCCTCACAAAATCCAAAAGTGCTTCATTTATTTCGCCGTCCATATTGGTGTTCCAGCTTTCGAGCTTTATTTTCAGTTCGTTTTTGCCTTTGTTTAAAGGAAGCAAAATGGCATTCGAATAGCCCCAGTCGCTCCATTCATCGGTGCCGCGCTGCGGAAAAACCCAAACGCCCCAGTAGCTACCATTAAGGTAAATGCTTCTGATGGCGCAGTTGTTGTCGGTATTCCAAGGGCCCGTTCCATTGGCGTAGCGACTGTCAATCCAATAATTTCCGCTTTCGGCGACATCAATCTGGATTTGGATTTCAGTGTTTTTTGTGGTGCTGATTTCAACAAAGCCTTTGCCTGAAAAATTGGAATAGGGCAGCACCGACATAGGAACAAAACGCTCGAACTCAATAGTATTCAGGTCTTTGTCTTTTAATATCAAAATAGGTTCACTTGTAAACGACTCCACACCATCGCTATCCACCGCTGTAACGGCATATTCGGCCACCACATCGGGATTGATTTCTACCTGAACTCCATCAATTGCCTTCTCAAAAACACTATTTTTATACAGATGATACGTCTTGGCTTGCGGAACAGCTTCCCAACTGATGGTGTTTTGATCGAGCTGTGTGATGGGATTAGCGAGCGAAAAACGGTTGGGAACCAAGTTGATTTTTGAAGGTTCAAAAGGAGTACTATTCATCACTATTTCAATGGTATGCGCACCTTCTAAGTTAGCCAGGAAGAAGGCGTTTTCGCTGGGTTGACCATCTAATTTAAAAGAAGAGATTTGGTTTCCGAAGCCTTTGATATGAATGGTAAGAATGGCGTTGCGATAGCGAAAGTTGGACAGACTACGGTTGCCGCCATAAACCTCCGGAATCACCGGTTGAAACCTGATGCCGTCCGGTTCAAAATGGATGCCGCTAAATACTCGATACACCATCGCCAAATTGCCTGCCATGCTCCACAACATGCGGTGAGAGTTGATTTCGGTGCCCACATAATCGCCGTTATCGGCAACAAAATTTTCGTAGTTGGAAAGAAAGAGTGCCGTGGGCCGATAGATGGCCGCCAGTCCATGAACAAGTGCCGTTTCGTTTCCGGCTTTTGCGGCCGCCAGATTCCAGAACGACTGCACAAAAGGCCAGATGCCGTTGTTGTGGTAAGGCGGAATGTTGGGAATCTGCGGATAGATGCAAGTTGCACCAAAATTGACAAGCGGCGAATTTTCGAGAATTGATTTGGACTGTTGCTCGTCAGCCACCTCAAACAGGATAGACAAAGCTTCACCCAAAGCCTCAAAACGGGGCGACAACATCATGGCTGTACGCCCGTAGAGATATTGTCCGTAATATCCTTTGTCCTTCATCCAGAGGAAGTTATTGATACCCGATTTGATTTCATTGGCACGGTGGAGATACGCTTCTGAAGGCTGACCAAGGCGTTGGGCCATTGCGCTAAGGATGATATTGGCTTGATAATGCACCACGTTGGTTCCGAGATTTTCCGACTGAAAAATATCCATATTCGTCATCCATTTGGGATAGGTTTGCTCACGCCAGTCGAGGAAAGACGATTCGCCGCGGTTCATCTGTGTCAAGGATGAAGGCAGTGTTTTTTCATCGTCGGCCAAGGTGTTTTTTATGATTTCGAAGGCGGTTTTCAGCCAGTCTTCATCACCGGTGACTTTAAAGATTTCCCAAGCCGCCAGCACCCAAGTGGTGCGGTCCGACGAAACAGGCCATGCTCCTCCCGATCCGGTATCTTGAATAATTCTACCGTTTTTTACTTTTTTCATCAGACTTATTTTGGCCACCTGCGGTTCGTGAACGGCAAACGCCAACACGGTGCTGTAGCTCACGTCGCGCGTCCACACGCCGCCCCACTTGGCTCCGGTGCGTAAGGTGCTGTCAGCTTCGATGTTCAGCCGCGCTTCTTCGAGCGAAAGGTTGAACAAAGCATCCACCAATGGCTGATCGGAGGTGTACGAAGGCTTCATGGAAACATCCTGGGAAAGCGTCCACGTATTGGTCAAAGCCTTTTTTTCATCATACGGATTCATGAGCAGGGTAATCTCGTAAATGCCGTTACTGTCAGGGTCTTTCATGCTCAGGCCCTCTTCTTCAAGATTGACGAAATCCCAGGTCAGAGGTTCATTACCACCTGCAATATAAACCGCTTTGAAGTCGGATTGGGCAATCCGCGTTCCATCAAAAGTTTCATAATATCCTTTTTCAGCAAATTGTTTCAGCACCGGATTCATGTCGAGCCGGAAGGTATAAGAATGATTGACAGGTAGTTTAGTTTTCGGTTCGTCAGGCATGGGTTCACTCACCGAACCAAAAACAATGACAGGCGACTGCTGGGCATCGTCTTCAATGATCACCCAATGGTCGTTGCCCGACTTTTTTTCGTTGTCTTTTTCGTTGATGCTGAATTTGAACTTCACCAAACGGGAGTAGTTTTCGTGCGCCAAACTGCGATAATCAGAAACAATACGCGTGGGAGATTCTACCTTTGCAGTAAATTCCCCCTGAACCACGCGGTCGGCATAGACCGTAAACTCCGGCGACTGATACAGCACTTTCGGTTTGGGTTCACAGGCCGAAACGACCAACACAAAGAGTATCAAAACCAAAAAGTTTTGTGATTTGAGCTGTTTCAATCCTAATAAAACATGGCTTTTTGCTTTTTTGTCTGCTTTATGTAAATGACGAGTGTTAGGTGCTTTGTACATGATTGAATCTCTTTTTAACAATGAAAAATAATTTGGAATGTCTATTTTTGAAGGGTCACTTTCACTACTTGGTTTGAAGATGGAACAAAAATCCTGACTATTTTCATAGCATCATCCCACATCCAAACAGCCTTGTCGGACTTGTCGAAACGGAAGGGTTTTTTGTTGTTCGGCTTCATCATTTTTAATTTTTGGCTTGCAATCTTGACCGATTGCGGAGCTTGTTTCAAATGTACATTAAAAGTGAAGTCGCGGGCAGTAGAAGTGAAATTATTTTTTGTTTGGGTAATTGAAAGATATACAAAAGCACCCAAACCTAATGTGGACAGAGGATTCAAGATTCAAAGCAACGTTCTTTGTTCTTCGTTTTTTGTTCTTTGTTTTGGGTTTTTTTGTTCAAGATTTAACTTTCCGACCTTCGTCTCTTAGCCGTGATTTTCTTAATTTTGTAAAATGAATCGCCCCTTCAAACTCCACAGAATTCAACCAAACATACAACATGCCTCTATTGAATAAAACACTATTGTGTGCCAATCAACTGTTGTTTGCGCAATTTCAGCAGCTGATGGAAACAGCTTTTCCGCTTAATGAGCGGCGCAGTCCTGCCGATTTTGTGCTTCAATTGGAGGAGAAAGACTTTCATATTGAGGCCTTTATCAGCGACGATCAAGAGCTTTTGGGTTTTATCACTTGGTGGGAGCTGACCGATTTTTGTTATGTCGAACATTTTGCTGTGGCTGAGGTCTATCGCAACAAAGGTTGGGGAGAAATTCTTTTCGGGCAGTTTCAAAAAACGCAATTAAAGCCCATCATAGGCGAAGTTGAACCGCCTACCAAACCGTTGTCTCAACGCCGGATTCGTTTTTATGAACGACAAGGAATGGCGGTATTGCCTTATGCTTATCAGCAACCGCCTTACCATAAAGGCTTTCCGTTTTTGGAATTGCTTATCATAAGCCAAGCCAAAGAAATGGATTTTATTGCCTTCACCTTGGCAAAAAATGAAATATATGCCAAGGTTTACAAGCATTTTGTGTGATCCGGAATTTGCAAGTTACTTATGCTGCTCTCGCGACGACTGTCTCACAAGTGATATAAGAAGGCATAGCATTACTCCAAGTGTTTTGGCAACAAGATGCCTTCGCTAAGCGTTTGATACAATGTTCATTCACCTTTTGCAAAGCGAGGATAGGGTGGGGTAGGTGCAATCTACGCCAAGTGGGGGTGCTGTCGTAGATACAATCCGCAGCAAGCACCAAAAATACAACAAAAAAACCACCTGCTTTTTTAAAAACAGGTGGCTTTTTAGGTAGCATGGATATTACAATTCGCTTTTTACAGCCATTTCACCAAAGGGAAATCCTGACGGTGAGGCAGGTCGGGATGGATAGGATAAATGCGGAAGGTGTAATCATAAACGCCTGCCCTATAAACAGGTACGTTGATATGGTACTGCACCCAGCCATCGCCGGAGCCTATGATATTCATGCTTTCAACAAAGACGATTTCATCAATTTTGTCATGAAGCTTTCGGCCAAAGAGCAGCTCGATAGCAATCTCTCCACTTTCCAAGCCGGGAGTCAGCAAGGTGATTTCGGCAACAAAGTTCTCTCCAAAATCCAAAGGCCGTACCGTTGGGTCTGGCACTTTAATGCTTTGAATATGTATGGCATCCCAAGCATTTTTCACCTTTTGTTTCCATGCTGCCATTTGGGTGGCGGCTGCAAAATTGTTGGCTGCATTTTTGTTAGAGCTGACAATGAGTTTGTTATAGAAGCGATCGAAATAATCGTCAATCATGCGCTTCATCGTAAAATGCGGAGCGATGCCGGATATGTTGTTTTTGATGTATTTGACCCATTTTTCAGGTACGCCTTTTACATTGCGATCGAAATAGTTAGGAACAATTTCGGTTTCTAACAGGTTGTATATGGTTTCGGCATCCATCTCATCTTGAAACTGCTGATTGGCATACGTTCTTTGTTCTTCAATGGCCCAGCCTGCATTGGGTTTGTAGCCTTCGGCCCACCAGCCATCGAGTACCGAGAAGTTTAAAACGCCATTCATCACCGCTTTTTCGCCGCTTGTGCCTGAGGCTTCCAGCGGACGGGTGGGGGTGTTCAGCCAAATGTCGCAGCTGCTGGTTAGTTTCTTTCCCAGATCCATATCGTAGTTCTCAATAAAAATTACTTTGCCGATAAAGTCGGGAGTCTTGGAGATGTCAATGATCTTTTTAATCAAATCCTGGCCTGCTTTGTCGTTGGGATGTGCCTTACCGGCAAAAACGAACAATACCGGTTTTTCGGGGTTGTTCACAATCTTACTCAATCGCTCGAGATTCGCGAAAAGCAAATAAGCGCGCTTGTAGGTGGCAAAGCGGCGGGCAAAACCAATAATCAATGCTTTGCTGTTCAGCGATTCAACTGTCTTGAACACAAGTTTTGGACTTTCCTGCCGTTTGGTGAGTTCGTTTTTTACCCTGTATTTCAAGTAGGTGATCAGCTCTTCTTTCAGTTGATTGCGCACCTGCCACACTTTTTCATCGGGAGCCTGATGGATGGCTTTCCACTTTTCGGCGTTGCTTTGGTCTTGCTCAAAACCTTCTGTGAGGTAGTGTGCATAAAGTTCTTTCACTACCGAATCTGTCCAAGTGGGATAATGTACCCCGTTGGTTACATAACTGATATGCAATTCGTTGGCAAAATAACCCGGGTAAAGTGGCTGGAACATCTCGCGTGAAACCCTTCCATGAATTTTGCTCACTCCATTCACTTGTTGGCTCAAGTTGGTGGCTAGCACGCTCATCGAAAATTTCTCGTTTACGTCATTGGCTTTAAACCGACCTAAATTCACAAAGTCATCCCAGCTGATGTTTAATCTTTCAGCATAGTGCGGCATATAGGTTCTCAACAGGTGTTCTTCAAAAGAATCGTGGCCTGCAGGAACGGGAGTATGGGTGGTAAAGAGGTTTGAGCCGCGAACAATTTCTTTGGCTACATCAAAACTCAGTTGATAATCTTGGATCAGGATACGCAACCGTTCGAGGCCGATAAAGGCAGAATGGCCTTCGTTGCTGTGATAAATAGTAGGGCGGAGCTTGAGCTTTTCAATTAAACGGATGCCTCCGATACCGAGAATCATCTCTTGTTTGAAACGCATTTCACTGTCGCCTCCATAGAGTTGATGGGTGATGTTGCGGTCGTTGGGTGGATTTTCTTCAATGTCGGTATCCAACAGATACAATGGGATACGTCCTACCGGCACTTTCCAAGCTTTGGCAATAACGGTGCGTCCGGGCAGGGCAACGCTCACAGTAATCCAATCGCCTTGAGCATCACGGACGGGTTCGAGGGGCAGATGGGTAAATTTTTGCGGGATATATTGCGCCACCTGATCGCCAAAGAGTGAAATGTCTTGCTGAAAATATCCATAACGATACAACAAGCCAAGACCAACAAGATTAACAGCGGAATCGCTGGCTTCTTTCAAGTAGTCGCCGGCCAATATACCTAAGCCACCGGAGTATATTTTAAGGCTTTTGTGCAAGCCGTATTCCATGCTGAAATAAACAATTCTATTTTCATTTTGAGAGGCTCCTTCGAGATAGGCTTTAAAGCGGTCATAAACCTTATTAATGCGTGCAACAAAGGCAACATCTTGCTCAATGGCTTCCATCTGCTTCAATGAGAGGCCTTCCATCAGATGCACCGGATTGTGCTCCACCGCAAGCCAAGCCTCGGGGTCAAGTCCTTCAAACAGGGCGATGGCATCGTCGTTCCAAGACCACCAAAGGTTTTGTGCCAGTTCATGGAGTTTTTGCAACTCCTTGGTATAAACGGGTTGAAAAAGGATTTTTTTCCAGGTAGGTTGATCTTGTTTGTCCAATGCCAATGGTCTTAATGTTTCTGTATATCTTTTATTTTCAAATACTTCATCTCTTGTGGTGAGCTTAGATAGGGCAACATCCCAAGCCTTGTAATAATTGCTAAGCAACTCGCTCCACCAGGCTTTGGCAGCTATTTCATGTGCTTCCTTGCCAATAGACTCAAGTTCGGTGGGGTTAAAGTTGGTAAAATTCAATATGTATTGCTGCAACTGCTCCACAACCTCAGTGTTATTATCTTCTTTTCTATCAATAACGATGACTGACTTACCTGCCATACCAATTTCCTTTACCCAGATACCGAATCCGGCCAGACTGGTGGTGATGGTAGGAATGCCAAAAGCGATGCTTTCGAGTGGCGTATATCCCCAAGGTTCATAGTAGGAGGGAAAAACAGAAAGATCGAAGGCGGTAAGAAAATCGTAGTATTTAAGATCGAAAATGCCATCCTCACCTTTGAGATAGACGGGGATAAAAATGATTTTGACCCGCGATCCGGCTTCGTTTGTAAGTCCCGCTCTTTGAATCCCGCCAAGCACGGCATCGCTGGCGGCATCGTGCAAAAAGTGTGTTGTAAAGCTCGGTGCTGTAAGTGCCTCGCACAAAGGATCGGCCAAGCAATCGGCCAGAGCTTTCACCGGTCCGGCACTGTTGGCCGGTACTGCAATAACTGCCACAACATCTTTTTTAAGATCAGCGTTTTTATTGAGTGCGCCCAAGGCTTCAATGAAGCGGTCAATACCTTTGTTTTTAAATTCATAGCGACCACTGCTGATCACTAAAAGGGCATCGTCGGCAATGGGTGCTCCGGTGAGGATAGACGCAACCTTGAGAACTTTTTCGCGGGCAGTGCCTCGTTTGTTTGGCAGCTGCTCGGGTTCGCCTACAATTTTCGGATCAAAGCCATTGATGGTGATGGCATCGGGGTTGCGGCCTAGAAACTGTCGGCACTCGTTGGCGGTGATGTTGCTCACGGTGGTGAAGGCATCTGCTTCTTTGGCAGCAAGGCTTTCGAGTGAATGTTGCGCGGTAATATTCAGCCGGTTGGCCATCACAGTTGGGTTATAGGTCGGCAGATCTTTGTAAAGCGGCAGACCGTTTCCGGCAATGGAACGTCCCAAATAGGTGGCATGGGTTGTAAAAGCAGTAGCTATTTGTGGGGTGTTTTTTTTCAGATACAGCACACCCGATCCGGTCATCCATTCGTGAAAATGAGCTAAAACGCGGTCGTATCCCGTGAGGAAATAGCGATAAAAACTCTCGATCACTTGTCCGGCTGCATAACCAAACATGGCAGGTTCAACGTAATCCCACGGGCCGTGGATGGAATCCAGCTGATAGGTCTCCCAAAGACGTGCAAAAATGTCGTCTTTGTCAGGGAAAAGTGGGGTAAAATCAACCAAAATGGCGATAGGGCGTCCTTCGATAGCCCAACGGCCTACTTTGAATTTTAATCCGGCAATGGCTGCCTGTTGTTTCCACTGACTGAAAAGGGTCAGATCCTCAATAAAATAAGGGTTTTTATGTGTTTCTTTCCAAACATCGGGCCCAATGGTGATGTAATTGTCGCCAAAAGCCTCTTTTTGTTGCTTGGC
This sequence comes from Bacteroidota bacterium, assembly GCA_023396415.1. Lineage (GTDB taxonomy): Bacteria > Bacteroidota > Bacteroidia > Bacteroidales > F082 > JALNZU01. Next base: position 9,940 of record JAEWWJ010000097.1, read on the forward strand.
TTTGCTTGAAATCACGGTGTAAATACCGCCGACCATGTTGGATACTTCCCAACTGATCTCGAACAGGTATTCGGGTTTTTTTAAGTTTTCTAGTGTCATATTCTGTTATAAATGAACCATCAGGTCACTCCTAAAAATCGGGGTGCCTGATGGTGTAAATTTTAAGGATGAATGGCTGTCAACTACTTAATAATCTGTTGCATTTTTTCTTCAATCAGCGCGCGTATTTTTTTTACTTGCGTTTTGCTTACTTTGCCTGCAGCCGTTTTGGTTTTTTCGTATTTAGCTCTGGCGGCTTTACTCAGGTTGGGTAGCACTTTGTTAATAAGCTCTTCCTGTGCATCGTTCAAGGCAGCAACAAGGTCTTCGGCATCAAGGTCTTTGATTACCTCTTTGATTTTCTTGTCCGAAAGTTCCACCATTTCTTCAAAGGCGGGTTTCACTGCTTCTTCGCCTTTTTTCAAGCTTCGTTGAATGCTTTCGGTGGTTTTACGCAGCTCGTTTTGCACGGCTTTTCCAATGTCGGAGCCAATTTTTTTGCCTGAGCTGATGATTTCATCTACAATTTCTTTGGTTCCGCCGGTGCTTTGTTGAACGCGAAGGGCAAAATCGGCCAACACATTCATATAGTTGATGTATGCCTCGTAGGGCGAAGGGTAGTGGGTGAAATATTTATGCACATCGCCATCGCTAAACCACTTGGTACACATATAGTAAAAGTGATCTGACGATTGCAGGTAGAGCCAATCGCGGCGCAGGTTTTCATCATCGCTGTGTGCTGCTTTTGATGCCAATTCATAGAGCTTTTCAAACGACTCATCCTGTAGGTGATTGCCTAACCAAGCTGTGATGTCGCGCTCTTCATCAGCCCACGAAATGGGATAAGGCACTTGCACGGCTGAAACCGGTTGCAGTGTGTCGGCCAACATGGCGGGAGTAGCATATTTGAATTTTGTTTTGCTCAAGATCGTTGCCGGCAAAGCTTTCATAAAGTCGAAAATGCCGGTGGCAGCCCATTGGTGCTCACCAAAAGTTTCATAATCAAGGAAAATGTTCACCACCTCTTCTTTCTCGTTGATGTCATTTAGCCAGCCTGCAAATTTATCGGCGGTAAGCGGCCATTCAGGCCATGATTGTTGCCCGAAACGGAAGGAGATATCGTCGCTCAACCTGAAATTGCGCAACAAAACTTTCAACTTGGGGTTGATGGAGTTGGCATACATATAGTTTGGACTTTTCCATCCTAAAACGTGTTTTGCACCTTCGGTGAGCATTACTTTAAAGCCCATTTCGGCAACTTGAGCGCCAATGGCATCGGAATAAATCAACTCGGTGTTGCGAAAACTCACCGGCTTTACACCAAAAGTCTCCTCAACCTTGCGCGAGTGGAGCTCAACTTGTGACTTGAACTCGTCCGCGTTTTTGAGCGAGCTCAACGAGTGGGCGTAGGTTTCAGCCAAAATTTCAACATTTCCGGTAGCCACCAATTGCTTGAAGCTTTCAAGCACTTCGGGTGCATAAAGGGACATCTGGTCAATGGCCATACCCGAAATTGAAAAACTTACTTTGAACTGTGCGCCAAACTCTTTGATCTGATCCATCAGAATGGCATTCATTGGAAGGTAGCATTTTTCAGCTATCCTTCTCATAATCATTCTGTTGAAATACTCATCATAATAAAAATGATTCTTTCCTATGTCGAAAAAGCGGTATGTTCTCAGTCTGAAGGGCTGGTGAACCTGGAAGTAAAAGCAGATTGATTTCATATTGTTGTGTGTTTTGATCTGAGGTTGGTTTGTTATTGCATTGCGGAAACATATACTTTTTTAATCAGCTTGGCGGCATGTTCCCATTTGAGGTTGTCCACCTCTTCTTTGCCGTGTGAGATAAAGGTTTTGGAGAGTGCTTCGTAGTGGCAGAGGCCATAGATGGCGTCGGCCAATCCATCAACATCCCAAAAGTCAACCTTTAGGGCATGTTTAAGCACCTCGGCAACACCCGATTGCTTGGAGATGACCACCGGAACGTTGGAGCGCATGGCTTCTAACGGAACGATGCCGAAAGGCTCTGAGATGGAGGGCATTACAAACACATCAGACATGGCAAACATCTTGTCCACATCTTCGCCTTTGAGAAAGCCGGTGAAATGAAACTTGTGTCCGATGCGTAATTGTGCAACGCGAAGCACCATTTTGTTGAGCAAATCGCCGCTGCCGGCCATCACAAAACGCACGTTATCATCACGTTTTAAAACCTTTCTTGCAGCTTCAACGAAATACTCAGGGCCTTTTTGGTAGGTGATTCGGCCAAGGAAGGTAACCACTTTTTCGTTGACTTGCTTTTCGGGTAAATCAAGTTCCGATTTGTCAATCGGTTCAACGGCATTGTGCACTGTAACTACCTTTCGGGGATCAATACCATATTTTTCAATCACAATTTTTCTGGTGAGGTTGCTCACAGTAATCACTTTGTCGGCCATTTCCATGCCTCGGCGTTCGATGGCATACACATCACTATTTACGTTTTCGCCCGAGCGATCGAATTCGGTGGCGTGCATATGCACTACCAAAGGTTTTCCTGTGGTTTCTTTGGCTGCTATGCCTGCCGAATAGGTGAGCCAATCGTGGGCATGGATTACATCAAAATCATACTTGGTGGCCACGGCTGAACCCACAAGGGCGTAGCGAGCCACTTCTTCCATGAGGTTGCTGCCGTATTTTCCTGAAAATTCGTATTTCTGATTAAAGACAGGGCTTTTAAAATTTTCGGTAACTTTTTTATGCTCTTCGTTTAAAGTTTCAAAAAGCTCTGGACCAACATAAGGGATGATGTTAGAGCCAATTTCCATGTACTGCACACGTTCCCAGTAGGTTTTGCTTTCCTCTTCGGTCAGGTCAACCGAAATATCGCTGGCATTTACAATTCTAACGGCTTCTTCACTTTCGTCGCCATAAGCTTTTGGTACGACAAAAAGCACTTCAACATCGTGTTTTACCAATCCTTTTGTCATTCCAAAGCAAGCCGTTCCGAGACCTCCTGTGATATGGGGTGGAAATTCCCAACCAAACATTAATACCTTCATTTTTTTGTTTTTTGGATTGATACTAACCGTTTATTGTCTTCTCGATGCACTTTTTCATCTGAATCAATGCGGCCACGCTCCATGCTTGTGATATAGCTCCTTTGGGTTCATGTGGCGGATCTCCATCATAAATTTCTGATATTGAACCTAATCCTGCTTCAAACAATGTGGGTTCAAAGCCGTGATACAGGTCTTCGATGAGTGGGAGCCCCGACTTGCCATGCAAGCGCAGCCAAGCACTGGTGAAATGCGACAACAGCCACGGAAAAACTGTTCCTTGGTGGTAGGAGAGTTTGCGCTCTTCGGAGTTGCCGGCATAAACACCTTTGTAGTTGGGATGGGTAGGAGTGAGCGAACGAAGACCGCGCTCGGTAAGCAGGTCTGATTTAATTTTATTTAAGATCATATTGTGCATTTCTTCGCTGAGGGCTGAAAAAGGCAGCGAAATCGCCAAAAGCATATTGGGTCTTACTGTCCAATCGGTTTTGCCTTCGTACACACAATCAGCGAGATAGTTTTTAGTTGGATGCGTAAACATGGCGGTAAAGGCTTCTTTGAACTTTTCCGGAATCCATGACCATTCTTCCACAAAGGCTTTGTCGTTGTTCAGCTCGGCAAGGTGCAGGGCAAAGCGCAGCGCGTTGTACCAAAGCGCGTTCACTTCAACGGCATATCCCGAGCGGGCTGTAACGGGTTTCCCATTGTTAAAAACGTCCATCCATGTTAATGCCATGCCGGGACCACCGGCAGAGATGAGCCCGTCTTCATTCATGAAAATATTGTAATCAGTGCCGTTACGGAATCCTTCGAGTATGGTAACCATCACTTTCTTATACTTTTTCCAGATTTCGGTTTCGTTGTTTTTTACCGAGGCGTATTCTTGGAGGCACCAAAAGAACCACAAAGGCGCATCCACGGCTGCGTAGTCGGGTTTGTTGTCGCGTCCTATGTTGGGGAAAAATGGACCGCGCATATTGCCGATCATGGTATCAAGTACGTTTTTGAAGTTGGTTTCGTCGCCGCGGCTGAGTGTAATACCGGGCAAAGCGATGAAAGTATCACGACCCCAGGTGCCAAACCACGGGAAACCGGCCATCAGCTCTGTTTTGTTTTTTGTCCGAACCAGAAACTGCTCGGCGGCATTGGAAAGACAGTTTTCGAAATTGTCGCGCGGGGTACGTTTTTTAACTTCAGCATTAAAACTACGCTTTAAGCTGTCGGCTTTTACTTCGTCAATGCCGGCTGAAACGATGATGCTTTCGCCTTTCTCGATTTCCATGTCGAAAAATCCGGGTGCAAACAAATCTTCCTGATATGGTAGTCCGGCTTCTTTTTCGTGAATGTATTCCACATTGTGGTACCAATCGGGGATGTGGGTGTATTCGTTTTCTTTTGAAATTTGAAAATAAAGCCGTGAATAACCGGCATACATCTGCCACGAAACACCATTGGAGGTGGGTTCGTATTTGGTGTTGGCATCAATGTTGGCGCGGGTTAGCTGGTGGATATTTCGAAAGGCCAAAAAAGGTTTTAATCTCAGGGTGGTTTTTGAGTGTGCGTCTTCGAGGGTGTATTTAATGAGCATGCGCGATTCGTTTTCGGCAAAAATCATTTCTTTGCTTAAAACCACGCCACCAACCCTATAGGTGATTTTCGGAATGGGTTCACCCGTAAAATCACGTAAGTACTTATGGCCCTTTGGATTGTATTTCCCGTCGGGATACATTCTTAAACCAAAATTAAATTCTTCATCGTGCTGAATCACGGTTTCATCGAGGGATGAAAGCAAGATATGGTTGTTATGATCGAGCCAGGGCTGCGGAACAACCAATAACCCATGGTATTTCCTTGTATTGCAGCTTGCAATAGTGGTGCTTGAATAGCCTCCCGAACGGTTGGCTCGCAACAATTCGTGAGAAAGGGCAAACTCAAGGTTAATTAACTGTGTTTTCGTAAATGATATATAGCTCATAATGAGGCAATTGCTTTTAATAGACGTTCAATCCGATTGCGTTACAAAAGTAAAGATAATTGCATAGCAATCAAAGAGAAGTTTTGAATTTTTAAGTTTTGATCTCTTCTGAAAAGCACAGCTTCAAGCTTTAAAATTCAATCAGGGTTCATGAAAATTTGAGAAAAGGCCACCACTTGCCGCTTTAATGAATGGGATAAATTGGCCTGCCAGCAATGCTTAACTAAGTGTTTATCATCAAAAAAAACACGCGAACAATCCGTTTTACGATCATATGATTGGGTTTGGTTGAGTATGTCAAATTCCGGATGTTTTACAGCAACACTATGGCAGCACTTACCTCACCCATGCGTATCCCAAAGGAAGTATCAGCATATTGCAAAAAAAAAATCTTTAACTGCGTCTGGATCAGTCGTGTAATAATATCAGTTTTCGTGTTATTAAATGCTTGATTTTATTTTAATACCTTGCAATTGGTTTACAACAAAAAAACCAATCACATTTCATCCTTTTATGTTTGATTAAGGTCGCACATTTTTAAAAATAATAAATTACAAAGCAATTATGGATCAGCAACAAAAGTCAATGGGGTCTTTTTATATTATGGATTTTAAAGTTTTTCTTAGGCTATTCTATTAATGGGTTATACTGGCTGTAAGAGAGATACATGGTTCGCAAATAACACATTATATTGCACATGTTACGTGAGATTCTTTGATATTTCAAATGAAAAGGTGAAATTCTTTTGATCAATTTATAGAACAACTCTTTCCCTTTCATAAAAACATTACTTGTCAATGGAGCGACGCATTTTTCAGGAAGCGAACTCAATTTCCTGACGATCAGTGAGAATGGGGACAAGGTGCTTTTACTATTTATGAATCGGAAATTGGTAAATTTGAAAAATAAAATTTCATGTCATACAAGGAGGGGGCTATTTCTGCGGGTAATAAGTTGGACTGAGTTATTTTGTTCTGCTTTCCCTTTCTTCTTCCCCTAACACCAATACCAGAACTTGTTATTACTGAAAAACTCCGCGAAGCAGGGTTATGAGGGATAAATCTCCGCCAATAATGATAGTATCTGTGCCGAAATTTATTTAGCAGTTGTTTGTTTTCTCAATGTATTTAAGGATAGTTTATTTTTGAAATCAATTCGAATTTTGCTGAAGAATATGTTCAATTTTCAATAAATAGCCCTATTTTTGGGATTCAGTTTTTTGCTTTCTTTGGTCATCAAAAACCCATATTATGCGAATCGTTTCTATCTTTTTTGTTCTTAATCTGATGTCAGCTATTGTTCAGGCACAGGAATGTAAACCATTGAATTATAATGTATATGATAGTTGGAATGACCTTGTTTCAATTCAACTTTCTAACAATGGAGCATTTGTCAGTTGGGAATGGAATCCCCAACGCGGTGATGGAAACCTAATTCTTTTTACGGATAGAAGTCAAAAGTATGATACCCTTGAAAGAGGCGCCGGCGCTTCCTTTTTGCCACAAGATCGGGGCTTGGTGTATAAAATAAAACCTCCATTCGACAGCCTGCGCAAACAAGAGCTGGCCGGTATAAAAGCCGAAAAACAGAGAAAAGATTCATTGCGGGTCAACCTCTTCAACAAAGACACCAGCCTTGTTTTTGGAGAGGTGAAAAGTTATCAAACAGCTAAAAAAGAAGGCCGATTGTTGGTGGTTCAATATGACGAAAGTTTTAAGCTTGCAAAAGA
>JAEWWJ010000068.1 GCA_023396415.1 Bacteroidota bacterium
GCGGCTACTACATAAGTGTAGGCTGCCCAACGCAATGCCTCTTGTGCTTTGGGCTGGGTAGATTGGCTGGTAACACCGCTGGATGTCAACCAAACCAAGGCCCTGCGGCTGGCATCAATTTCGACCGGAAGGGTTACAAAACTGAAAATGGTGGTCATTGCAAACATAATGATGCCGATAAGCAGCAGTTGAGGAAAGGTTTGAATCAACAAAATGCCGGCAAGCAGCACCCATTGCACATATCTAGATGAAAAACTTACAATCGGCACCAATTGACTCCGCATTTGAAGCCAGGTATAAGCGGTAGCGTGCTGCACCGCGTGACCACATTCGTGAGCAGCAACGGCCGCTGCGGCCACACTATTGCCGTGATAAACATCGTGGCTCAGGTTCACTGTTTTGTTCACAGGATTGTAATGGTCGCTCAGCTCACCTTCAACAGATTGTATTTTAACATCGTAAATGCCATTGTCGTTGAGCATTTTTTGGGCTATGTCGCGCCCGGTCATGTTGTAGTTCACGGGTATTTTACTAAACTCCCGAAACTTACTCTTGAGTCGGCTTCCAACTATCCAACTGAGGAGCATAAAAAATCCAAAAATGATCCAGATCATATAATTTATTGTTAGTGTAGTTTAAAGCCGCAAATTTGCTGCCAATTGTGTTTACTTTTTCGGTTTCATCTCAATTTTTAGTTATTTTAACATGTTGAGCGCGCTTAATGGATGTTTATTGCCGCGAGGGTAGTTTATTCACCCCATAGTTTGGGGTTTGTGGCGGATGAAGGTCTCAAAGTTGTAATTTTGTCACCTAAACTGATTAAAAATGGGAAAGCAAAAAACCTTTGTCAATGAATTGAAATCGTACGTTATCATAACCCTTGGGCTTTTTGTAATGGCTTTAGGTTGGACGGGCTTTTTGATTCCGAATGAAATTCTTGGAGGCGGCGTCAGCGGTATAGCTACCTTGATTTTTTGGGCCAGCGGATTGCCTGTTGGCGTCTCGGTTCTGGCTATCAATGCAGTGCTTATCATATTCGCATTTAGGCTTTTAGGGGTTGGGTTTGGTGTAAAAACTATTTATTCTATCGGAATGCTCTCCTTCTTTTTTGCCGTTTTGCAGTATTACATTCGCGAGCCTTTTGTAACGGATAAATTCATGGCTTCGGTGGTGGGTGCGGTGATGTCGGGCTCGAGTATGGGATTGATTTTTACCCAAGGTGGTAGCACCGGCGGCACCGATATTGTGGCTATGATTGTGAATAAATACCGAAATATCAGTCCGGGAAAAATCATCCTTTTCTTAGATGTTTTCATTATTTCGAGTTCGTTTTTCATTTTTAGAACGATAGACACCTTGGTTTATGGCTTCGTAGTGATGTCGGTGGTCAGCTATGTGATTGATCTCATTATCACCGGCAACAAGCAGTCGGTGCAGATGTTTATCTTTTCGAAAAAAGCCAACAGCATTGCAGATCGCATTGGCAATGAAACAGGAAGGGGAGTAACCTTTATCAAAGGAGTAGGATGGTACACGAAATCGGAGAATGATATTCTGATGATTATCGTGAAAAGAATGGAGTACCAGATGGTTTTCATGATCGTGAAAGAGGAAGACCCTGAGGCCTTCGTCTCTATTTCGACGGTGATGGGAGTCTATGGACAAGGCTTCGATGCCATCCGCTAAGTTGCTTTACAGTCAACGCTTTATGATTTCGTTAGCTTTTTTGATGATTTTTCAGGGTAATACTGTGCAATAATCACACCACAGAGCATCAGTCCGGCACCAAAAAATTCCCTGCCCGACATTTTTTCTTGCAGAATTAACATGCCGCCAACCATAGCAAATACCGCTTCTAAGCTCAAAATAATGGCGGTATGGTCGGCCCTGGCTTTACGCTGTCCTGCAACTTGAAGGGTGAATCCAATTCCTGCGGAAACAATTCCGGCATACAAGATCGAAACCATTGATCCTTGTATGCCCGACCAAATAACGGTTTCAAAGAAAAGAGCCAACACCACGCTGATGACACCCACGATGGCAAATTGCAAAAAAGCAATCAACCTAAAGTCGTGTTGCGGTGCGATGTAGGAAAGCACAATCATGTGAAAGGCCCAAAAGATGGCGCCAATCAGTACCAATAAATCGCCTGTTGACAGCGTAAAGCCATCTTTTACAGACAGAAAATACAGTCCGGCAGTAGCAAAGGTGGCACCGGCCCACACCTGAAGGGTAGAAGGTTTACGTTGAAACAACCCGATAAAAGGGATAAACAACACGTACAAGCTGGTAATAAAACCTGCATTGCCAGCGGTGGTGTAAATCATACCAACCTGCTGAAACGTTGAGGCAAAAAACAAGACCACACCTGCCATCGCGCTATGCATCAAAAGTTGGGACCGGGTGAGCTCTTTCCACTTGAAATTGGGCATACTGAAACCAATATAGACCAGCAAGGTGAGGGCCCCCAAAATGAACCTTATCCCGTTAAAGGTAAGAGGTCCAAGGTGTTCCATCCCCTGACGCTGGGCTACGAAAGCAAGTCCCCATATAGCGGCGGCAGTAAGGAGTAATAGATTGCCGGAGGTGTGGTTGCGTGGATTCATTTTCATGATATTTTTTCTTCTGTTGTTAGCTTAAAATGTTACGCTATTTTCTTTTTCCGGTGTACTGAAAGGGCAAACGCTAAGATGATCAGATAGCAAGGAATACACACCCAATAAGCCATTTGTGTGGATGTTTTTTCGGCCAGCAATCCGTAAACCAATGGTATAATGGCGCCACCGGCAATAGACATGATGAGCATGGCAGAACCTGTTTTGGTGAAACGACCCACGCCTTCCAAGGCCAAAGGCCAGATGGCCGGCCAAACCAAGCTGTTGGCTAAACCCAACAATGCCACAAAAAGTACGGTGTAAGGAATGGTGAGCTGGATGCTGTCGAAAGTGGTGAAATCAAGAAATGGCATAGAAAAACTGAGTGCCGGATTGGAGAAGATGGCCAAAAGCGTAAAAGCAACCCCACTGAGCGAACAGATGATCAGAGCGCCTTTTTGGCTCATGTATTTTGGAATAAGTGCAACACCAACAAAATAGCCAACGACCATAAAAACCAACATCAGCGAAGTGAAATATTTTGCAGAAGTCATTGCAATGCCAAGCGATTCGCCATAACGGATGATGGTGTCGCCGGCCACCACTTCAACGCCTACATAGAAAAATAAGGCGATGACCCCAAAAATGAGGTTTGGAAAACTGAAAACCGTTTTTTTGGTGTGGTGGGCGTCGTGGGTTTCCTCCTCTTCTACATTGATGTCGGGCAGATTAGTGAACCGGATGAAAATTGCCAAAGCAACCAAAAAGATAGCCATCAGCGAATAGGGAAAGATCAAGCGGTGTGAAAGCACATCCAAAATTTGATTTTGAACAGCAGGATCGGTGGCGAGGGCCAACTGCTCGTTCAGCTCGGTGGTATTTTTTAAAACAATAGAAGCCAACATTACAGGTGCCAGTACGCCGGCAAACTTATTGGCGATGCCCATAATACTGATGCGTTTGGCGGCACTTTCGAGGGGTCCCAAAATGGTAACGTATGGATTGACGGCAGTTTGAAGGAGTGCAAGACCTGTCCCGATGGTGAAAAGCCCAATCAGAAAAACAACATACGAACGTTCCAAAGCAGCGGGAATAAAGATCAACGCGCCGGCTGTCATCACCAAAAGGCCGATGGTCATCCCGTTTTTGAAGCCTGTTTTTTTCAAAATCCATGACGAGGGAAGGGCCATCACAAAATACGAGATGTAAAAAGCGAAAGTCACGAAGTAGGAAATGAAATCGGAGAGCTGACAGGTGGTTTTCAAAATGGGGATGAGTGCTCCGTTGATCCAGGTTACAAAACCAAAAACAAAAAAGAGGATTCCGATGATGATCAGCGGAACGAGATTGTTTTTTTGTGGGGAAGTAGATTTTTGTGTCATTTGATGGCTTTTAAAAAAAGAAGGCAATACATTTTTATAAGGCTGAAATTGGCGTTAATCGTTGGTTTCTGTCCATTCTTTGAGCTGACGAATGGCATTGAGATACGTTTGGTTGTCGAAATTGGCCAAGCGGGTGGCGTGTGAACCTCCGGGAAGAACCAATTTAATGGCGTTGGTTTTGTTGCCCGGCTGAACTGCTGTGCTCGACCAAGCATCATAGCCGCCATATACATAAAGCATATTGTTGCCGTTTTTTTGTAGCCAACGATTCACTTTTTTGCTCAACCTTCGGCTGTATTTTGCTTTTACACCTTCAGGAAGCGTATGGTTGAAGTTTGGTTTTTCAACATATTTTAAAAGGCCTTTAAACGGCTTTGTTTCGTACGAATAAAACCCCATCTCGGTGAGGGCTTGATAGAAAAAAGGTTGAAAACCAAGAATACTCTGGTCGGCAAAAAAATCATAACCTGCCGCGCTGATAAAGGCGTTGAACACCTCGTTGGTGTCTTTTCCCGGTTCGGGAAGGCCGTCGCAACCCATAGGAAACCATTGCCAATAGGCAAATCCGAGCTCAAGAACATTGTATTCATAAGCCTTTTCAATGCCGCCCACCATATTAAAAGTGTGGCCGAGCCGGGTGGCCGAATCAGCAAACATAGGTTCAAAAATTTCGCGTCTTTGCAAAAGATCGGTTTGTAAGGCTTGCAGGCGGTCGCGGCAGAAAGCGGTTGCCACCGTGTCTTTGAAATGATAGACCCTTTTGTCGGCCACCGAAAAGTTCAGCGGAGCCACGTAAGGCACCGAAGCCTGCACATCATCCGGATAAAAATAACGGTAATAGATGGTGGTTTGTCCGCCTTTGCTAATGCCTGTGCTGACCCACGCCTTGGGATAAAGCTGTTTCAGCAATTGGTTTACCTGATGAAGGTCGGCAGTGGCATTGGCCAATGTCAGTTCTTCCCAGTTGATGGGATTGGGGACGCTCTTTCCGAAATAGCGGTGCTCCACCACCACCAAGTTGGCATCGAGTGCTGCGGCAATTTCTTCGTCATAGCCTTTCCAACGGGCATAACCGGCGGCATAACCTTCGGTAACCATTACCGTGGGGCGGTCGAAGCCACGATGCCGAACGAATACCCTTTGCGCAAAACTTCCTTTTGATGGATCGCGATGATCAACAAGCTGCTGAACAAACATCACATGGCCTTCTTTAAAGCGGTCAACGGTGAGTTCGAGAGGCTGAATGCTGTCGAAGCCCAATTGTAGAAGCTGTTCTTTAAATGATTGATCTTGAGATAGTAATGCTTTTGCGAACAGCATTATTGTAGCAAATAAAAATAGCCTGCGTAACTTTGTCATAGGGGGTAGATTTTGGTTGCAAATTACTGAAAATGTTGAGAAGTGAGGTTAAAAAAAAACCGTCTCCACCGGGGCGGAGACGGCCAACAACCAATTACATATAAAAAAACTATCTATTGATCACCAATTTGGTGGTTTTTACGGTTTCGTTGGTTTTTAAACGGATGATGTAGGTGCCATTGGCGATATCGGTCAGACCGAATTGAACATTTTGTTGTCCGGCAGCAACGGTTTCATGTTGAATAACTTCAACAAGACGGCCACTGAGGTCGAGCAATGCTACTTCAACCTTGCTGTTTGCGGAAACAAAATAAGCTACATTTACTTCATTCACAGCTGGGTTTGGATTGATTCCGATAAATCCGGCGGTGATTTCGTTAACGCCCACGTGCATTCCGGTTTGGAATGTAGTAGAGGCAGCAGGAGTAACGATGGCAGTGGAATTTTGAACCTCTGCAATTCCCAATTCATAGGTGGTATATGAATCCAACAGCCCTGTTGGATCAACAGTGATCAGGGTTTTTTCGTCGTTGATCGTTGCAGTGAAGGGGAAATTGTCGCCGTCAACTTTTTTCAAAGTGATCAGGCTTGCCACATTGTCGTTGGTGATTTCGCCACCGCCAACAAGGGCTACGGGCATGTCAAAGCTGATATGAAGATCGGCTTCGGTAGTCAAACCGGTTGTTCCTGGAACCGGGTCGAAAGAAACAACGGCAGCTACTGATCCGGCCAACTGCGAATAGGCTGATTGGAAAACGTACTTGGTGCTGTTGTCTTGAACAAAGATTACGGCTACCAAATCATCCATTTCTTCAACATGGGTTGTTGACATATCGTAGCTGAATGAAAACGGTGTTGCAACACCTGATTCCATGCTGAGGGTTGTTCCGCCGGCATCGGGCATCATTTTCATCATTACGTGTTTAAACGATGTTTCACCATTGTTGCCCACGTTTTGTGTGGTCAGATTTTCAATAATGACCACGTGCAGCGTAACATTGGAAAGCGATGCATAAGGAGTGACTTGTCCTGAAACACTAAAATTGTTACCATTGATGGAGTGTGTGCCGGTGATGGCCACAAAAGCGGGATCGGCCATGGCTGCAGTGTAGGCAGCGTTAACTGCTCCAGTGCTTGTGCTTACATTTTTGCCTTCGACAAACAACATGGGCACAGCGCTAACTCCATAATAGGTTCTTCTTACTCCACCTTCGGGGGTATAATAAGGGTCTCCTGGGCTTGGCCAGCTCATCTGGTATTTAATAACCGTGACGTTGTCGCCATTTGTATTCATAAAAGGAGTCATTGTATTGGTGTTAAAACTGGCACAAGGAGGGCAAGTTGAGCTGGTAAACTCTTCAAACAATGGGCGACGTTGCAGGGTCTGGGTGGGTACACCAATGTTTTTGGTGAACATATCATTGTCAGGGTTTTGATCTGCTCCAAGTCCGTTGACGTTTGAAACCCATACTTTTACTACGTGGAAGCCTGTGGGAGGTGCGAGGCTTTGGGTACAAGTGAAATTGAAAACGGCATCAGTTGCTAAGTTGAGACCTGTATAAGAGGTGGTGTTGACTTCACCATCATTTAAACTCCAATTGACGTCGAAGCTGGTGATTGGTGAAAGACCTTCGTTGACAACTTTGCCTGAAACAGGCACTGTGCCAATAAAATAATCGGGAACGGTGATGGATGCCAATCCTGCATCACGCTCCTTGCGAACGAAAAGTTTGAAATCATCAAAGTGAACATAATCCAAATTGTACAAGTTACCACTCAAAAACACGCAAAACTGAAAATCGGATTGACCGACATTGGTAAATTCAACCACTTGTGTTTTAGGACCTTGGTTACCTGTTGGCAGCACCGACCAAGCCACTTCCCATTCACCGGTTCCAAAACGTTTGGCAACGCCTAAGGTAACGCCATTGGCATACCAATCGTAAAAATATTTAAATGAAAGGGTAGCATTGGTTTGTCCGGTAAGGTCAATCACAGGCGAAATGAACCTTGTGGTAATGTTTTGACTCACATACGTGAACTTTAACTCCGGGGCCACACCGCCTGCTGTGGGGGTGGCACTTTGGGTCCAGTTGCTAACAGCACCCTCTCTGGTCCAGCCGGCAGGAGGAAATGTCCCACTAAAATCTTCGGTAAGGAAGCTTTGTGCGAATGTTAGTTGTGCCATCAATAAGAAAGCAAAAATTGTAAAGAGTTTTTTCATAGATAAAGGTTTTAAATGATTAGTATTAAGCTGTTTGTAAAATTTCTTGGGACTTGGGTGCGGCGGCTGTGCCAATGATTTTGCGTTGAAGTTGATCACGAGCTCGCATCAATTGCGATTTTGATGTGCTGATAGAGATTTCAAGCATCTGACCTATTTCTTTGTGGGTATAGCCTTCTATTACGTTCAATTTGAATACGTTATGGTAACCGTTGGGAAGGGAATCAACCAGCTTTTCAAGATCATCATAATACAAATTGGTAATCACACTCATTTCGTGTACTTCCTCATCGGGAAGGTAATTGAGTTCGGCTTCGTTAAAAGTGATTTTTTTTCTTTTGTAAAAGTTGAGGGCAGTGGTAACCATAATACGGCGCATCCAGCCTTCAAAAGAACCGTTGTTCTTAAAATCTTTAAGGTATTTGAACGCTTTGATGAATCCTTCTTGTAGAATATCGTCGGCATCCCAGTTGGTGCGGGCATATCTTTTGCACAAGGGCATCAGTCGCACCGCAAAAAACTCATACAAGCGGAACTGAGCTTGTCGGTCGTTGCGCAGACAAGCTTCAATCAAATTTTTTTCCTCTTGTGGACTCATGCGTTTTTTTTGGGTTACCTTAAAATGAGAAAAACAAATAGAACTGCCAGCAGAACATACAGCACAATCACTGCAATTTTTTCTACTTTCCGTAAAAATCCCTTTTCAAGCACAATTTTTTTTCCTTTTCAGAGGCGAAAGTAAAACATTTCACAAAACAAACACTTTAAGCCTCTACTACAAAGCCTTTACAAAAGAACATTTTTTGATCTGACCGAAATTGTGTACCTCAACAGAAACTAATGTAAAGTATTGTAAGATAGCTTATTACAATCAATACTGTTTACACGGCTTTAAAATGTAGTATAAAAAATTGTACTACTATACGCTGCACTTTTAAAAATCGAAATCTATCTATTGTGATGCAAGACATGCAAAAAACCCCAACGCAAAACGCCCTCGTCTCAAGGCGAGACAAAACGCTCAATCATCAGCGAAGCAGCGTTACCGTTCCTTTTTTGGTAAATGAAAAAATATTGTCATCACTGAAACTCCTCAGCTTGAAGGAGATGGTGTAAGCATATACGCCTTGGGGCATCACCTGACCATTCATGCTGCCATCCCAGCCTGCTTCGCTGTCGAATGTTTCATAAATCACTTGTCCCCAACTGTTGAAAATAAACATTCTGTAGTCTATAGGAGTTGTTTGACCAAAAACCGGTTTAAAACTGTTGTTGGGCGGATTGGAAACTGGTCGAAAGGCATTCGGGATGCCCGGTTCAAAATCAGCAAAAAGTTCTGTGATTTCAAAATCAGTAGATACCTTACAACCGGTGCCATCTTTCACCTGTAAGGTGTAAAAGCCAATGTTGAGTTGATCAAAAAATCCATCTGCTTGCCAATGTGGTTCAGCCATGCTGTACTCCAAAGGTGGCTCGCCTACGGCCACAACACTGATGCTGCCATTGCTTTCTCCGCTATTACAGGCTGTGATGATTGGTTGTTGGAGGGTTGGCGGCGGTATGCTTTCCAGCAAATAGCCAGTGGATTGAGCTTCGGTACAGCCTTCACCATCTTTTACCATGATGCTGTAACTTCCTGCTGTTAAATCATTAAAAATTGATGAGGTTTGCCAGCTTGCACCATTGCTGAGGCTGTATTCAAAAGGAGCCGTTCCGCCATTCAACTGCACTTGAATGCTGCCATTGTTGAGGTTGCAGCTGGGATGTTGCAACAAGGGACTTTCAATTTCAATGACAGGAAAAAGTTCAAAATTCAGTTCGTTGCTGAGCGAAGGGCTTTCGGTGATACAATTTTCTGATGAAACCATCGCGCAATACAAGCGATCGCTGTTGCTGGGTACAAAACTGAAGATTGAATTGGAATGAGCCAATGGTTGTCCATTCAAAAACCACTGGAAAACAGCTTGGTTTCCGCCTCCTGTCACGAAGCTTTGGATGGCCACCGCGCTGCCTCGACAAACTTTAAAAGCATCCGCTTGGATGGTAATACTTGGGCTAATATTTTCTAATACATTCATTTGTAACACGTTGGAAGCTACGGTTGGGCTTACCACACAGTGTGCTGTGGAAGTCATAGCACAAAACACCTCTTCTCCATCATTTGGAGTAAAGGAGAAACTATCGCTGTTGTTTCCTACTGTTTGGTTGTTTACAAACCATTCAAATTGAGGTTCTAAACCTCCGAATGACACATTTGCAACCAATTGAACAGGAGCTCCTTCACACACAAAATCTTGCGGGTTTGAAATGGAAATGGCAGGCAAAACAAGTGGCGAAACATCGAAAACCAAGACATTCGACATCAGTTCGGGGTTGGAAGCACATTGCTCAGAACTGATCAACATACAACTCAAATGGTCTTCGTTTGAGGGATAAAAACTGTAAGTGGGATCTGCTCCGGGAACCAAAACTCCATTCAAAAACCAAGAATAATCGGGGTTTTCTCCTCCTCCTTCAATGTTGGTGTTTACAACAACAGCCTCACCTTCGCACAGCGATACGACTTCTGTTTCAACGATTATTTGCGTAAAAACGCTTTCATTTACTGTGATCTGAATAGGTGTGGATTCTATTTGTTGTGGCTGCGCGCAGATTTCGCTGGAGCTTAAACGGCAAATCACCTCATCGCCATTCGCTGGTTGATAAGTGAACTGCGCCGTTGAAGCTACCTTATTGCCGTTCACCAACCACTCATAGACGGGGCTGTTGCCTTCTCCGGTTACTGTGCCCGTCAGTGTAACTAAGGCACCTTCGCAAACTTCTAACGCGTCAGCGGTTACTGTTATCGTGGGTTGCACGGGTATTGAAACGGCAAAAGTGAGGACTTCGGAGCTCACTTGCGGCGGATCAGCACAAAGCGTATCGGAAGTCAGCATACAATAAACCTCAGCGCCATCCTCAGGAATAAAACCAAAACTGTTGAGGGTTGTAGCTTGCTCAACACCATTCACAAACCATTGATAGGTCGGATTTGTTCCCGGGTGGGAAACATTCGTTGCAATTTCAACTGCAGTGCCTTCGCAAACGGCAGTGGCACTTGCCGTCAAAGCAATACTCGGCGTTAAACTACTGTTGATGTGCATCAATATGTTGTTGGAGGAAACCATGCCTTGGCTCACGCAACTTTCGGAAGAGGTCATTTCACAGCGCACTTCATCATTATTTGAAGGCAAATAAGTGTAAAAAGGATCGTTGGTTCCAACCGGATCGCCATTGATTTTCCATTGGTAAACCGGACTTGATCCTCCATGTTCAGGCTGTGCTTCAAAACTAATTTCGGTGTTTTCACAAACATCATTCGCCGACGCACTGATGCTTACTACGGGAATTACGTTCGGATTTACGGCGAAGGTGATGGCTTCCGAACCCACTATTTGCGGCTCGGCACAACTTTCGCTCGATGTAAGGCTACAAGTTATTGTTTGCCCGTCGAGGGGTATAAAGCTATAGGTGTTGCTGTTGTTTCCAACCAAAACCCCATTCAATCGCCACTCGAATAAGGGATCATTCCCCTGTCCTGTTGTGGTTGCCGTTACGGTAACAGTTTGATCTTGACACACTTCTGTTTGAGGTGTTGAAAGTGCTATCTCCGGCACAATAACATCAGAAACTGTTACGGTGGTAGAAACACAAGGCGAAGTTCCACAAAATTGGGTGAGGTAGCGCACAAAATAGCTTGTTGTAACCGAGGGCGATGGCACAGTGATGGATTCGCCCAAACCAATCGGCATGCCACTGCAACTGTTTGAAAACCATTCAATGACACTTCCTTGGCCTCCTGAAACTGATAGAATGATGTTGCCATTGTCATTGGCACAAATCGTATTTGCTGATGACACAATTGAATTTGCCGGAAGGGCCAAACTGTTCACCACCGGGTAGAAGGTGTTGGAAACTGCGGGGTTGTTTGTTGCACACAAAGCATTGGAAGTCAGTTGTACAGTAACAGCATCGCCAAAGTTGGGTGTAAAATTAAAAGTAGATGTGTTTGATCCGCTAATGGCTCCATTGACATACCACACAAAATTAGGATTATCGCCGGCATTGGTGAGGTTGGTGTTCAAGACCATCGGACTTCCTTCGCAAACCGATGTCGGATTGGCGCTGATACTTACTGAAACCGGCAATAACGGCTGAACAACAATGGAAAGGGTGTTGGAAAATACTGCATCGTTTTGCGCACAGGGAAGGCTCGAAACAACCGTGGCTTGAACCGAAAATGTTCCCGTCGCGGGAAAGACATAGCTGAAACTGTTGCCATTTCCAACAATATTGCCATTCACCAGCCATGCAACAGTGGGACTCGATCCTCCATTTTCGATGTTCGATGTAAAATGGATTGATGTTCCAAAACAAACTGTTGTTTGAGAGGTTGAAACAGCAATTGTTGGAAGAGAAGCCTGACCTACTGCAATTGTGATGTTGTTGGACTGCACCGGACTCAAGGGTGCACAACTTGCCGAACTCAACACATCGCAGCGAATCTCATCACCGTTGTTCAGGCTGTTGCTTGTAAAAGTGGATGAGGCCGAGGATTGCATCTCAATGCCGTTGACTTTCCAGCTGTAAACAGGCATTGTACCCGCATTTGTGGACTGTGCCGTAAAAACAACAGGTTCGCCAAAACAAATTTCGCTCGTGTTGGCTGTGATGCTGATGGTAGGAATAACTTCGGGAAGCACATTGATGGTGACGCTTTTACAGCTTGATAGTCCGCAAGAAGCCGTTTCCCATCTTGCATAAAAGGTTTTGTTGGAGGCAGGAGCCGGCAGTGTGAAACTTGTATCACTTCCTAAAAGCGTTGTTCCGCAGCCATCAGCATACCATTTTACTATATCGCCGGCGCCCTCAATAGCAGTGAGTGTGATGTTTCCTCCTTCGTTGGCGCAATAGTTGTTCTTGTCTGAGCTCACCGATGTGGGCGCAACAGCCGATTGCAACACATTGATCGAAAGCTCCGATGACATCACTGTATTGGTGCTTAGGCAATTGTGGTTTGAGGTGAGTTGAACTTTCATTTTGTCTCCCGGACGCGCGAGATAAGAATAGGCAGGTCCGTTGACATCAGGCAAAACTTCTCCATTTAAATACCAAACAAAGCCTGGCGCGCTGCCTGCATAAGTGGTTATAGCTGTTATTGTTACAGGAATGTTATTGCATAAAACTTCTGGCGGCCCTGATAAAGTGATGGTGGGTTGAACGGTTGGCGTTACCACAAGGGTGATGGTATTGGAGTTTGCCGGATTGTTGGCCGCACAATTGTTATTAGATCCTACTTGAGCAGAAATTTTATCGCCATGGGCAGGAGTGTAACTGTAGGTCAGGCCACCGGTTTGAATCAAGTTGCCATTTTTAAACCATTGAATCGTGGGATCTGCTCCAGCATTGACATATGATAGGGTAAAATGAACCGTTTCTCCCGCGCAAACCGGGTTTTGCGAAGCCACAACACTTGCTGAAACAGCGGTTGTGGGGTTCACTGTCATTGTTTTTATTTCCGAGAGTGCCGGATTGCCGCTCACACAACTTAAATTTGATGTTAATCTTACACGCACTTGGTCGTTGTGGGCAGGGGTATATAGGAAATTTTGTGCATGGTTAAACTGAACCACCCCATTCACCAACCAATCGTATAAGCCGCTGCCACCATTGATTGGGTTAGCCTGAAAAGCAACTTGGGTCCCTTGACAAACATTCGTATTTACCGGATTGATGCTCACACTCACCGGCAAAAGAGGTTTGAAATCAACCACCACCATATCAGACGAAGAACAATCGCCCTCGGAAATGTTCCACAGAAAAATGTAAACCCCCGGCACAGGGGCCGTAACTGTAACACTCGGGCTGTTGATGTGGGGTGTAAATTCAACAATCGCCGGCCCGTCCATTTGCGACCAATAGCCACTTCCAGCCAAGGGTGTATTGCCTAACAAGTTGGTGGTTAATAGATTGCAGTGGCTTTGGTCAGCTCCCGCGTTGGCATTTGGGTTAATGGCAATGTTGTATTGCGCGGTGGTATTTCCCACACATCCGCCAACGGTATATTTTAAAGTGGCCAAACCACTTGTGTGGGCAGTAGCAACACCGGTTCCCGGATTTATGCTCACCACAGCCGGGTTGCTGCTCGACCAAAGGCCGCCGCTGCTTCCGCTTGTGCTGTAAGTTGAGCTGCTGTTGAGGCACAAAATCGCCGGCCCGCTGATGATGCCGGGATTGCAACTCGGCGTAACCTGCAAAGTGATGGTGTCGGAATAAACAGTGCTGTTGGTAACACACTCCAAGGTAGTAGTCATGGCTGCATAAACCTTGTCTCCGTTTTGCGGAATGTAGGTATAAGTAGGTGAAGCGGCTTTTTCCACTTCGTTGACGAACCATTTATAGGTAGGCGATCCGCCATAAGTAGGCGAAGGAGTAAAAGTAACATTTGTGCCGGGCGGAACGATGCCCGTAGGATTGGCAGTGATGCTGACCAAAGGAGTAACTTCCAATCGGCTTAC
The DNA here is from genome assembly GCA_023396415.1 of Bacteroidota bacterium. GTDB lineage: Bacteria > Bacteroidota > Bacteroidia > Bacteroidales > F082 > JALNZU01. The sequence goes on from JAEWWJ010000068.1 coordinate 14,117, forward strand.
CGAGGTGGCGGCAAAATTATTGGTGTTGTAGGCCCTGCCACGGGCTTGATGTACATTATTGCCGCCGGTGTTATCGGTATTGTATCTGAAACCATAAATGCGGTAATAGATCGGTTGTCCACAGGTGACTGTGTATGTGTCGTTGTAGGAAGTTGATCCACTTCCAGTTAAAACATCAACAACGGTTGCGCTGCCGATGATTTGGTTGGGTAAATACGTAACGCCATCTGTTGGGGCAACAAAATTGTTGGTCGTGTTGCGCAACAAAAGGTAGCCTTGCACCAAATCAGAAGGGTTGTCATCGGAAAGGGAGTTCCAAAAGAGACCGATTTGATGGGTGTTTTCATTGTAATTGGCACCCGCTGAGGGGCTGCTCCAACTCGGTTCGCGGAGTTCTCTCAAAAAATTGCTGTTGCCATCAGCAGAAGTACCACAGCTGTTAGGGATACCTGCAATTTTTGTGCTGCTTTTGGAAGTATAGATGTTGCCATTTTGTGGGCTCAAACTGCCAAATTCATTTAAGTTGGAACCCGGACAAACCATCACGGCTTCATTGTTGGATAAACTTGCGGAATGATTTAATTTAGGAAAGGGTAATTCATTGTAGCTACTTCCAACTGATATCTGATGACCCAAACTGTGAAGATGGGTTCCGCTGTTTCTAATTTCCAACAAATCGCCTGCACCTGCGATGCTTAAAGTGCTGTTAGGAAAACTACCGCCCGAAAAAAATCTTGAATCGTCAGCACTGACACGAATAAATCCATCGGCTTTTAGATCGTCAAAAGGCAAACTGCCTGAACGATGGTTGATGATAATGATTGTGCCCTTTCTCAAGTTTTGCCAAAAAGGAGTGTTTTTAAAAAAGATGGGCTCTTGCCAGCTGTCTTGTGTTGCATTGTTGTCCCTTAAATTCCATCCTCTCAAATCGAGATTATCCTGAACAACCACCAATTCCGTCCATTCGTCGTTAGGTGATCCGGCGTTGAAATAGCTGTTGATCACGATAGGAGGGTTGGTTTGGGCATTCAACAACAGTGTTGTCAAGCCAAAAAGACTTACCAACAACAATAAAACAATTTTCTTAGTGACATTGCAATCGTGCAGCATGTTTTACCAGTTCTTTAAGTACTCATACGGATTTGATGCTGTATCCAAAATGAAATTGCTTTGAAAAACAGCGTCTTTATCCAATAAAAAACAAGATGTAAGAGCTTCCCGCCAAGGAATACTGCAAATGTAGAAAAACTATGGATAAAGTTGAGGTTCAGCCGATTTTTATTCCATAAACACAGCTTCTCTCAGATGGTAAACGACAGCTATCATTTTTTAATAAAAAATATCCGCTTCAACCGCGGCTTTCCCTTTTATCTAAAGGGTATTTTGTACTTTTGTGGGTGGCTTTGCCTGAACATCCCTCTCATTTATGACTGTCTTAGATACATATAGCCCTGCTGAACGTTCCGAAATTTTGCTGCGATACCGCAAATTGATTGACGTTTGGCATACCCGTAAAGATGTTACCGACCGCTGGATGGTGCGGAAGGCTTTTACCTTAGCCGTTGAAGCCCACAAAGATATGCGACGCAAATCGGGCGAACCTTATATCTATCATCCGCTCGAGGTGGCAACTATAGCCGCCGGCGAAATAGGCCTTGGACGCACTTCCATCATTTGCGCTTTGCTGCATGATGTGGTGGAAGATACCGAGTATAAACTGGCCGACATCTCTGCCATGTTTGGCGATCAAATTGCCCGCATCATTGATGGCCTTACCAAAATTGAAACCATGGTAGAGGATTCGAATGTGGAAAGTTTGCAGGCCGAAAACTTTAGAAAAGTGTTGCTGACTTTGTCCTATGATGTGCGTGTCATTTTGATTAAACTCGCTGATAGACTGCACAATATGCGTACTTTAGACGCGATGCCACCGACCAAACAGTGGAAAATAGCCTCTGAAACCACTTACCTTTTTGCCCCTTTGGCCTACCGTTTGGGGCTGTATGCCATCAAGAGCGAACTCGAAGACCTTGCCCTGAAATATACCGATCCCACCACCTACGAAACCGTGAAACGCAAACTCGACGAAAGTCGGGACGAACGCAACAAGATGGTGGCGGAATTTTTGGTTCAAGTGCGCCAATCCATAGACAAAATGGGCATCAAATACCGCATCAGCATTGCCGAAAAATCGGTGTCCTCCATCTGGGCCAAAATGAAAGAAAAGGAAATTCCATTTACCGATGTCTATGACACCTTTGTGGTGCGCTTTATTGTGGATGTGGCATCTGCCGATGAAAAAGTAGATTGCTGGCGGGTGTATGCTGCCGTTACCGCGGCTTACAAACCCAACAATGATAAGCTTCGCGATTGGATTTCGCTGCCCAAAGCCAACGGTTACGAATCCCTTCATGCCACGGTGATGAGCAAAGCCGGAAAGTGGATAGAAATTCAAATACGCTCGGAACGCATGGACGAGGTGGCCGAGAAAGGCTATGCTGCCTACTGGAAATACAAAGATTCACCCACCAGCGAAAGTGGTTTGGATGAGTGGCTCAATAAGGTGCGCGAGGTGCTCTCGTCGGAGGATGCCACGGCACTGGAGTTTTTGAATAACTTCCGTCTGAATCTTTTTTCTGACGAAATTTTCGTCTTTACGCTTAAAGGCGAAATGATTTCTTTGCCCAAGGATTCTACTGCACTCGATTTTGCTTTCAATATTCACACCAGTTTAGGCAGCCGCTGCATTGGTGCCAACGTAAACCATAAATTGGTTCAGCTCAACCATCCGCTCAAAACAGGAGACCAGGTCGAAATCATCACCTCTAAGGTGCAGTTTCCCAAGGAAGAATGGTTCGACTTTGTAATCACGGCCAGGGCCAAATCGCGACTGCGTGATGCCATTCGTGAACACCGCAAATCATTCAAGGAGGAAGGTCGCGAAAAATTGGAAGCCCTCTTTAAGCAAGTTGGGGTTGATCCATCCAAAGCCAATATTTCGCAACTGATTGATGCGGAAGGTCTTAGAGGTTTGGTTGATTTGTATTATTATACAGCTACCGACAAAATTACACTTCCTAAGGTAAAAGAGGCTTTCAGGGATAAGGCAGGCAGTGGAACGGGCTTTTTTAAGTACCTCATCAGTCCTTTTATGCGACACAAGCCCATCGAAGAGGCCGCACAGCAAGAGCTTCCTAAAAAAGATGGCCAAAGCGTGAAGGTCAATATCATCGGCGATAAAGTTAACGATTTTGGATATATGGTGGCCACCTGCTGCAATCCGCTGCCGGGCGATGATGTGATGGCACTTGCTTTCCCGGGCGAACCCATGCAAATACATCGCGTCAACTGCCCCAAAGCCATCAATTTGATGTCGAAATTTGGCAATAACATCATCAAAGCCAAATGGAAACAAAAAGAAGACATTGTTTTTTTAGCAGGTTTGAAAATCACCGGCATTGATTCTATCGGCTTCATCCATAGGCTCACCCAAGTAATTTCTGTGCAACTGGGTCTTAACATCAGGAATTTGCAACTCGAAAGCAGCAGTGGGGTAGTGGTCGCCTACCTCACCATTTATGTGCAAAACTTGAACAGCTTAAAAGAAGTGATTGAACTGCTGCGTAAGATTGAAGGTGTGCGAAAAGTAACCCGCCTCGACCGCATTTCGGAAGCTGAAAATTAAACTGTAAGTTGTATTTAATATGGAGGTCTCACCTTTGAAAGTAGCGGTTATCGGAGGTGGTGCGGCCGGTTTTTTTGCTGCCATCACCGCCAAAGAAAAGCATCCACATTCCGAAGTTACCATCTTCGAAAAAGCATCCCAGCCCTTAGCAAAAGTCAAAGTTACGGGGGGTGGCCGCTGCAACCTCACCCATGCCGCTAAATCGGTGGCCGACCTCTGTAAAGGCTATCCCCGCGGAGGCAACAGCCTGAAAAAAATCTTTCACCGCTTCGATCATTTTGCCACCATGCAATGGTTTGAACAGCATGGACTGCAACTTGTTACCCAGCCCGACGATTGTGTTTTTCCTGCTTCGCAAGATGCCATGTCGGTGGTGAATGTATTGCAATATGAAGCTGCCAACAAAGGCGTTCGGCTGGTTACAAATGCTAAAGTCATTGGCATTCAGCCAACTGAAAAAGGAATGCTCCTCAGCATCGAAAACAAAAACCAAACTCAACTTTTCGACAAGCTGATCGTAACCACCGGTGGTTCGCCGCAGCTTTCGGGCCTGGCATGGCTGCAAAAGCTGGGCCATCAGATCGAAAAGCCGGTGCCTTCGCTGTTTACTTTCAAAATCCCGAATGATGAGGTAACCCAACTCATGGGCATCGTCGTTGAAGAGGCGGTGGTTTCGCTCAGTGGCACCAAACTACAAGCCGATGGGCCGCTGCTGATCACCCATTGGGGCATGAGCGGACCGGCGGTGCTGAAGCTCTCAGCTTGGGCGGCACGCCTGCTGAACGAGCATCAATACCAGTTTAACATTCGGGTGAGCTGGGTAGGAAAACGATCAGAAGCTGAAGTGGGCAATGCGTTTGAAAATATTGTGAATGAACATCCATCCAAGCAGTTGGCCAACTTCCGGCCTTTGGGGTTGCCTCAACGGTTGTGGGATTTCTTGCTTAAAAAATGCCACATTTTACCCGAAAAACCTTGGGTCGAGTTGGGGAAACGCCAAACCAACCAGCTCATTAATGTGCTTACCAACGACACCTATTCCGTGAACGGCAAAACCACTTTTCGTGAAGAATTTGTAACTTGCGGTGGGGTGAGCTTGCACAGCGTTGACATGAACAGCCTTCAAAGCAAAATCGTCCCCGGACTTTATTTTGCCGGCGAAGTGCTTGATATTGATGGTATCACAGGTGGTTTTAACCTTCAAGCGGCATGGTCAACGGGCTATGTGGCGGGCTGTTTGGGCTGAATGACGTTTTAAACGCGATTTCAACTTTTCTTCACTCACTCCTCGGGTTGTACCAATTGAAAAACTCCTTTGGATAGAAAACGGCTGTTGGAGGGTAGGGATTCTACAAAACGAACTGCGCGAAGGCCAAACAAAGCCTGTCCGGGCAACACTTCTGTTTTTTTGAACCGATAGCCTTCGGCATTTTCTTGGTCCAAGCGCAAAGCAAAAAAGCGACCATCGTTCTCCGAAATAGCATCTTCAGGTAAGGCGGTCACCTGAAATTCATTGATAGCGATTTCAACATTCACGAACATTCCAGCTCGAAGGCCCTCGGGCACAGGCGAAATTTCGGCCAACACTTCAACGCTTCGTTTGGCGGGGTCAACCTCCGGACTGAATGACCGAATCACTGCTTGGTGCTCCTGCGGGTTGTTGTCTAAAAACCGGAAATACACCGGCTGTCCGGCTTGCAGTTGGGTGAAATTTTTTTCAAACACTTCTACATACAAAAGCAATTGACTGCTGTTGATCAGCTCAAGTGCGGTCATTTCGTCTGTAAGCCATTGGCCTCTATTGATTTGCAATGCGGTTACCGATCCTGCAAATGGAGCTTTCAGCACAATTTTAGCTGTTAAACGACCTTCCATCACCTCTTCGGGATTGAGCTGGAGCAGCATGATTTTTTCTTTCAGCGCAGCCCTCAGCGCCATTGCTGAAAGGTATTCGGCTTTTGCATTTTGCAACTCTTTGGCCGAACTGATGTTTTGTGCCGCCAGCTCTTCTTGTCTTTTGTAATTCTGTTCGAGATTGGCTGCACGGGCAGAGGCCTCGATATAGGATTGCTGAATGGCGAGAAACTCAGGATTTTCAATACTCAGCAAACGATCGCCTTTGTTGACTTTGCTGCCGTTATGCACGAAAATTTCGGAAACTTTACCTCCAAAAAAACTTCCGATTTTCATCCTGTTTTGCCGCGGAACATCCACAATTCCGGTAGCAGCAACACGTGCTTGAAATAGGGTGTCGATGGGAGCAATGAGCTGCATCTGGGCGGCTTCAAACTGGTTTTTTTGAAGGGTAACAAAGTCTTGGCTTTCTGCTAATACATCAACTTCTTGTTGGGAATTTGAGGTGCCGCAAGAAAACACAATTTGCAGCATTACCAGCAGTAGCAAGGGTTTTATCGTGTTAAGAAGGATTCTTTTTCTCATGTTTTTGTTTCGATTTTTGGATGATGGGTTGGTTCTCATTTTTTATTCTAAACCAAAGCTGTTGATGTTGATCACCAGCAGATTGTAATCGCGCAAGGCGTCGAGTGCGTCTATTTCCGACTTGATGATCTGGTCGAGAAGCAAGAAATACGACATGCTGTTGATTTCGCCCAAGGCGAAGGCTTTGTCGGCAGTTTTTTTAAGCTCAACCTGAAGGGCATTGCCTTGATTTTGATAATACTGCCAGCGCAATTGGGCCGATTCAAAGGCGAGTTTTAAGCCGGTGAAACGACTCTTGAGCAGCAGAAGTTGATGCTCACGGCTGTTTTGAAGGGCTTCGGTCTGCAGTTTGTGGCTTCGGATGCCGGCTTGTTTTGATGGCAGCCACAAGGGCAGGGCCAACCCGACTTCAAAGCCGTTGTAACGTTTGTTGTCAATGGCATTGTTGGTACCCAGAAAATACCCCAAACTCAAGTCGGGATACACTTTTAGTTTTTCTACCTTGAGGTTTTGTTGCAATAGACTTTCGTCTATTTGCGACCATTGCCGCACCACCTCCCATGCCTGAAAGCCAGTGTCAAGTGCAAGCGGAGCAAAATTGTTGGCATCCACAGTAAAATCCTCTTGGGTTTGCATCGCGCTTTGCAATTGAAGCAGCGCTTCTTGGTAATTGTTTTGCACTTCTTTCAGCAGCAGCCGGTTTTGTTGCTGTCGCGATTGTGCTGTCAGCAGCTCTAATTTGTTGCTTCCACCTGCGGTAAAATTCTTTTCTTGTGCTATGGCAAAAGCAGTGAGACTGCTGTCTAAGCGCGTGATTTGATCCTTCAGTTTGGCATAATACAACAGGTTCTGGTAGTGGATACCCACCTCGCGTCGGAGATCGTTTTTAACCAACTCCAACCGCAACAAGGCTTTTTGATAGGCCAATCGCGCTTGCTTGTGTTGGGCAAAATACAGCCCGGGAAAACTGAACGATTGTTCAACACCCCAAACCTTGAGGGGAAGATCATTTTCGGCAAGGTTGTTCTCATCAAAGTTGTAATAGACCCTTGTTTTTTCAGGATCGAAGGCTTGCCGTATAAGCAACTTATCGGCTTGGGTTTCTAATTCTGCTGCACGCAACATTTGGTTGTTGGCAAATGCTTTTTCAATGGCCTGATCCATGGTCAGCGATTGCGCTTGGGTGGTTGTGCCTACACCAAAGAGCATCAAAACAAGCATTGTGATCTTTCCGTTGGCACGCAAAGCTTTCTTTCTCGACCTGCTTTCAAACAAAAAGTATAGCACCGGCAGCACGATCAAAGTGAGCAGCGTGGCAGTGATCAATCCGCCAATGACCACCGTAGCCAGCGGACGTTGAACCTCAGCACCTGCCGAGGTAGAAATGGCCATAGGCAAGAAACCCAAGGCTGCCGCCGATGCCGTGAGCAACACCGGTCGTAGTCTTTCTTTTGTCCCTTTAATGATCATGGCTTGCAAATCACCTACACCGTTTTTGCCGAGCTCTTTGAAATGCTCAATCAGCACAATGCCGTTGAGCACTGCAATGCCAAACAGCGCGATAAAGCCAATTCCCGCAGAAATGCTGAAGGGCAACCCACGCATCCAGAGTAAAACGATTCCTCCGACGGCCGAAAGGGGGATGGCGGTGTAAACCATCAGTGCCTCACGAAACGATCCAAAAGCGAGATGGAGTAGGGTAAAAATCAGCAGCAAAGCAACCGGAACGGCGATAAGTAGCCGCTGTCGTGCCCGTTCGAGGTTTTCAAATTGACCGCCATAATCAATGGAATAACCCGAAGGGAGATCAATGTTTTTGTTGATGATCTGCTGAACATCTTTTACAACCGATTCCATGTCGCGGTTACGCACATTCACGCCAACCACCACGCGGCGGTGGGTATTGTCGCGCGAAACCTTGGCCGGCCCTTTGGTCATGCTCACTTCGGCCACCTCACTGATGGGAATTTGTCGCCCATCGGGAAGGGTCACCAATGCTTGTCGCAGATGTTGTATGTCGCTGCGATGCTCCTTGCCATAACGCACCATCAGGTCGAAACGTTTTTCGCCTTCAAAGATTTCACCAGCTTTATAGCCAGCAAAACCCATTGAAATCACACGATTTACTTCGTCAACGCTGAGGCCGTAAAGGGCCAGCTTGGAGCGGTTGTAAACGACAGTCATTTCGGGTAAGCCCGCCGTTTTTTCCACCACCACATCCGACGCGCCTTCAACGCCTTCAATCAATCCCTTGATTCTTAATGCGATGCTATTGAGTTTTTCCAAATCTTCGCCAAATATTTTGATGGCCACATCGGCACGGGTTCCGGTGATCAGCTCATTAAAACGCATCTCTATGGGTTGGGTGAACTCATAATCAATGCCCGGAATAATCAACAGTGCTTCTTTGAATTTGTCGGCCAGCTCGTCCTTAGAGGAAGCCGTAACCCATTCTTTTTTAGGCTTTAAGGTGATGATGATGTCGCTTTCTTCCATTGACATGGGATCGGTGGGCACTTCGGCGGCACCGATGCGGCTCACCACCTGGTCCACTTCGGGAAAGCCTTTGAGGATGGTTTCTATTTTTGTGGTTAAGGCAATGGTTTCGCTCAGCGAGGTGCCCGACCTGAAAACGGGCTGGATCACAAAGTCGCCTTCATCGAGGGTAGGGATAAACTCACCTCCCATACGACTGAAAATGAACGCGCTGCCAAGCAACAAGCCCACAGCCAAACCCAAAATTGTTCTTTTATGACCCAAAGCCCACAGCAAGCTGGGTTCGTAGGCCCTGTTCAGCCACTCGAAAAGGCGGGAGGTGATGTTGCGCTTTTCTTCGCGCGGCTTGAGAAACATGGACGAAACAACAGGCACATAGGTAAAGCCAAGAATCATGGTGCCCAGCAAGGCGAACGAAAACACCTGTGCCATTGGTCGGAACATCTTGCCTTCGTAGCCCGTGAGCGTTAAAATGGGAATGAAAACAAGGATGATAATCAACTGTCCGAAAAGGGCCGAGCGGGTCAGTTTTTTTGTTCCTTCGAAGGTGATTGTGTCAATGCGTTTCATCCGGTTGATGGGGTCTAACTGCATCAATTCCTTGCTGTTACGACTGATCTGAAAGGCGATATATTCAACAATAATAACCGCGCCGTCAATAATAATTCCAAAGTCAATGGCGCCAAGGCTCATCAAATTGGCATCAATACCAAATACATACATCATCGAAAGGGCAAAAAGCAAGCTCAGCGGAATGACCGAGGCAATGACCAAACCCGAGCGGATGTTGCCCAAGAGCAGCACCACCACAAAAATAACGATGAGGCAGCCCAGGATGAGGTTTTCGGCAATGGTGGCGGTAGTTTTTTTGATGAGGGCGCTGCGTTCGAGGAAGCCATTGATGTGGATGCCCTCGGGCAAATTGTCAGAAATTTGGGCTACTCTTTCTTTGACGTCGTTGATCACTTGGTTGGAGTTGGCATCCTTGAGCATCATCACCTGACCCAGCACCTTTTCGCCTTCGCCATTGGCGGTGATGGCCCCAAAACGTGTGGCACTGCCCATATGAACTTCACCTACATCGCTGATTTTGATAATGGTACCTTGGTGGTTGCTGACCACAATCTGTTTCAATTCGTCAAGGTTTGCTATCAAACCATCGCTCCTGATATAATAGGTCTGGTTCGATTTTTCGATATAACCGCCGCCCACCAGGCCGTTGTTGCTTTCGAGGGCTGCATACACTTCTTCAATGGAAACGTTCATGGCTTTGAGCCGGTTAGGATCGAGTTCCACCACGTATTGCTTCAAATAACCTCCCCAAGTGTTCACTTCGACCACGCCAGGGATGCCCGAAAGTTGTCGTTTAACAGTCCAATCCTGGATGGTGCGTAAATCGGAAATGCTGTATTGGTCGGCATGTGCTGAATCTACCTCAATCACATACTGATAAATTTCGCCCAAACCCGTTGAAATCGGTCCCATGAAAGGCGTGCCGAAACCTTCCGGAATGTTTTCCATGGCCGTTTGCAGTCGCTCAGCGATGAGTTGTCGCGGCAGATAGGTGCCGATGGCATCTTCAAAAACAAGGGTAACCACCGAAAGGCCAAATTTGGAAATGGACCGAATCTCTATCAATCCGGGGAGGTTGGCCATCTCTAATTCAACAGGATAGGTTAGAAAGCGCTCCACATCTAAGGTAGAAAGGTTGCGCGAGGTGGTGATGACCTGAACCTGGTTGTTGGTCACATCGGGAACCGCACCGATAGGGATATTGAGCATGGCAAACAAGCCGAAGCCGGCCATTGTAGCAGTAGCCAACAACACAATGAGTTTGTTTTGAAGACTCGATGCAATAAGGTTGTTTATCATTTGGTTTGATATTTGATAAAATGCCTATGAATCAATGAGATGAAATATTTTCACTTTTCTTTTGATTTTGAGCCATAAAAGTAGTGTTTTTTTATTAAGGGTAATGGAGAGATGGTATGAGGCAATCAACATTGTTCGCAAAACAAAAAACAAAGAACAAAGAACAAAGAACAAAGAACGTTCCCTTGAATCCTCCCACTAAATTATCGTAACTAAAAACGCAATAAAATAAACAATGCAACGACCCCAGCGGGGTCGAATGTTTCTAACCGAAACAAACAAAAAGTCACCTCGACCCCAGCGGGGTCGTATGTTGCTTGTACCTCCCCAAAAATCAACCAGCCCCGCTTGGTAGTTAGCAACTACATCGCTTCAAATTTTGCACCGAGCGAAGTGGTCATTGCGCATAGCCGAAATGCCTCAATGCTTTGTAAAAGGCTTTGTTCAACTTGTATGAGGCTCCAGTCAAATTGTATGAGGCTTCAGGCGTGTTGAAAATGGCGTTGGAAAAATTGTGTTACACGAAATGGCGTGAAACTAAGGTGTATTTAGAAACTGCCGAGACTAGCAAGTTAGAAAACGACTGAAATTTACACCCACGTGAGCATCTAAAATCTCTCCAAGATGACAAGCCCCGCGGCGACCTGATAATATTTGATCTTCTTTGTTTGGATGACAAAAAATAGTAGTATATCTTTGTGATGCTAAATGCCACACTATGAAAATTTTAACCAGCATACATTTCTCAACATTACTGATTTAAAACACTTATGCAAACCACAAGCAAGCAGCCAAAGTGGAAATAAGTGCCATTGGGGTGCGTTTAGCGGGTAGTTACAGGCAAGCTGAAAAAAACGACAACGATAATGGAAATTTGCTACGGAAAGACAGAAAAGAAAACGAAATAATGAACAACCCACCCACAAAACTGCATCCCGAAAGCTTTCGGGACAAGCCCCGACACATCCCGATTTGTCGTCGGGACAAAAGAGCAGTTTTCTTGCCGATGCACCCGTGGAAATTGGTATATTTGCGTTTATTGATAATGAT
>JAEWWJ010000079.1 GCA_023396415.1 Bacteroidota bacterium
TCAGTACAAAGATACTATAATTACCCATTGTAGCGTTTAGCACATTATCTTTTATTAATACAACAGGCTGCATTAAACTTTACTTACTCAACGTAACTATTGCTAATTTTGCAGCTACATTTTTTAACGAATCGCGCTCAATGAAACTCAAAAAAGTACTCGCTCTCATTCCCTTACTTATAGCATGTATAGGTTTGAACCCGCTTTTGTCGCAAAATGCTTATGAAATTGACATCAAATTAGGCCAAAACACTGACACCACTTTCTTTCTATCCAACTATTTTGCTGATAAATTTTACATCACCGACACCAGCACGCAGTATGTGGGACGGGCAATTTTTACCGGTCCTGAAGCTTTAAAGGAAGGAATTTATGTGTTGGCCAACAAAAAAAAGGAAAAAGTTTTTGAGTTTGTGGTTGGAAAAGAACAACATTTTAAAATCGCTGCCGGAATTGGAAACGATCCATCAGCAGTGGTGGTTGAAGGTAGTCTTGACAACAGTTTGTTTTTTGAACACATCCAGTTTGTAAACCATGCTTACGGACAAATTCAAGAGTTGGATATTCAATTGAAAAAGTCTGATATTCAAACTGTTGATAAAGAAACCCTACAGAAAAAGTTAGATTCGTTGAATATTTCCATCATTAACTTCCGCAAAAGCATCACTGATCAATATCCCGATTTATTATTCGGCAAGGTGCTGCTTGCCATGCAAGACCCTATTGTTCCGGAAGCGTTGAGAAGCAATCAAGAGGCCACCTACCTTTATTATAAGTCGAAATTTTGGGACAATTTTGATCTTTCCGACGAACGTTTGCTTCTTACGCCCATCTTGCCTATGAAGCTCAAAACATATTTCGAAAAGCTTGTGCTACCTGATGCCGACTCTATTATCATCGAAGTGGACAGGCTGATGGCCAAAGCCTCTACCAGCGAAAAAATGACAGAGTACCTTATCTGGCATTTCGTTGCCGACTATCAAACACCCAAAATTATGGGCCTCGACAAAGTTTTTGTTCACCTTGTGGATCAATATTTTGTAACCAAAAAAATAAAAAACACCACTCCTTCGGTTGAAGAACAATTGCTTGAAAGGGCCAACAAAATGCGTAACAGCTTGCTCGGAATGAAAGCCCCCGAAATGTGGCTGGTAGATACCACCGACAATTTCAGATCGTTTCGAGAAATTGACAAGCCATTCACCGTTCTTATCTTTTGGGACCAAACCTGCGGGCATTGCAAAAAAGAAATGGAAACCCTTTATGACCTACACCAAACAGGAGCCTACGATTTTGGTGTGTATGCCATCAACTCAACCAACGATTTCGATGGGTGGAAAAAATATATTCGCGAAAAAAAACACCCGTGGCTGCACGTGAATGGCACAAAAAGCATGACTGCCGATTACCATGACCTCTATGATATCTATAGCGTTCCTGTAATTTACCTACTCGATAAAAACAAAACCATCATCGGTAAACGTATCGGGGCAGAACATCTCAGCAAAGTAATAGACAACTACATGCTTACACATTCAAAAGAATAGAGAAACCTATTGGTGTTAAAACCAAAGATTTTATAAACTAAAAATCTTTTAACTGAAACCATTTCAGCGCATTAGACCAAATTAAAACGATGGCTTCCAAAGGGCATCCTTATTTTATTGCAATCATAGCGCTGCTTGTTCTGCTCACCGGCAGAACAAGCAGCGCTCAAAGCATTGTGCATAGGATGTACCTCTTCAATCCCGGTTTAATCATAACTGCCAGCGCGGGTCCAACGGTTACATTCACCGACATCAAAAAACACATCGTATTTCCTTCCATCAAGCCCGTAAATGAAGTGGGCATGTCCTATCAACTTACGTTAAGCTGGGATGTGTTCCAGTTTCTACGTGCCGGAGGCCAACTCGCAATTGGAAAAATGAAAGGTGTGAATCCCACCGGTAACCTCAAGTTTAAAGCACAAACTATTGAAGGAAATTTTAGCATCAATATCAATCCATTGCTCATTTTTATTCCCTATCGCACCGACCAACGTTGGGCACCCTATTTTATTCTTGGCATAGGACTGAGTTATTACAATTCCGATTTGATACAAATATCAGATAATGAAGTTATTGCATCAAGAGGTTATGGCAAAGGCAATGGTTTGTGGGGCTTAGTAATAGAAGGAGTGGCCCTTGGAGGTGTAGGCGTAAGTTATAAAATAAATGAAAACTGGTTTGTGAGGTTTGAAACAGCGAACCGCTGGATGAATTCAGATAAATTCGATTCATTTGAAAGCTTCAACCGCTCGCCCTACGACTTTTACAACCTCACCACTTTTGGTGTTTCTTACAAAATATATAGGCCCAGAACGTATCCAATGGTGAGAGATTAAAACCAAATGAGGATGTTAAACACAAAGTTTTTGTGAATAGCTTTAAATAAAAAATGAGAGCCTTCGCTCTCATTTTGTGGGCATTACTGGACTCGAACCAGTGACTTCCACCCTGTCAAGGTGACACTCTAAACCAACTGAGTTAAATGCCCTCTTTTGAATTTTTTAAATGTTTTGGGCTGCAAAAATAGCAAACACTTCCGATGTCCACAACATTCCATTTCAGCAAATTGATTAATTTTGACTAATATTTTAAAATGTTTTCAACAAGATGAAAAAAAATCTACTTAACTTATTCGTAATGTTGTTGTTACTGTTTGTAACCCTAAAACCCCAAGCACAACAACAAATTAGTTTACAGGACATTTGGTCGAAACGAACCTTTAGTCCAGAAATGGTATATGGCGTGAATCCGCTTTCTGATGGAAAAACTTATGCCATTCTTGATGATGATGCCCTAAACGTGTATGATTTTGCTAAAGGCAACTTGGTTAAATCATGGGTTGAATTAATAACTTTAGTCCCTGAGGGAGCAACAAAACCCCTCAAATTTTATTCCTATGAATTGAGCCCTGACGAGCAAAAGATGCTCATTCCCACCGATATTGAAGCCATTTACCGCCATTCGTCCAAGGCAACATTTTTTGTTTATGACTTTCGAACAAAAACCCTCACCCCATTATCCGAAGGAGGAAAGCAGCAATTGGCCTCGTTTTCGCCCGATGGCACAAAAGTAGCTTTTGCCCGCGACAACAACCTTTTCATTAAAAATCTTCTCGACGCCACCGAAACCCAGATCACCTTCGATGGCAAAACCAATAACATTATCAACGGAACAACCGACTGGGTTTACGAAGAAGAATTTAGTTTTACACAAGCCTTTTTTTGGTCACCAAATAGCCAGCGTTTGGCCTTCATCCGTTTCGACGAGTCGGATGTTAAAGAGTTTCAAATGACCTATTATGGCAGCCTCTATCCCGAAAATTATAAATTTAAATATCCTAAAGCCGGCGAAAACAATTCGATTGTAAGCGTTCACGTGTACAATCTGGCCGACAATAAAACTACAACTGTTGATCTTGGAGAAAACACTGATATTTATATTCCACGCATTCAGTGGACACAAAACCCCGACATTCTCTCCGTTCAACGACTTAATCGCCACCAAAACCATCTTGAATTGCTACTCGCCTCAGCCGTCACCGGCAAAACAAAAGTTACTTATGAGGAAAAAAGTGAATATTATGTGGACATCACCGACAACCTCCAATTTTTGCCCGATGGCAAACACTACTTTTTAACCAGCGAAAAAGACGGTTACAACCATATTTATCTCCATCAACTCGACAACACCTTATCAGTTCAACTCACTAAAGGAGCTTGGGACGTAACAAAACTCTATGGTTTCAGTCCAAAAGAGAAAAAAATCTACTTCCAAAGTGCCGACGTTTCACCGATGGATAGAAATATCCATAGTGTTGACTTGAAAGGAAATATCAAAACCCTTGTGAATACACCAGGTCAAAACGATGCACTTTTCAGTGCTGATTACAGTGCTTTCATCAATACCAACAGCACCATCAATACACCTTATAATATAAGTGTGTATAATGACAAAGGGAAAAAAATTCGTGTTTTAAAGGACAACGCCGATTTAGCTGCAAAAGTTAAAACCTACAACGCTCCCTCTTTCGAGTTTTTTACCATCAGCGATAGCTCGATCATGTTGCCCAATGGTGAAAACGTTGTCCTAAACGCCTGGAAAGTCGCCCCACCCAATTTCGACCCAAAAAAAAAATATCCAGTACTCATATATATATATGGTGGTCCCGGAGCGCAAACGGTGAACAATTCATGGGGAGGTTCCAATAATTTATGGTTTCAGCATTTGGCACAAAAAGGCATCATCGTTATTTCAGTTGACAACCGAGGCACTGGAGCCAGAGGTTCACTCTTTAAAAAAATGACTTACAAAGAACTAGGGAAATATGAAACCGAAGACCTTATCACTACAGCTAAGTTTATGGCGAAGCTTAATTACGTGGATGCCGATCGCATTGCTGTTTTTGGTTGGAGCTACGGCGGCTATATGTCGAGCCTCGGCATCACCAAAGGAGCCGACTATTTTAAAGCAGCCATTGCTGTGGCTCCCGTCACCAACTGGCGCTACTATGATAACATTTACACCGAACGCTACATGCGCCTACCTTCCGAAAACGCAGATGGATATGACCTGAATTCGCCCATCAACCACGTTGAAAAAATCAAAGGCAGCTACCTGCTTGTTCATGGCAGCGGCGATGACAATGTTCACTACCAAAACACAATGGAAATGATCAACGCCTTGGTGAAAGCCAATAAGCAGTTCGATTTAATGATATACCCCAATAGAAACCACGGCATTTATGGAGGCAGTACCCGCTTGAACCTTTACCAAAAAATGGATGATTTCTTAGAAAAAAACCTATTGAACAGCGATAAAAACTGAGCAAAAAGTAATTTTTTTAAAAGTTGATTTCCTTGTAATTATTTATTCGTGAAGTTTTTATACCTTTGCCGCCCTAAGTTAATTAACTTCATTATTAATCACCTAAAGAAAGAGAGTGTATTTAACATGATCATTATTCCTGTAAAAGAAGGCGAAAGCATTGACCGTGCCTTAAAAAAGTACAAAAGAAAATTTGAAAAAACCGGAGTTATTAAAGAACTCCGCATCCGTCAAAAATTCACTAAGCCCTCTATTATCAATAGAGAGCAAAGACGTAAGGCAATTTACGTTCAACAGTTGCGCCAAGCTGCCGAAAATTAGGCCGCATTTACAAGAATCTTTTTTCTAAAATACTTTGATGTAGATTGAAATTATAGTAAATTTACATCAAAGTTTTTTTAGTATCATGACCATTGGCGATTTCATCACCTATCTTCAGTCAGAAAAGAGATATTCACCACATACCGTGAAAGCATATCGGATTGATTTAATGCAGTTTGAACTATTTCTTGCAGACACTTTTGAGCAGTATGCTGTGATTGAAGTGAAAGAAACAATGATACGTGATTGGGTTCGACATCTGAAGCAACAACAACTCGACAATAGCAGCATCAACCGAAAAATATCCTCGGTACGTGCTTTATTTGATTTTTTAGTGCGCAACCAAAGTATGGATGTCAATCCGACAACACCCTTAAACTCGCTTAAAAACAAAAAACGCGTTGCCAACTTTGTTCCGCTTTCAGACATGAACAAAGTAGCCGACTCACCCTCGATTTACGGCTTTGATCCTTTGTTAAAAAAAGTGATCATAGAAACTTTTTATCAAAGTGGGTTGCGACTATCCGAATTGATGGGGTTACAAGTTGGCGATCTTGATTTTTCAACAAAAACCATCAAAGTCAACGGAAAAAGAAACAAACAGCGGTTAATTCCCCTGCACCCCAACCTCGAATCACTTTTAAAGCAATTTCTGATCGAGAGAGATAAAACAAACCAACCCACTCAAGCGTTGATAGTAAATAAACAAGGCAAAAGCCCATCAAAAACCTGGGTTTATAAAACCGTAAATGAAGAATTGAAAAAAATAACCACATTAACAAAAACCAGTCCGCATGTATTGCGCCACACCTTTGCGACGCATTTGTTAAACAACGGTGCCAGTCTTATTGCAGTAAAAGAGCTATTAGGACACAGCAGTTTAGCCGCAACACAGATTTATACGCACAACACGATTGAACAATTAAAAAAAATTCATAAACAAGCCCATCCTAAGGGCTAATTAACACCAATTTTAATAAAAGGAGGTAACTATGCAATTAAACATCACATCTGTGCATTTCAAGGCCGACCAAAAACTGGAAGCCTTTATCACGAGCAAGATTGAAAAACTTGGCAAGCTCTTTAGTGAGATCATTGGCGCCGAAGTCATGCTAAAGTTAAACAACACCGACAGCCCTGAAAACAAGATAACGGAGATTAAGTTGATGATTCGGGGTAACGATCTTTACGCATCCAAACAAAGTAAAACCTTTGAGGAAGCTACTGATGAAGTTATTGACGCTTTAAAGAAGCAAATTGAGAAGCATAAAGCAAAACTAAATAAGTAAATCTAATTCATTATCAATACCTTAAGACGTTTCCCGCAATATTTGACAATTTTTTTAAGAAATGTCTTTGTCAATTAAATTAAAGTATCTATTTTTGCAGACCTTTTTACAGGGGTCTGCAATTTTTTTGTAGAGCAACGTTCTTAAGCAAAAGCCGGTGTAGCTCAGTTGGCCAGAGCAGCTGATTTGTAATCAGCTGGTCGGGGGTTCGAATCCCTCTACCGGCTCAAGTAAGACATTTTGAAATCAAGGGGGAGTACCAGAGCGGTCAAATGGGGCAGACTGTAAATCTGTTGGCGCAGCCTTCGGAGGTTCGAATCCTTCCTCCCCCACATTCTTAAAGCGGGAATAGCTCATTTGGTAGAGCGACAGCCTTCCAAGCTGTAGGTGGCCGGTTCGAGCCCGGTTTCCCGCTCAAAAGCCGATGTAGCTCAGTGGTAGAGCGCTTCCTTGGTAAGGAAGAGGTCATGAGTTCAATCCTCATCATTGGCTCAAATAAACTTTTTAACACCTTTAATAAACAAAGTAGATATGGCTAAAGAAAAATTTTCAAGGAACAAGCCACACGTTAACATCGGAACAATTGGTCACGTTGACCACGGTAAGACTACACTCACAGCTGCCATTACACAATGCTTAGCTGATAAGGGTTTGGCAAAGTTCACATCATTTGATTCTATTGATGCTGCACCTGAAGAAAAAGAAAGGGGTATCACCATCAATACAGCTCACGTTGAGTACGAAACAGCAAATCGTCACTATGCTCACGTTGACTGTCCTGGTCACGCTGACTACGTGAAAAACATGGTAACAGGTGCTGCCCAAATGGACGGTGCTATTATCGTTGTTGCTGCCACTGACGGTCCTATGCCACAAACACGCGAACACATCCTTTTGGCTCGCCAAGTAGGTGTTCCAAGGTTGGTTGTTTTTATGAACAAAGTTGACCTTGTTGATGATGAAGAATTGTTGGAACTGGTTGAAATGGAAGTAAGAGACCTTCTTTCATTCTACAAATTCGACGGTGATAATACTCCTGTTATTCAAGGCTCGGCTCTTGGTGGTTTGAATAAAGAACCAAAATGGGTTGAAAAAATTTACGAGTTGATGGAAGCTTGTGACAACTGGATTCCACTTCCAGAGCGTGATCAAGACAAGCCATTCCTTATGCCGGTTGAAGACGTTTTCTCGATCACAGGTCGTGGAACTGTTGCCACAGGTCGTATTGAAACAGGTGTTATCAACACAGGTGATCCGGTAGAGATTATCGGAATGGGTGCTGAAAAACTCAAATCAGTTGTTACCGGGGTAGAAATGTTCCGTAAAATCCTTGATCGCGGCGAAGCAGGTGATAATGCCGGTTTGTTGCTCCGTGGTATTGACAAAGACGAAATCCGCAGGGGTATGGTAATTGTTGCTCCAGGTTCAGTTAAACCTCACAAATTCTTCAGAGCTGAGGTATATATCTTGAAAAAAGAAGAAGGTGGACGTCATACTCCATTCCACAACAAATACCGTCCACAATTCTACTTCAGAACAACTGACGTTACCGGTGAAATCATGTTACCGGCAGGTGTAGAAATGGTAATGCCCGGTGACAACCTCACCATCGAAGTTAAATTGATCGCTGAGATTGCTATGACCAAAGGATTGCGTTTTGCTATCCGTGAAGGTGGTCGTACAGTCGGTGCCGGACAGGTAACTGAGATTCTCGAATAATTAGTTTTAAAAATAAACGATAAAAGGTGCTTCTGAAAAGAAGCACCTTTTATTACATCACACGGGTGTAGCTCAATTGGTAGAGTAGTGGTCTCCAAAACCATTGGTTGTGGGTTCGATTCCTACCACCCGTGCAACTTAAAAGAAATAAATCGATGTCAAAATTCAGCATTGTCAATTACGCAAAGGAAAGTTATACCGAGTTGATGCAAAAGGTATCCTGGCCTACGTGGAGTGAGTTGCAAAGCAGTGCTATGGTAGTATCCATTGCTTCCCTCATAATCGCCGCGGTGGTTTACTTGATGGATATATCATTCAGAACTGTCCTTGAAAATTTCTACCGACTTTTTTAAGGATTTCTGAGAAATTAGATATTAATTTTTGTATGTTTCCACCAGTTCAAGTTTTTGATTCTCCATGAGTGATTCCTTAGAAAAAAAATGGTATGTAATCCGTGCAATCAGCGGTAAGGAGAAAAAGGTTAAAGAATACCTTGAGTCCGAGATCGCGCGCTTGGGATTGCAATCATCAATTTCTCAGGTACTTATTCCTACTGAGAAGGTGTTTCAAATCAGAAAAGGGAAAAAGATCAGCAAAGAGCGGAACTATTTCCCCGGATATGTTTTGATTGAAGCCGTCTTAACAGGAGAGATTCCACACACAATTAAGTCAATTCCCAACGTGTTAGGTTTCTTAGGTACAAAAGGAGAAGCAGATGCACTGCGACCTGCGGAGGTTAAGCGGATATTAGGTAAAGTGGACGAATTGTCGGAGATGGGCGAGGAAGTAAACATTCCTTTCATCATTGGCGAATCGGTTACTGTTACTGATGGTCCGTTCAACAGCTTCAGTGGCGTGATAGAAGAGATCAACGAGGAAAAGAAGAAGTTAAAAGTCATGGTTAAGATTTTTGGCAGAAAGACACCTCTCGAACTCAGCTTCATGCAAGTAGAAAAAGAATCGTAGGGAACTTACAAACTTCCTACATATTGAATCTTATTAAAGGATTAAAATGGCAAAAGAAGTAAGCGCATTAGTAAAACTGCAAATCAAAGGAGGAGCCGCTAATCCCTCTCCACCAGTAGGTCCTGCTTTAGGATCTAAAGGTGTCAACATCATGGAGTTTTGCAAACAATTCAACGCCCGTACACAAGATATGGCCGGCAAAATAGTGCCTGTTATCATCACCGTGTACAAGGATAAATCGTTTGATTTTATTGTAAAAGCTCCGCCGGTTGCTATACAGATTAGAGAAATGGCTGCCATCAAGAAGGGTTCGGCAGAACCTAACAGGGCAAAAGTTGGATCTATCACGTGGGACCAAGTACGCACTATCGCCGAGGTTAAGGTAAAAGATTTAAACTCTTTCACAATGGATTCGGCCATGAAAATGGTAGCTGGTACAGCCCGCAGTATGGGAGTTAAGGTAATAGGCGACGCCCCATTTGAAGTAAACTAAAGTAGGACACTTTAGTTTCGAGCATTTTGTAGAACCCTTAACACATTTAGTTAAATGGCAAAACTGACCAGAAAACAGAAAGACGCTCTGGCTAAGTTCGACAAAAGCAAGATTTACTCCTTGACTGAAGCAGTTGATATCGTCAAAAAAATCACATACACCAAGTTTGACGCTTCTGTTGATCTTAACGTACGTTTAGGTGTTGACCCCCGTAAAGCCAATCAAATGGTTCGCGGATCGGTTACACTACCTCACGGATCGGGTAAGGTCATGCGGGTTTTGGTACTTTGTACCCCCGATAAAGAACAAGAAGCAAAGGACGCAGGTGCTGATTTCGTCGGTTTGGATGATTACATTCAAAAAATCAAAGACGGTTGGACGGATATTGACGTCGTAATTACAACCCCCAATGTGATGCCTAAGGTAGG
>JAEWWJ010000103.1 GCA_023396415.1 Bacteroidota bacterium
GGTTTTCACCTGAATCAACGGACGAAATGATCCGACACATCGAAAATCACATCTAAGTGATTCAAAAACCAAAAAAAAGGCTGTCTAAACATTCAGACAGCCTTTCTATTTTAATCTATAATGCAGCTAAAGCCGCTTCGTAATTGGGTTCTTGAACAATTTCAGGAACTTGCTCGGTATATTTCACCACACCGTTTTCGTCGAGTACAACTACAGCTCTTGAATGTAGGCCGGCCAAAGGACCGTTTTCGATGGTGACACCGTAACCGGTTCCAAAATCACCTCCGCGAAAATCGCTTGCGCTGACCACGTTGGTCAACCCTTCGGTGGAACAAAAACGACTGTGTGCAAAGGGTAAGTCCTTTGAAACACACACCACAACAGTGTTGTCCATTTTTGAAGCCTCAGCATTGAACTTACGCACCGAGGTAGCGCATACATCTGTATCGAGGCTGGGGAAAATATTTAAAACCACCTTTTTCCCTCTGAGATCGGATAGGCTCAGCGATCCTAAATCGCTTTTTACCAAATTGAAATCAGGGGCTTTTGAGCCGGCTGTGGGCAGCTCCCCTACTGTTTGAAAAGGATTTCCTTTTAATGTAATTTTTGCCATAATTTTTAAATTTATTTATTAAACGTTTGTAGTTGTTCCTTGTTCAATTGTACCTCAACAAAAAGCAGAATTTGCAGATGGAAATCTACTTTTCAAGACCATTAAAATGTTTAGAAAGGTATCTGAAGCGAAAGTACAAAATTTCTTCCTGCTCCAACCATTCCCGAAGAGTAGGGGCGGTATCGTTGATCGGTGATATTTTCAATTCCTCCGCCAATAATAAGGTGATGTTCCACCTTTACCATAGCCTTGAAATTGAGGGTGTACCAACTTGGGCTATAAGGATTTCCATCAGCATCAGCAGCGTACATATACCCCTTCGACTTTTCTTCCTCCGGCATATCGGCAAAGCTCACCTTGTCGGCATAAGCCACATTCAATTCCAAAGTCATTTTGTTGGTGGTGTAGCGCAAACGCGACAATCCAAAGAGAGGAGCTGCATGACGCAACGGACTCTTAGTGCCATCATCTAACTCCTCTTCGCCTTTTTGCCAAGTGAGGTTCGACATCATGCTAAACCCATAAGGAAGTTTCCACTCGATGCCGCCGTGAAGCCCATAAACAGTGGCTTGGGCTGCATTTTGAATAGCTTGAACACGACTCATTTCGCCGGCATACATAATGCTATCAGCTCCATTCAAGCTGTAGTTGCGACGCACAAGAGCATCAGTGAGTACGGTGTAAAAAGCTGTGAAATCGAAGCGAAATTTTTCTGCAAAAACCTTTGAAAATCCAATATCACCATTGTAAGCATATTCAGCTTTCAAGTTGGGGTTGGGAACCACTACTGATCCCGGTTCTGAATCAAAAATTTTTCCTACATCATCCACGTTTGGCGCGCGGTAACCTGTTGATAAATTGGCAGATAACGAAAAACTCTCGCTCGCTTTATGTACCAAACCGATGCTTCCGGTCAAGGCACCGCTGTTGAGCGAAGCTTCTTTAAACGGAAGTGCAAAAAGGGAGGTATCGAAAGTAGCATCGAGCATAAAAAGGTTGTAGCGCACACCCGCTTGCAACATGGTTTTGTTGCTGAGATGGTGCTGATAGGTAGCAAAAAGCGCGTACGACGACCATGTTGATTCGGGATAACGTGGTGGTCCGGCAACGACAAGGCCGGTGCGGACATTTTCGTCTGTGCCTTTAGAATCCACTTGGTTTAACACCATTTCGGCCCCATACAGCAAACGGTGGTTCACACCTAATTCTTTGTTAAAATCGAGGTTAATTGAAAAGGCATCCACTTTTTCTTCTCGATTAGACTTTACGGCCTTGTTCAGATCGCGATCGTGGCGGCTCTCTTCAAACTTCTGAAAGGCAAGGTTGAGCTGCATTTCATCGTATAAAAAAGTAGGTTTTTTGTGGTTTATAGTGAGACGGTTCA
This sequence comes from Bacteroidota bacterium, assembly GCA_023396415.1. Classification (GTDB taxonomy): domain Bacteria; phylum Bacteroidota; class Bacteroidia; order Bacteroidales; family F082; genus JALNZU01. The sequence continues at coordinate 1,998 of JAEWWJ010000103.1, forward strand.
TCATCCATTTTTGAGGACCATAGTACCATTCGGCACTGCGCGGCAATTTGTTTTTCAAACGCAACAACCTATCGTAACGTGCGTAATCAGAAGTGGTTGAATAATAAAAACCATACTCGAAGCGCCAGTTTTCATTGGGTTGAAACACCAATTTTTGTAAAATGTTTTGCTGACTGTAGCCTGACGATTTCTGGACCAAAGGATCATTGTTTGTCACCACACGATCAATACTGTCTATCCGTACCACTTCATATTTTTTCAAATAAGATTCCGGCCCGTTGGTACCCATGCGCAGGTCGCCAAAGCGATTGAAACTGAAACTGGTGACTGAAGCCCATTTAGACCCGCCGACAGAAACATCCAGATGGGTTGACAGCTCATTGTTGGCCGAGGCAAAACGCGTTCCGGCATTTCCTTTCACGATGGTACCTTTGTCCGAAAGCACCGGCTTCAAGGTGTTGAAAAGCATCACTCCACCTATGGCATCGCTTCCGTAAACGATGGAACCCGGGCCAAAAAGCACTTCCGCTGATGCCACGCTGTATGGATCAACAGAAATGATATTCTGAACGTTACCTCCACGAAAAATAGCAGTGTTCATGCGGATTCCATCCACTGCAATCAAGAGTCGGTTCGTGGCGAAACCACGAATCATTGGACTTCCGCCTCCTTGCTGGCTTTTTTGAATAAAGACCTCACCCGTTTGTCCGATCAGATCGGCGGCGGTTTGAGGGTTTTGAAGCGAGATATCGGAAGAACGAATAGCACTCACCCGCTGAACCAGTTCGGAACGCGATTGCATCCAACGGGTAGCCGAAACCACAACTTCATCGAGCTTTAAATCAATAGGCTGCAACAATATCCTGAATTTAGCCTGCTGCAAAGCAGCGTAATTCATTGTCTTGGTTCCGTAACTCAAAAAACTAAAGGTCACATCACCTGCTTTTTCAAGGTTTTGAATCACGACCTGTCCGTTTTCATTGGTGATATGCGATGACTTGCCCGTGACAACGCTAACATAGGGCAAAGGTGTACGTGTTATAGCATCAAGAACCTGTAGCTCTTGCGCCCACATACCAAACTGTACCATGACAAAAACCATGGTTAAAATCCATTTCTGTTTCATATTATTTTATTAGTAAGTAGGAAAAAAAAATTCATCGAACCGAAGTCCATCGGTTAAAAAAACATCAACCGAAACAGGGAGGCTCGGTGGGCACTTGCGATGAATATTCAATAACAACAAAACAGTATATGGTTTTTGCTCTCTTAAGGAAGCCGAAGTCAAAAATATTGGATTCAAAAAAAGAAATTAATCCTCGCGCAATGCTCTGCGATTGCAAGAATTTTTCTATAGGGAGAACGCCTTTGTTCTGCGCTATGTCGCGCATTCGTTGCTTGATGCGTTGCTTAATTTTAGATTCTTTAATGTCAGGAAAAACGAGGTACCAGGTAACATCTTCAAATTTTTCATAACTGACAATGTCGTACATCTGACCCAAATACTCAAACTCTTTGCTGTGAATGCGACGAAAAAGGGCGTTCGGTTCAGTTTCCAATTCAAAAGGTATCTCTATCAATATCAGTTCATCAGCCGCAAAACCTTCCATCATCTTGTGGCGTACTTCAAGACGCACATACTCCTTTTGCAGGTGCAAAAGCCAACCATAGCCCGATTGTGCAACAAAGAACAGGGCCAGCAAAAGTGTACTTATTGGAAGAATTTTTTTCAAAGCGGCGGTAAAAATACTCAAAAAGCAAAACAACATCCAAAACAACCACATCGCAAAAAAAAGTAGTTTTGATTTTTTCACACATGAAATATCCATAAGATCAAAATCATACCCACTGTGCATGAATATAGTTGCGACCTTTGAAGGTGAAATCAAAATCTGCAACTATGGAAACACAAGAGGTAAGTTTTCCGCAAATTGTCGAG
>JAEWWJ010000112.1 GCA_023396415.1 Bacteroidota bacterium
GCGATAAGTGGGTTTGTTACACGCCAAACGCCAGCCATCACGCGGGAAACGGCCCGCACCAGCCTCAATAAAAAAGTTTACAGCACCCAAAAAATAACTGATGCCATTGGCTTTGAGTTTATACCTATTCATGAAAGCATACAGGAAATAAGTGCGGTGTTTTTGCGCGATCATCAAGTATCAGCTGCGGCAAAATGACTTTTAAACGGCAGTGAAAAGTATCTCTTTTGGTTCTTTCTAACGGTCCAGCCGCTGTTTCTTAGCTTGTGGAACATGGCCCGAACCTTGGGTGAATAATTTATACCGATTCTAATTTGCAGGCTGTTGAACCGAAGCCATCAAATTAGTTTTATTTTTACCCATTGAAATCAAAATATAGACACGATTTATGAAAAATACACTGCTTTTGTATTGGGCTCCGGGCGGAACAGTAGAGCTGGTTGCCAAAACTATTTGCGAAGAAATTGGACTTGAAAAAGTTAAAATTTCGGACGTTGCCTCCTTTGATTTGTCCAAGTTGAATGAATACCAGAACTTCATCGTTGGAAGTGCTACAGTGGGTGCTGAAGATTGGCGCGACACGCAAGACAACAACAAATGGAATGAGTTTTTTGTAAAAACACAACATTTCGATCTCAGCACAAAAAAAGTTGCAGCTTTTGGCTTAGGCAATCAAATCTTATATCCTGAGCATTTTGTGGATGCCTTAGGGTATTTTAAAAACGAAGTTGAAAAAAGAAATGGAAAACTCATCGGCTTTTGGCCTACCCAAGGCTATGATTTTACCGGTTCGGAAGGTGCTGCTGATGGACATTTTTTTGGATTGGCTCTCGACCATGACAACGAATCTGAGCTGACACTTCCGCGCATTAAAAAATGGATTGCATTGCTGAACAACGACATGAAGTTCTGATTTTTATCACGAGCAGTTGTTTATTTCTTCAGCATGTGAATGTTATCAACGATTTCCACTTTGGGAATCGTTTTTTTTTGGTCTGCTTATCGGGTTTTCGTTTCGCCTATCAAGTTTTTATAATGCTCAAAGCGTTCGGTAATTTCTTCTACAAATTTGTAGGTTTCTTCGCCGCGCACATAGCCATAATAAACCACAGGATCGTTGTAAAAAGTTGGTTTTGATTTATTTCGCATGAAAAAATCCACGTGATCGGTCCAAACGTTGGGGTTTTTATTGTATTTTGAGGCCAACCGGCGGGCATCGAGCACATGGCCTACACCGGCATTGTATGCAGCCAAAATAAATTTAATCCGCTCTAAAGAATCGGTTACGGTTTCGGGAATTTGTCGGTCGAGGTATTGGATGTATTGTGCGCCAATACGCACCTGCATCTCGGGTGTGGCTGTTGAATCAATGCCAAATTGCTCCATCACGGCAGGCATCAGCTGCATCAATCCAAAGGCTCCGGCCCAACTTTTCACATCGGGTTTGAATTCCGATTCTTGGTAGATCAGCGACGACAATAAGCGCCAATCCCAATTGATACTTTCGGCAGCAAGTCGAATAACATCATCATAATTGCTTAATTTGTCGCCAGTTACAGAATGATACTCGCTTTGGCTGCGATTTTTTATCGCGGGGTTGAAATACTTATCATACAGCAATCGGCCTTCATGATCGGGGAGGAACTCAGTGAGCCATTTGTTTATTTCTTTCAGTAGCTCGTTGTCGTTTTCTTTGCGCAGCGCCCAAGCAATTTTTTGGTCGAAACTTACGGGAGTTTTAATGTCAATATTTTTGTAATTGCGCAAGAAAACGTTCGCCATATGCTCATCGGCAATGGTTAAAGCGATATTTCTGTTGGCTACGGCAGCCACCAAATCTTCCACATCGCGGGGGTCTTCAACAATGAAAATGGTATCGCCAATTTCATCTGAAAGGGTTTGAAGTCGTTTCACAAAAATAGATCCTTCTTGCACGTGGATGGTCTTTCCGGCCAGTTCTAAACTGCTTCTAATCAAGCCTTTTTCAATTTCATCGCGGGTACGCATTTGAAGCCAATTTTTTGGCAAACGCTGCACCAAAACTTGGCGGGTGATGAGAATAGGTTCGGAAAAATCGAATTGTTGTTTGCGGCTTCCAGTAACCGTCATGTTGAGGGCAATCATATCGGCCTTGCCTTCTTCAAGTATTTTTTTGGCACTATCGAGATTTTTTTCAATCCTAAGCTCTAACCTAAGTCCCAAATGGTCAGCAAAAGTTTTCAAAAGTTCATATTGATATCCCATCGGCTCACCACGATAGATGTAGTAATTAACTGTGTTGTAATCAGTTAAAACCCTAAGTTTTTTTCTTTTAAGCACTTTATCGAGCGAAGAGCCTTCCTCTTGTCCCAATGGGGTTTCATTTTTTGCCTTTTGGGGATTGTCGCATGCTGAAACCATGAAAAGGAAAACGACCAAAGGCAGGCCGACCGATAATTTCCGTCTTTTTTTTATACCCACTGTGTTAGGTTTTGTGGCGCTAAAATAAGGTTTCTATTCACAAGACCCGCTTTTTTTACCCAAAATTATTGAAATTGAGCAGTTTACTTTTTTGTGGAGACGCATTTAGATGAATACTTTATTTGATAAAGATGCTGTAACAGTTGTGGAAGATAGCTTTTGCCGAACAGCCGCACATGAACCATTAAAGGATAAAGATTGCACAACACGCTGCGTTGTTGCCAGCCCTCGCTTAGTGGGAATCGGGCTTGATAGGCGGCATAAAACGAAGGATGAAAACCGCCAAAAAGCAATGTCATGGCGATGTCCATTTCGCGATGGCCGTAATACATCGCCGGATCAATCAAAACGGCTTGTTGCAGTGTGTTGCAAAGTACGTTGCCGTTCCATAGATCGCCATGCAAAAGTGAAGGGGTTTCATGCGGGAAAAGTTGTTCCATCCGGTCAAAAAGTGCAAAGAAATCTGATTGTATTTTGGTATCAATCATCTTGCTATCAACGATTTGCTGCAGCAAGGGAGCCAATCTTTGGCTGACAAAAAAATCGGCCCAGCTCGTGGAAAAATTGTTTTTTTGGGGCAGATCGCCGATAAAATTGTCTTCATCGAGCCCAAACCATTTATTGGAATGTTGGTGCATTTCAGCTAAAGAGGTTCCCAATGATTCCCAAAATATGGCTGCAGGCGAAGAGGTAGGGATATGTTCCATCAATAGAAATTCGACAGCAGCTTTATTTCCGAAATGGAGGTTTTTGGGAGTTAAGACAGTGTTGGTTTGGGCCATCAATTGCAGGCCTTTGGCCTCGGCTTGAAAAATTCCCGCAAATTGAGGGTTTTGGTGCCACTTTACAACAAAATCGCTGTGGTTGTATGTTACTTTCAATACCTGACGCAAATGACATCCGCCCAACGAACGGCTTTTTTCGATTGTGGTAGTCACTCCTGTGATGGCAGTCAGCTCAGCTTCGAGCAACCCAACTATGCTGAAGGGTAACATCATAAAAAAAGATGCAATTTGGTGCGAAACCTGCGTAAAACAAGCCTTTCGAGCAGAAGTAAGGTGGCAAAGGTGAGGGTGATAAACAACACATAAACCGGAAATTTATCAGCGAAACCAACGGCTTTGTTGAGGAGGAAAATGTTTTTTCCCATGAGTGAAACCATGGATGTGGTTGCCAACCAAAGCTTCTCTGACAAAAAACTTAAATCAATGCTGAATAAAACCACCAAAAAACCCACCACGAGGCTTAGGGTTAACAAAAGCTTTTCGGGAAGCACATCCGCTTTATCGGGACTGCTCTCAACTCGATCGGGCAGTTGCGACATGATGGATGCTTTCATCTCTTGAGGGGCTTCAATGAGTGCGCGTTGGCGCAGCAATTGTTCCAGTTGATCTTCTTTCATGGCGGTTAGTTTAAGCAAGTATCGGGTTGTTTTTGCATCATTTTGGATAGTTTTTTTCTGATCCTAAACAAACGTACTTTAACATTTGAAGTTGTTTGATGGGTGATTTCGCTGATGTGGTCAATGCTATAATTTTGGGTGTAATAAAAATGAATCAACGCGTTGTCTTCGGCGTTTAGTTTGTCGAGTGCGTTTTCGAGTTGTTGTAAAAGAATTTCTTTTTCTATGAGGTCTTCATCGTTGTTCAACTGCCAAAAGCCCGACGGCAACACCTCGTCGAATGACTGGTGACGCGGCTTTTTTTTGCGATAAAACCCAACCGCGGTGTTGTAAGCTATGCTGTTGAGCCAGGTCGAAAAGCGTGATTTACCAACAAAAGTATGCAAAGATTCATAAGCTTTGATGAAAATAATTTGTGTCAAGTCTTGCGCTTCATCGGCATCTTTTACAATGCGTTTCACCAAGGTGAAAATACTGTTCTGATGCCGCTCAACAAGTGGCCCGAAAGCCTCTTTTTCACCGCGCAGCACCCGGTCAACCCAAATCTTATCTTCATCTTTTGTGTTCATCTTTCCATTGGACGAATAAAGTGCTTCGAGGTTACAGAAAAAATGTAAATTTACGATTCAAAGTTTGATTTTGGGGATTGAAATTTCTGTTTAATCATTGCATCATAGGTTCGCGCCGAAAATCAATGAGTTACATAAAGGGTAATGGCAACAATAGACAACAAAATCAGATTTGACCTACATTTAAAGTGCAAAAACGATAGTCTCGAAATCCATAACACAGTATAAATGAAACGATTAATTTTCTTTTTTTTGATGCTTTGCAGTGCCGCCGGCCAAGCACAATTCGACAGTTTTTTTTACCCTAAAACGCTTCGTGTGGATGTGATTCACGCCGGTGATGCTCAAAATGAGCTGTATGCGCTAAAAAATCTTTCCGAAGAACCTTTTTGGGGAGGCTCACACCTTAATTTGTTGGACACTTTTAATTATGGCCGACATAAAGCTGAGGTTTTTGATGCAGCATCCGGACTTTTGATCTATTCTAAAGGCTACAGCTCATTGTTTTTTGAGTGGCAAACCACTGCCGAAGCCCGTTCGATGGTGCGATCATTCGAGGAAACCGTAGTGCTTCCTTTTCCAGTGAAGCCTATCCGTTTGGTGCTTTCGTCGCGAGATAGTAACGAAGTTTTCAGGCAAATACTGTCAATCAACATTGATCCAGCCGACTATTTTATACGGCCGGCTAAAAAAACAGCGATTCAAGTGTATGATGTCATGATCAATGGCGAAGCAGCGTCCAAGGTGGACATCGTGATCATTCCGGATGGCTTCACGGCAGCTGAAATGGAGCTTTTCAAACAGAGTGCAGATGCTTTTGCGGAGAGCCTTTTTCAGTTTGAACCTTTCAAATCGCATCGCGATAAATTCAACATCAGGGCTGTTTTGACGCCATCGGCAGAATCGGGTGTGGCTATCCCTGCCGAAAATGTGTGGCCTGAAACTGCAGTCAGCGCTAACTTTTACACCTTCGATTCCGAACGTTATTGTATGACGACTGCCCACCACCGTTTGCGCGATGTGGCCGGAGTGGTGCCTTACGACCAAATTTATATCCTTACCAACACCAAAAAATATGGCGGTGGAGGTATCTTTAACTTTTACTGCCTCAGCAGCGCAGGCAACAGTGCGTCAGCTAAAATTATTGTTCATGAATTTGGTCATGGTTTTTCCGGTTTGGCCGATGAATATTATGACAACTCCACTTCCTACGAATCGTTTTACAACAGCGCCGTTGAACCTTGGGAACCCAACATCACCACTTTGGTACATTTCGATGCCAAATGGAAGAGCCTTCTCGCTGATGAAACGCCCATTCCAACACCTGATACCGATGAATGGGAAGGAAAAACCGGCGTTTACGAAGGCGGCGGCTATATGGCAAAAGGCGTTTATCGGCCCTCGCGTGATTGTTTGATGCACACCTTTAAAAAGGATGTTTTTTGCGCGGCATGTTCAAAAGCCATCGTGGATATGATTGATTTCTACACAGCTGAGTGATTTCCCCTTCGCTCTCACTTGATGTAAGGTTTTTTTGGCCATTTAGGGCTAATTGCCTACTTTTGCCAAATATTGTTAATAATTTCACAACTATTCTACTCAACCTAATAATCAGCAAAAAGAATGATTACTAAACTAGATCAAATGTTTGAGGTGCTCAAGAGCCGCAAAAAGAAACGCTTAGTGGCTGCTTATGCCAATGACGAACATACCATTAGCGCAGTAAATATGGCCATTGACTTGGGTATTATTGAAGGCACTTTGGTGGGCGACGAAAATGAAATCAGAAAAGTGTGTAAAGCGCTTGATATTGATCCATCGCGGATGACTATCGTGCATGAGGCCGACGAGATGAAAGCCACAGAAAAAGCAGTTGAATTGATCAACAACGGCGAAGGCAATTTGCTGATGAAAGGCTTAGTAAGTACCGATAAATACATGCGCGCCATTTTGAATAAGGATAAAGGTTTGATGGATAAAGGTGCTGTTTTAAGCCATGTTACGGTAATGGAAAACCCTTTTTATCATAAATTGTTGACTGTTGGTGATGTAGCCATATTGCCGGCACCCGAGCTTGGCGAAAAAATTGCCATCACCAATTATCTTATCAAAACAGCCAAGGCCCTTGGCATAGAAATGCCTAAAGTGGCAATTATCGCTGCATCTGAACAAGTTTCTCCTAAAATGCCTGCCTGCGTTGATGCTTCTATCATCAGCAAAATGGCTGATCGCGGACAAATAAAGGGAGCCTATGTTGATGGACCGCTTGCACTTGATGTGGCCATTGACAAAGAAAGTGCCGACATAAAAAAAGTGGGTGGCATGGTGGCCGGTGATGCCGATTGTTTGGTGTTTCCAAACATCGAATCGGGCAATGTATTTTATAAAACCAATACCAAATTGGCCGGTGGCGAACAAGGTGCGGTTGTTGTAGGAGCGCGTGTTCCGGCGGTACTCTCATCGCGTGGCGACAGCACCAAAACTAAACTTTACAGCATCGCTTTGGCTGCCCTCACAGCACCATAAAGTCATGCTTCTATCAACAAACAAAAAAAAGAATGTCAACTGCAAAGTGCTGACCTATGAGCAACCTTGATAACATCCATATTTTAACCATTAACCCGGGTTCAACTTCCACAAAATTTGGCGTTTTTGTGGGCACCGATCCAGTTTTTATCAAAACCATCAGGCACAGCAATGAGGAGCTTGAACCCTTCGATAAAATTACCGACCAATTCAATTTCCGTAAGAACCTGATCTTAGATCAGGTTAAGGAATCGGGCATTCAACTCGAAAGCATCAGAGCAATTGTTGGACGGGGGGGCTTGCTCAAACCTGTTGAATCAGGTGTGTATGAAGTAAATGAGGCCATGCTCCGCGACCTGCGCAACAGCCCTCTGGGCGAACATGCCAGCAATCTCGGCGGATTGATTGCATACGACATTGCCCAATCATTGCCCAATGCAGGTGCCTATATCGCCAACCCCGTGGTGGTGGATGAGTTGGATGACCTTGCACGGTTGTCGGGCCATCCGTTGTTGCCGCGTATTTCGATTTTTCATGCCTTAAACCAAAAAGCCGTTGCCCGACAACATGCCAAATCCATCATGCGCAAATACGAAGAAATGAACCTCATCGTAGTGCATCTTGGGGGTGGAATAACTGTTGGAGCGCACAAGTTAGGACGAGTAGTAGATGTGAATCAAGGTCTTGATGGCGATGGCCCTTTTTCGCCCGAACGATCCGGAAGTCTTCCGGTTGGCGCTCTGGTGAGGCTATGCTTCAGTGGAAAATATACCCAACGCGAGTTGCTGAAAATGATCAAGGGCGAAGGCGGATTGGTAGCCTATCTCGGCACCAACAGCGCCTACGATGTGGCGCAACGCATTGATCAAGGCGATGAAGAAGCTTCGTTAATCTATCGTGCAATGGCGTATCAAGTGGCCAAAGAAATTGGTGCTATGGCAACAGTTTTGCATTTTCATGTTGACGGAATCCTGATTACAGGCGGCATTGCACATGATAAATTCTTTGTAAATCAAATCATCGAAAGGGTGCACCGCATTGCTCCGGTTCATGTTTATCCCGGAGAGGATGAGCTTAAAGCACTTGCTATGAATGGATTAAGGGTAATAAACAATGAAACTGTCCCCAAGGTTTACATTTAAAAACTGATGATTTTCGCAACAAGCAGTTTTCAAGCGCTGAAGTACAAACTTTTCCCATTTTTGATTTCAAAAAGCCCAAACCAAAAGTTATTTGATTATTTTTGGCCTTCTTAATTTTATTTAACTAAAAACTAAAAAATGAAAAAACAGTTTACAATGGTCTTATTCGTATTGCTGATTATTGTAGTTTCAGGCTTACAATGGCTCATAAGCTCCGACAGCAAGACGGAACGCGAAAGAAGAAATATGGTTGATACCCGTGTGGACAACAATGGGTATTATAAAAGGTTGGCAAAAAAAGGCCTTTACACACTTAACCCCGAAATGCGGGCAGCTCCGGCTGTTTATACCGGATCAAAAATCAAGGCGTTTTCAGTGCTTACCGACGATTCACCGGATGTGCCAGTTACAACAACAAATTCAACACAAAGTGAGAACTCTATTTTTGTTAACCCGCTTGATCCCGATAATGTACTCAACTCTAACAACTCCACTCAAAACCCTGTAGGATCGCTCTATGGTGCCAACGATTTTTATTCGTTCGACACAGGTGAAACCTGGCAAGGAAAAGTGCAAGGTGTGGCCGGAGGCAATTCGGGCGACCCTGCCGTTGCAATGGGCTGGAATGGAAGATGGTATGTAAATTATATCTCCAACCCCGGCGGCCAAGGTATCGCTTACAGCGACAACCAAGGCGCCTCATGGACGGCACGTACAATCGCACCAAATCCGGGCGACCTTGCCGACAAAAACCACCTCTGGATTGACAACAGTCTATCAAGTCCGTATGAAGGTTATTTATACAATATGTGGTCCGATTTTGGCGGTCCTTATGATACAGAAATCGTTGTTTCTCGCTCAACCAATGATGGCGATACTTGGAGCCCACGAACGCCTATCAGCACAGCCGTAAATGCCGGAAGCCATAACCAAGGCGTAAACATTAACACCGGCCCTAATGGTGAAGTGTATGCCGTTTGGGCCATCTATAACAGCTGGCCTTCTGATGAAGGTGCACTCGGTTTCTCAAAATCTTTAGATGGTGGTGCTACATGGACGCCTGCAACAAGGATTATTCAAAACATCAGAGGGATTCGTACTACCGAAACCAAAAAAAATCATCGTGTAAATTCATTTCCAAGTATGGCTGTTGACATTTCAAACAGCGCCGACAGAGGTGCCATTTACGTGACTTGGTCAAACATAGGTCTGCCTGGTGTCAACCAAAACAACAGCATTGATGTGTATGTGATCAAATCAACCGATCAAGGTGCAACATGGTCGGCGCCCATTCGTGTCAATCAAAATGAATTTGGTCAAGGAAAAGAACATTATTTCCCATGGCTCACCTGCGATCCTGAAAATGGTATCCTGAGTGCTATATTTTATGGTGATAGAAACGTGAGCCAATCGCAGGTGGAAGTTTTTTGCGCCAACAGTGTGGACGGTGGTCTAACTTGGGAAGATTTCAAAGTATCTGACGTAGCATTCACCCCATCGCCAATTCCCGGCTTAGCCGGTGGATATATGGGCGATTATCTTGGTATTGCTGCCCGTGGTGGAAAAGTATATCCTGTTTGGCCCGACAACAGAAGTGGCAAGATGATGACTTACTCCTCTCCCTACGAAACAAACGCCCTTAGCCGTCCCTATAATTTGGTGGCCGAAGTTGCCTTTGAAACAGGAAACGTTAACCTCCAATGGAATTACGAAGAAGCTGTTGACTTTACCGGTTTTAACATCTATCGCGATAATGTATTGATTGGTACTGCTACCGATACCGTTTTTGTTGATCCTTTGCCCACATATGGCGTTTATACCTATGGCATTACTGCAACTTATACAGGCGAAGGCGAAAGTGGTTTAAGCCGCATCACCGTTCAATGGGGCGATGCGCATATCGCTGTTGCTCCTATGAATATGTATCAACAACTTCAACCCGATTCCATCGCTACACAACAACTTATTGTTACCAATACAGGCCAATTGCCCATGCAATATACCCTCAGCTCCGAAATCATTGATGGCACCAAACAAACCAATGATTATTGTGCTGCCTCAGGCGGTGGGGATGAGTTTATTTCAGGCGTGGTGCTGGGAACCATCAATAACACCTCCGGCGAAACCGGTTATGGTGATTATACAGCACTTAGCACCGAAGTGAAATCTGGTGAACCACTTACACTTACAGTTACCAATGGAAACCCATACAGCAGCGACCAATGCGGTGTTTGGGTGGACTGGGATCAAAATGGTGTGTTTGATGATGCTCCTGTCGTTGTTTCAGGAACACCTGGCAACGGACCTTATACTGCAACCATTGATCCTCCGGTGGGAGCAAAATCAGGTGCAGCGCGTATGAGAATTCGCATTACCTACACCGGGGCTGTTTCACCTTGTGGAACAACGACGTATGGCGAGGTTGAAGATTATACCCTCAACGTGATCAGCTGGCTGAGTTATACTCCCAGCCTCGGAACAATTGCCCCCGGAGCAACTGATACCATTGCTGTAACTTTTAAAGCCATTGATTTGGAGGAAGGTAATTATTATGCTAACCTTAAATTTGCCAGCAACGATCCTTTGAATGCCTTGATGGTTGTTCCGGTTCATTTGAATGTTAGCAGCTTTGCCGTAAGTGCAATGGTTGAACCATCAGCTATTTGCGTTGGCGAATCGGCTCAACTCACCTCAATGGTAATTGGTGGAACAGGCGATTTAAGTTATTTCTGGAAAGATGAAACAGGTGCAGTGGTTTCGAATGCACAAAGTTTCATGGTCAGTCCACTACAAACAACTTCTTACACCGCATTTGTGGTTCAAGCTCTTGATACCATTCAAAGCACGCCCGTAACCCTTGTTGTGTATGCACTTCCGGAAGTGGCTTTGGGCGACGACCTGAGTTTCTGCGGCAATGAACCCTATGTGCTCGATGCCGGAAACGTTGGTGCAACCTACAATTGGTCAACAGGTGCAACAACCCAAACGCTTGACATCTCTGCCGAGGCTTTGGGTTATGGAATGCACGAGCTTTGGGTTGAGGTAACCAATTTGAATGGTTGCTCTTCCGTTGATACTATAGCAGTAACTTACAATATGCTTCCTGTTGTTAACCTTGGCGATGATCAATCCATCTGTGGAGAAACATCGCTTACTTTCGATGCTGCCAATGATGAGGCTGGTTTCCTATGGTCCAATGGATCAACAGGTGGAACGCTTCAAGCCGGCGCTGCTGAGTTTGGTTACGGAACACACGTAATATGGGTTCAAGTAACCGATCAAAACGGCTGTATGGCTTCTGATACCGTTAATGCTACTTTTAACGAAGCACCTCCCAAGGTTGTTTTGGGTAATGACACAACGCTATGCGGTGGCATTCCTAAAAACTTGCAAGTGGATGTGACCGGTTACAGCCTCCTGTGGTCCAATGGAAGTGTCGAAGCAACTGTAATTGCCGACACTACAGGCTTTGGTTTCGGAACACAAACATTTTATGTGGACCTAACTGCCGAAAACGGATGTGTAACGCGCAGTGAGGAAATCCTCATCACCTTCAAAAATTGCACCGGAATCAATGAAAATGATGCGCTGGACATCAAAGTATTCCCTAACCCTAGCAATGGCCGTTTCAGCTTGGAATTGAACGCTGCAAAACGCGAATTGGTTAACGTTCAAGTGTTTGATGCCGCCGGAAATCTGGTCTATCAACAGAAAAATCTCTCCGTACTAAGCAACAGCCGCTTTGAAATTGACCTCACTCAACAACCTTCAGGTGTATATAACCTGATGATTGAAGGCGATAAAGTTTACTCCAAACGACTGATTATAAAATAGATATTTGTTTATTTTTAAAAAGAGCGGGAAATAAAATTCCCGCTTTTTTTTTGTAATTTTTTGCGAAAAGTGTCTTATTCGACCCTCTCTCCCAACCACCCTTTGCCTTGTCATTTACCGGTAGGCCAACTCCGCCGGATTTTCTATCTTTGCAAAAAATTTCATCTATATGAGTTTGATGTTGAGTGAACAAGAAATCGTTCGCCGCAACTCGCTGGCCGAGTTGTACCAATTGGGAATCAATCCCTATCCGCAAGCCGCTTTCGACGTGAATGTGAATGCAAAGGAAATCCACCGCGATTTCCCTTCCGACAATACACTTTTTCAGCAAGTGAGCATCGGTGGCCGTATCATGAGTCGCCGCATCATGGGTGCTGCCTCTTTCATGGAATTACAAGATGCCACAGGCCGCATCCAGGTTTATTTTAAGCGCGATGACATTTGTCCCGGTGAGGATAAAACCCTCTACAATACGGTGTTGAAACGCTTGCTCGACATTGGCGATATTGTGGGCGTTACAGGCTACGTTTTCACTACCCAGATGGGCGAAATCACCATTCATGCCACTTCGTTAACGGTGTTGTGCAAATCGTTGCGCCCTTTGCCCATCGTCAAAGAAAAAGACGGAGTGGTTTACGATGCCTTTACCGATGCTGAGCAACGCTACCGGATGCGCTACGTGGATTTGATCGTGAACGAAAATGTGCGCGAAACCTTTTTGAAACGTACCCGCATCATCAACAGTATGCGCAATATTTTCAACGAACAAGGTTACCTCGAAGTGGAAACGCCTATTTTGCAACCCATTCCTGGTGGTGCCGCGGCGCGGCCTTTCATCACCCATCACAATGCTTTGGACATTCCTTTGTATCTTCGAGTGGCCAACGAGTTGTACCTGAAGCGATTGATCGTTGGAGGTTTCGATGGCGTGTATGAGTTTGCGAAAGACTTTCGAAACGAGGGCATGGATCGCACCCACAACCCTGAGTTTACGGTGATGGAAATTTATGTCGCTTACAAAGACTACCTCTGGATGATGAACTTTACCGAGGAGATGCTTGAAAGGGTAGCGATGGAGGTGCTCGGAAGCACCAAAGTGGAGGTGAACGGAAAAACAATTGATTTTCAACGACCTTACAAACGCATTTCAATCCTCGGAGCCATTCAAGAACATACTGGCTTTGATGTGTCATCCATGGATGAAAAACAGCTGCGAGAAGTGTGCAAAAAATTGGGCATAGAAACCGATGAAGCCATGGGCAAAGGCAAGCTCATTGACGAAATTTTTGGTGAAAAATGCGAACATCATTACATACAACCCACCTTTATCACCGATTATCCGGTGGAGATGTCGCCACTAACCAAACGTCACCGGAACGATCCGACGCTTACTGAGCGTTTTGAGTTGATGATCAACGGAAAAGAAATTGCCAACGCTTACACCGAGCTTAACGATCCCATTGACCAACGAAACCGCTTTGAAGAGCAGATGAGGCTCTCCGAAAGAGGCGATGATGAGGCCATGTTTATTGATCAGGATTTTATTCGTTCTCTTGAATATGGTATGCCTCCAACATCCGGAATGGGCATTGGTATTGACCGTTTGGTGATGCTGATGACCGGACAAACCTCTATCCAAGAAGTGTTGTTTTTTCCGCAGATGCGCCCTGAAAAAATCCGAAAAGCTGTAAGCCCTCAAGATTTTATTCAAATCGGTGTAGCTCCTGATTGGGCCGAACATCTTTTAAAGGCTGGTTATCAGACCGTAGAAGCTTTGCTGGCTGAAAAAGCTGCCGTCATTCAACAAAAATTAAACGGATACCGCAAAAAGAATAAACTTGATTTGCCTGCCATCCAAATGGAGGCGATTGAGCAATGGCTGTTGCCAAAAGCATAAGCAGAAAATAATTTTTCGATCAAACAAAAAACCTGATTCCGGGCGAAAGAATCAGGTTTTTTTATGTCTTGTGAATCAAAAACTGAAGTCAATGAGAAGGGCTCTATTCTTTCTCTGACTGAATTATCTTTTGAATCAGCAATGAGGTTGAATAACCCTCAACCAGTTCAATGGTTTCCACCTTTCCGCCTTTGGCCATTACCACATCGTAGCCCACCACTTCTTCGGCTTTGTAGTCTTTGCCTTTCACCAATATATCGGGTTGTACCAAACGGATTAAATCGTAGGGGGTAGGCTCGTCAAAAAGTACCACGGCATCCACAAAACGCAGCGAAGCCATCAAAACAGCACGCGCGTTTTCATCCACAACCGGGCGTGCAGTGCCTTTTAAGCGGCGCACCGAAGCATCGGTGTTGAGTCCGATAATCAGCACATCGCCGAGGTCGGCGGCCTGGCTGAGGTAGTCAATGTGGCCGAGATGCACCAAATCGAAGCATCCGTTGGTGAAAACGATCTTTTTCTGCTGAAAGCGCCAAACCCCCAATGATTTTTTTAACTCTTCAAGGGTCAGGATGCGTTGTTGGATACGTTCAAGGTTTTTCATTGGATGCTTGTTTGTGGTCAATAAAGAAGAGCATCACATAGCCGATTGCGCCTGCTACAACGTTCAAAAGCGACTGCGCGGCGTGGGTGATAACGGCAAAACTACCGGCTGCTGTGCCCCCAATGGCATACAATTCTGTTAGTACCGCTTTGGCAATAAAGTGGTAAGCGCCAATGCCCCCCGGAACGGGCGCAACAATGCCTAAACTGCCGATAGCCAACAGCGTTACTCCGGCCATAAAACTAAGATGCTCGGTTTCAGGGATCATCCGGAAAGGAAGATAAATCATCAGGATGTAAAAAACCCAAATCATCAAAGTGTGAAACAGAAAAAGTCCTTTTTGTTTCATCCGTTCAATGGTGCGAATGCCTTGAGTTAAGCCGATCATTAAGTTGTGAAGGCGTGCATAGCCGGGGAGTTTTTGTAATTTGTTGTTGTGTTTGAAATATAAAAAAACCATTGCGCCCAGCACCAAAACGCCAAATCCACTTAGAGCGATCAGCATGACCATGTTAGATTGTATTTTTTCAACGAAAGGAGCTGTCATTCTTACCACAAAATCGCCCAACAATCCCCATTGGAACAACACGACAGCCAACAACAAAATGATCAGCACCATCAAGTCGAACAGTCTTTCTGAAATTACGGTGCCGAAAAGGGCATTGAATGGAATCTTTTCTTTTTTCGACAACACGCCACAACGCATAAATTCACCCATTCGTGGAACAGCGGTGTTAGCCATATAGCCTACCATCAATGCGTAAAAAGTGG
Source organism: Bacteroidota bacterium (assembly GCA_023396415.1). Taxonomy (GTDB): domain Bacteria; phylum Bacteroidota; class Bacteroidia; order Bacteroidales; family F082; genus JALNZU01. The sequence continues at coordinate 15,206 of JAEWWJ010000112.1, forward strand.
TCGAAAGGCGTGTTTTATAGCCCATGCTGTTGATGAGCAGATTCCAGCGTAACGATCTAAAAACATGTGATATGATAGCAAAAATCAAACCTATGGCCGCCCAATAATAGTTTGCCGCGGCTATTTCTTTTATCATTTCATCGAAATTGAGCTTGCGCATACTGAGCCAAAAAAGAAAGAGGCCCAGCCCAAGAAAGAAAAGATACTTCAGCGTTTGGGTGAGGAATTTTTTCAAGATTATGAACTGATTTTGTTGACATCATCAGGAAAAACAATACTCGGCTTGAAAGTTTTGGCTTCTTCAAAATCCATGGAGGCGTAAGAAACGATGATGACTTTGTCGCCCGGCGCCACTTTCCGAGCTGCAGCACCGTTGAGCGAAATGATGCCACTACCGCGATTTCCTTTAATCACATAGGTGTCGAAACGTTCGCCATTGGTGATGTTATAAATGCTAACCCGTTCGTTTTCAATGAGATTAGCGGCCTCTATCAGGTTGAGGTCAATGGCGATACTACCTATGTATTCTAAATTGGCCTCGGTTACAGTGGCGCGATGTATTTTCGATTTTAAAACTTCGATGTTCATGATGCTGTTGTTGGTATCACAATTGCACGCTTAAAGGCCGACAAAAGTACTAAAAAATACGCATGTTGTCTATCAGTCGAACTTTGCCAAGAAACAAGGCTACAAAGAGAACCATGCCTTCAGCTTCATTCCAGTGTTGCACGGGTTGCAACATTCTATCGTCAGCTATTTCAACGTAATCTATTTTGAATGAAGTAATTGCAGTCAAATGCTCGTAAGTCCATTTTCGCATTTCTTCGGGGCTGAGTACATTTTTCAGTCCGACTGCCTTTTGAAGTATCTGATGAATTTTTGGTGCCAACGCTCGTTCCTCGGCAGTGAGACGTTGGTTGCGCGAACTCATGGCCAAGCCGTCTGCCTCCCGAACAATCGGGCAGGGAACCACTTGAACCGGAAGATGCAGCATTTGAGTCATTTTTTGAATAATGGCCAATTGCTGGAAATCTTTTTCTCCAAAATAGGCCTTTTGGGGGGTAACTATTTCAAACAGTTTTTTTACCACTATGGCAACTCCATTGAAATGCCCTGCCCTAAACGCACCTTCCATCACATCGCCTAAAGGGCCGAAATCGTAGGATGAATGATCGGGAACGGGATACATTTCAGCTACCGAGGGTGCAAAAAGATAATCGCAACCCACTAACAGTAACTTTTCGCTGTCTGATTCCAGGTTGCGGGGATATTTTTCAAGATCTTCCTTATTGTTGAACTGAATAGGATTCACAAAAACGCTGACTACCAAGCGATCGTTCTCGTGTTTTGCCCTGCGCATCAGCTCGAGGTGGCCCTCGTGTAAAGCTCCCATTGTGGGAACAAAACCAATAGACAATCCTTTGCTTCGGTCTCTGTTTATCAGTTCTTGCAACGATTGAATGGTGTGTAGTGTCTTCATTATAAGATGACTATCAATGAAAAATTGGGGTGTTAGTTTGGATTAACGGTGGGTATTTTGCATCACCATCAGAAAATCTTTTTCCAGCGACTCCAGTGGTGTTTCAATAATTCTTCCGATTTCTGTCTTGTTTTTATAGAAAATAAATGTGGGAACTTTTTCAATAGCATAGGGTTGCACGTCAATTTCGCGGGCTTTTTTTTCGCTGTCAACGCCTACCACAAACACTTTTTCAGGATCGAAATCCATCAAATCTAACAACTTGAAAAAACGTGGCAGTTGGTCTTTGCTGTCGCCACACCAACTCCCAAAAATGATGGTGATTTGAAGGTCGTTTACCAAGGTTTTGAGCTGTTCAACAGCGTCTTTTTCAGGCTGATAAGCGTTGTAATCTTCTTGAAAATGTTCACCTATCTCACCTGTTAACAGGCCGTTACGATCTACTTGATCCACATAAACAGGACGATTTCTCACACTATCGTTAACCATAAAATTGAGGTGTTGACTTTGGGCCATTTGATTCAGCATTAAAAGGAGTAGGGTAAAATAAAAAGATCGGATTTGCATTGTTCTGCCGGTGTTTTTTTACATTCGCATTCATTTTCAGCCACAAAAATAAAACAAACATCGCTATGAGCA
>JAEWWJ010000026.1 GCA_023396415.1 Bacteroidota bacterium
TGCTGCTCAGGTAAGGAATAGGCAGTGTGGTTTCGCTTCCTGTGACCCCAGGCCCCAGACTGGTGTTGTCGGTGTTGGTCGTGGCGCCGGGACGGTAGCTCAGGCGGGTTTCAGCAGGCAGAAACGGTAAGTGTTGCAGTGCCTTAACGCAATCTTCTGAATAGACTCCCGATTGTTTCATTGAAGATATTCCTTTATCTTATTCAGTATTAATTTTTCAAACTTATCTTTTTGTGCCTTATTTTCTTTTCTTGTAAAATCTTTGTTCACTTCCTTATAGTTATCCAAATTCATGCCATCACCTAAACCAACAAATGCAACTTCATTATTCCGAATCCAGCACTTTACAATTTTATTCTCTTGTGAATAGTAAAACCAAATGTGATACCAGTGATCTTTTTTATTTCTCTTACCATCTTTAAACCTTTCTTGATTAAATAAATTATATTCTGGGTTTTCTTTTTTAAAGTTTTCTGCTGCATTAATCAAAATTTCTTCAGATACGTCAAATTCATATATTTCTGCATAAGGATAACTTCCTGGAGCAAAAATACATGATATAAAAATCAGGAATGAGGTTATTAGTATATATAATATCTTTTTCATAAATTGTCAAAATTAATTTCCCGGATTGTTTGTAACGCCATAATTGCTTATATGATACCACATCATCATTTCAGGATATCCGTTTGGCTTAGATAATTGGAAAACTGTTTTTGGCAAAGCAGCAGCACCCAATCCTAATCCCAAAATTCCAGCATTTATTCTTGTGCTATAATCTAATGGTAAACTCATTAACATCAATTGTTCACTTACAAATCTCCAATCTGCACCAATAGCTCTTGCCTCAAGAAATAGGCCCCTGATACCAGCAATTTGCAATTTATCATAACGCCTATCATGCCCAATTGCTGGATAATCGGTCAACATTGTAGGAATATATAAGTATGTATAATCTTTATTATAAGTCATCGGATTATTTCCTCCAGCATATGTTGAGCGTCCACCAACAAGGGGTATATTGCGTTGAATTGTTGATGGGTCAATACAATTAGGGCATACCACAATTGTTTGCTCTTCCGCATCCATGCTCAGCTTGCTGCTCAGGTAAGGAATAGGCAGGGTGGTTTCGCTTCCTGTGACCCCAGGCCCCAGACTGGTGTTGTCAGTATTGGTAGAGGCTTTTGGGCGGTAGCTGGGTTTGGTTTTGGGCGGAAAAAAGGGTAATTCTGCTGTTGGCCTTATGGTAGAGTCGCCCTCGGCAAAGAAGCCACTGGGATCGCTGAAGCGAAGCGGGTTGTTGAAGGCGTAGCTGTAGCGGTTGTACGACTGGCTGTAGTCGGGCATCTGCACAAAGGGATCGGGGCTGATGAAACGACCAACGAGGGGATCATACACGCGTCCATTCATATTGATAAGTTTAAATTCATCAAGATGTTCATGCATGGTGAAGCCACGAGTCGTGCCAAAAGAAATGGGCATATTGGTGTAGGCCCAGGTTTGTGCATTGCGGCGACGGCCCCAGGCATCAAAACTGAAATATTCCGTGCCGCTTTTCTCGTTTACCAGCGCTGCAAGGCTTCCCTGATGGTCTTTGAGTACATATTTCATGCGGCCATTGTTTCCGTTTTCGATCGTAAAAATAGCAAATATTCCTGTTGGAGAGCTGAAGATGTGGATAAGTTTTTGCGAATCGTCTTCGTCAACCACTTCATAAAGTGGAGTGAAATAGCGGGTTTGTTGGCGGTCATTTTGGGTAAGGCCTGTTTTTTTCTGCAAAACGCGTTCATGGTTAGGGCCATAGGTTATATTGAGCGAATAGTCACCTTCTGTTATGCTTTTTATGTTTTATATTACCACACGATAGATTTGTGCGGTGGCGGGGACGAAAAGGATAAAGGCATCATATTCTCTATGATTGATATAATGCTTACCAAAAAGAAGTTTAAAGATTTCTTTCAGAAAAACGTTTCTGCTTTATAAGCAAAGAGGCTGTCTAAAAAGTAAGGCAGCCTCTTCTGTTATTTGTCTTTTAATACAAGTTCCTTGGGTATTTCTAGCTCCTCTCGCTTTTGTATATATTCCTCCTTATTAAATGGTCCGTAAATACTATCATTAACATGTGTTATAATCCAATATTTAGAAGAACCACTCTTTGAAACAAAATCGAAAAAACTGCCACTTGCAATTAGTTTTTCTTTCTTTTCAGCCGTAAGTTGAATATCCTTTTCTAACACCAAGATAAACTCATTGTTAGAAGTATATCCGAAAACGCATCCTGGAATTCCTTTCTTTCCATTTTCTTTACCAATTGAAGGAATCCCTGCAGGTTCATGATATATATATCCATGACCAAGATCTTTCCATGCAATAGAATCAACTGCACCAGGACAGCCAGTCAATATAATAATTATTGATATTAACCCAATGTATTTTATGCGCTTATACATACTATTGCCCTCCGCCTATTATTCCAGTTCCATGAAAAATAAACTTGTAATGATTCCCTACATAGGTATTAAAAAGAAGAGGATGCCAAGGCATGTTTACGCCGATCCAACCAATACCTGTATTAATGTTTCTACTTAGATTTTGACCATTCAATACCTCGCCCCATCTAACATTAAAATTATAAGTATCAAAATATGGTTGACCTGCAAGTGCCCCATACCCAAATACATCTGCAACTTTAAAATGATTATTACCCAAATATTGTAACCTAATATCTCCGAAAACAAGACCTGCGGTTGATAATGGTTTGATATTGAAAATATTGATTTGTCTTGTTGAGCCTACGCCATCCGGAAAATTTTTCGCTGAAAGCATTGTCCAATCAACTTGGGAAATATCAACATGGTAATCATTTCCGTTGCCAAATTTATAATGCCAGTATGCTCTAGCCGGATTAACACTCATACCTTCTTGGACATTCTTTTCAGATTTTTTATCCGCATTCTCTTCCGCATCGTTGCTCAGCTTGCTTTGCAGGTAAGGAATCGGCAGTGTGGTTTCACTTTCTTTGACCCCAGATCCCAGACTGGTATTGTCAGTATTGGTAGAGGCTTTTGGGCGGTAGCTGGGTTTGGTTTTGGCCGGCAAAAAGGGCAATTCTGCTGTTGGCCTGATGGTAGAGTCGCCCTCGGCAAAGAAGCCGCTGGGATCGCTGAAGCGAAGCGGGTTGTTGAAGGCGTAGCTGTAGCGGTTGTAGCTTTGGCTGTAGTCGGGCATCTGCACAAAGGGATCGGGGCTGATGAAACGACCAACGAGGGGATCATACACGCGTCCGTTCATATTGAAAGTTTAAATTCATCAAGATGTTCGTGCATGGTGAAGCCACGAGTCGTGCCAAAAGAAATGGGCATATTGGTGTAGGTCCAGGTTTGTGCATTACGGCGGCGGCCCCAGGCATCGAAACTGAAATAT
>JAEWWJ010000032.1 GCA_023396415.1 Bacteroidota bacterium
TATCAATGGCTCAAAAAGGTTCTTCAGGTGATACCCGACTATCCCGCTAACAAACTAATCGATCTGCTCCCGCAAAATCTACAGCTATCACCTGAGAAATTATAAATGTAGTTGGTCGGAGGGATACAATACATCACCCCATGTTTCCCCTCTATGATGCTCCAGATATTGGCATTCAAGCCTCCTTTTTCGGGCAAATAATTGACAACAGCCAATGAATTGGTGCGATAGAACCCTGTTTCGTTAGCGAGCCAGAGGTTGCCCTCGCGATCAAAAAAAATATCATCAGCCTGAGGAAAGTTTACCGCTGCTAAAGTGCCGCTATGTGCTGAAAAAATCTTCCCGTGTTTTCTCTGGTGATCAATGAGGACAACATTTCCGGCCTTGTCAACGGCCATTTTCAACCACCCGTTAAAATCATAACCTAACACGTCGTGCACCAACACTTGCGGTTGATCGTTTTCTAAGCGACAAAGGTTACCGTCATCCACAAGATACAACCTTCCATCATGCCCAATGGCGTATCCTTCAAGTCGTGATGTAGAAATCTTTTTAAGTGCTCCGTCATCGTAAGAATACAGATTGCCTTCCCTATCATTCAACCATACTTTTTTGGTAATATGGTCAACTTTGATATATGACCCATCTATCCTATACTTATCCGGGACAGGCAATTGAATTTGTTTTTGCAGGACAAAGCTCCCCTCTTGAAGCAGGATTTCGCTGAATACATTGGAAAGTGTTAGATGATAGATTTTCACCGAATCGGCATGATAGGGCATCATCGTCCAAAATTGGCTTTCTCTCATCCACGAAGGAAAGGGATAACTCTTAAAACTTTGACCGTCGTAGCAACTGAGACCGTTTGCATGGCTGATCCAAATTTTGTTTTCAGCATCTTCGACTATTTCATCCGCCCAACTGCTGAATAAACCGTCTTTTTCGGTAAAGTTTTCAAAATGAATCCCATCAAACCGGCTCACACCCAACCTTGTGCTCACCCACAGAAAACCTCTGCCGTCTTGAAATATTCTCCCTACCTGCGACTGCAACAAACCATCGTTCACAGTATAGTGCTTCCAGCTCAATTGCTGAGCAAACAAAACAGTGGCACAGAGTATTTCTGCAATTAAAATGGCAAAAAAAGCGACCTTCTTCATGGGTGGCTGAGGTTGTTGGCTCAGCAAATATAGTTTTTTTAACGCTTCAATATCAACACATAAAATGTTTTTCAAAATAGAAAAATCCCTTTTGGGGGCGATAAACTCACCTTAAAAAGAGGGCGTTAAAAATGAAACTAAATTCATCGCAACAAGAGTTAAAGCGGCTTTGCTTTTTTCAACATGCTCTTTAAGGAAGCTTTACAGCGCTGTTGTCGCCATGAGGCGACTCAATTTAAAATAAGCACCTTCGCTGTCTGCCAGCAGCTCATCGTGCTTACCAGTTTCTACAATACGCCCGTTTTCGAGGACCACGATCAAGTCGGCATCACGGATGGTGGTCAAACGATGGGCGATGATAATGGAAGTTCGGTTTTTCATCAATTCGTTCAAAGCCAACTGTACCAAGCCTTCAGACACATTGTCAAGGGCTGAGGTGGCTTCATCTAAGATCAATATTTTGGGATCGCGCAGGATGGCTCTGGCAATGGCCACACGCTGCCGTTGACCGCCCGAAAGCTGGATTCCCCTTTCACCTACCGTGGTTTCAAAGCCTTCGGGAAAGCTGTCAATAAACTCCAAGGCGTTAGCACGGGCGGCGGCCTGACGAATTTCATCCATGCTCGAACCCGGTTTTCCGTATGCGATATTTTCAGCAATGGTGCCACCAAAAAGCATGACTTCCTGCGGTACGATAGCCATCTGTTTACGCAAACAGTTTTGGTGGATTTGGGTAGAAGGAATATCATCAAAAAGCAACTGACCATTATCAGGATCATAGAACCTGAAAATGAGTGAGCTAAGGGTTGTTTTTCCGGCTCCGGAAGCACCCACAAGGGCTATTTTTTGTCCGGCAGCAATGGCAAAATCAATGTCTTTCAACACCTCTACATCCTCCCGTCCGGGATAGGCAAAACCCAAATGATCGAAGCGAATGTTGCCCTTGAGGGTTACCTCGCAGCCCAAATCTTCATTGTCTTGAAACTCTTTAGGCACCTCAAGAAGCTCCATCAAACTTTCGGTGGCACCCACGGCTTTCTGTACCTGCGAATACAAGTCGGCCATTCCGGAGATGGAGGCGCCAATAAAAACGGTGTATAGAATAAACTTGAACAAGTCGCCGGGAGCCATGCCTTCGCCGGTGTTCACGAGGTAAACGCCATACCAAATCACACCCACAATGGTGGCAAACAAACTAAAAACAATCAACGAAATGAACAGCGCCCTGGCTTTAGCTCCTTTTATAGCCACCACAATCACCTCGTTGGTGCTTTTGATGTAGCGGTTGTCCTCGAAGGATTCATTAGCATAGGCCTTTACGTTGGCAATGCCTTGCAGGGTTTCTTCGACAATAATGTTGGATTGCGCCACCTGGCTTTGGGTGTTTTTTGATAATGACCGAATATGTTTTCCAAAAAACCGCGCTCCAATAGCCACCAAAGGCACAAAAGCAAGCATAAAAAAAGTGAGCTTTACCGAAATCAGCGACAGCAAAACCACCCCACCAATAATGGTGATGGTTTGCCTGATGAACTGAGCCAATGTAAAAGTAAAAGTTTCTTGCAGAATCGAAATGTCGGCTGAAATGCGGCTGTTCAACTCCCCTACCCTGTGTTTTGAAAAAAACGACATCGGTAAACGGATGATGTGGTTGTAAGTGGTTTGCCGAAGACTTGCCAGCATGTTCTGCGTCACCAACTCAAACCAATAAATGCGCAGATAAGCAAAAACAGCATTCAAGGCAAAAACACCCAACAAAATGAGGGCTATTCGATTGATATGCTGCAGGCTGGCTTCGGGATTGGCCTGATTGATCAAGTCGCCCAAAAGCATAGGAAAAGCCAAAGTTGTTAAGCTGGAAATGGATAAAGCCACAAGACCACCGATGAAGGCGTACTTTTTGGGCAAAACAAACCGAAGCAACGAGAACAACTTCTTGAGGCCCGACATGGAAAAGGATTTCTTTTCTTTCTTGGTATTTTCTTCCATAAACATATTTTCTCTGTAACCAACAATTCAAGCGAAGCGATGTTCAGTTAGAAGTTATACTGCCGTTCAAATCGGGTTAATGTTCAAGCTTATCCGCAACCGGATAAATCACATAAGTGATCCAGTCGGCAGACAAAGGAGTATCAAGCGGGCCGACAACATATTCTTCATAAACACCAATGCCTCTGAGCTTTAAGTTATGTTCGGCCATGTAAATATCCATTTCATTATGCACCGCTGCCAGACCGCTGTAATCGCCTTTGCAAATGGCCTTTAAAGCTGTACCGCCGGGCCGTGTGTATGAGGTTACGACACCGCTTTCGCGCATCTCTTCAGCCACCGGAAGCCCTACTCTGAAATGGATGGCTGTGCTGTCGCTCCAATTGTAAAACACAGCAAAAGGCGCAGCTGACGCTTGGCCACGGATACGTTTTTGAATCAACTCAAAGTTTTGCGCGGTAACGACTCCAAGGTCGGCCATCACAGCAGAATCGTAAATGGCCATGGCGGGCAAGGCTTCCAGCTCAACTTCTTCTACCACCGGCGCATCTGGTTGCGTCTCAGCCACTTCTTTAAGCTTAGCCAAACCACGTTCCTGAATCGGCTTCATCGTGCCTTCGATATAGTAACCGAAATAGCGATGAAAAGGATATTTTAAACCCGAAAGCTTGAGCGTCCAGGTTACTTTAACGCCCTCCGGCAACGGTTCGAAAGTCCATTCATCAAAGGCGATACCGCTTCCTTTCATATCTAAAATGTTCTGAATAAATGTATAAGGTTCGCTTTGCGTGATGGTCATACCACCTGAGCCCACCTCTTCGCTGGTCCAGTTGTGTTTGCTTCCGACACCAAAATCCGACCCTTCAAATACGGATTTCATTTTGGGGTCATCCAACTGAAAAGGGCTCCAATTTTTCCAATTTTCGAGCTTATTCACCTGCCGAAACACCGTTTGCGCTTTGGCATTCACAACAATACTTTGGCTTGTTTCGGCACTGTCTTTCATCAATGCAGGCAAAATGAGTAAAACGATTAGAAAAACCAATAATACACCGCCTACGAATTTTAAAAATCTCATCATTCTATTTTTTTGTGATCACCAATAAATACAACCAAACATCAATGCTGTTGCTGAACCAACAAAAACAAAAGTAATCATTGGCGGCAAAAAAGATTATTTTTAAAACGTTTTAAATGTTTGAGCCAATTGCTGCGCTCCCAACATCACCGTTTCGAGCGGACTGGCGACATTCATGCGCATCATACCGGAGCCACCTGGTCCAAAATCGCTTCCTTTGTTCAATCCTACACCAGCTTTTTTGAACACCATTTCATGCAAGGCTTCATCGCTCAACTGCGTGAAGTTGAAGTCCATCCAGATCATATAGGTTGCTTCCGGAATAAAAACCCTGAGTGATGGCAACTCGCGATGCAGCAGATCAGCTACCGCACTGATATTGTTTTTCAGATAGACCAGAAGCTGGTCTAACCACTCATCTCCCTCATTAAAAGCTGATTTGGTGGCTTCGATACCAAAAACATTTCCCATTTCAATATGCACACGCGATAAGACCGCCTTCATTTTTTTTCGCAATATTTCATTGCTGATTATGACCGAGGAAGTTGCCAAACCGGCCAGGTTAAAAGTTTTGCTTGGCGCATGCATGGTGATGGTGATGTCGGCCACTTCGGGTGATAAATCGGCAAAAACCTGGTGCTTAAAAGGAGGCAAAACGAGATCGTTGTGAATTTCGTCCGACAGCACCAGCACTTGATGCCGCAAACAAATGTCGGCCATCTTTTGAAGCTCATCGCGTGTCCAAGAACGTCCTAAAGGATTGTGCGGACTGCATAAAATAAACAGCTTGGCTTGCTGGGCTTTTTGTTCAAAATCATCAAAATCAATCTCATACCTTGAACCTTTGCACACCAATTCGTTTTGCAACAATACACGGTTGTGGTCATTGACGGCTGAAAAGAAAGGAAAATACACAGGCGGCTGTACCAAAATAGCATCGCCAGGCTCGGTGAAAGCCATCACGGCCATGTTCAATGCCGGAACAACACCGGGCGAAAAAAGTATCCAATCCTTCTCTATTTGCCACCTATGCCGCCGTTGCATCCAATGGATGATACTCTCAAAATATGCGTTATCACGAAAGGTGTAGCCGTAAATAGGATGCAAAGCTCTATCAACAACTGCCTTGCGCACAAAGTCGGGCGTTTCAAAATCCATGTCGGCTACCCACAACGGTAAAATCTCAGGCGTGCCAAAAATCATCTCTTTCAGGTCGTGCTTTATGCTTGCCGTGTTTGAACGGTTTATGATTTGGTCAAAATTGTATTTCATCATGTTAATTTGTTGCAAAATAAGCAAAGTTTACGCAAAGACACCCCATACTTTTCTGCGGCTGCAAATAAATGGCACAAAGCACAAGAAAATTATCGCGTTTTATGTTTTTAGAGAAATGCTACCTTTGCCCTCTTATAATTAGGATATGTTATTGCAAGAGGCACAAACAAAAGTAGATGAATGGATTAAAAAAGTGGGCGTAAGGTATTTTAGTGAGCTCACCAATACTGCACTTTTGATGGAAGAAGTAGGAGAATTGGCCCGCATTATGGCACGAAAATATGGTGAACAATCGGCAAAACCTAATGACAATGCAGAAAATATGGCTGATGAAATGGCCGATGTGTTGTTTGTTTTGATCTGTTTGGCCAATCAAACCGGCGTTGACCTAACGGCTGCTTTTGAGAAAAATCTTGAGAAAAAATACCTTCGTGATGCTGAGCGTCACAAAAACAATCCTAAGCTCACCAACACAACACGCAATGATTGAATGGGTTATATTGTAGATCACAATTTTCAACCACACAAAATTCTTTAACGATGCTGCTTACAAAACTTATTGCCCACCAATGGAAACAACAGCGACGGTCGCCCATTTGGCAAAAAAACCTTGCCGTGAACTTGATTATTGGTTTTTTCTTTTTGCTGCTTTTTCTCGAAGCTGTTGTTATCTCCGTGATTCTGGCCTTCGATTGGGCTGATGCTTTTAATACACCCGATCCGATAGCACATTTTCACGGGGTTTTGGTATGGTATTTTATTGGATTGTTCGTTTTTCGGTTTTTTATTCAAAAACTTCCCTCGGTTGAAATTCGGCCTTATCAGCACCTGCCCATTCAAAAGAAAACCCTTATCAACTACTTACTTTTTAGAGGAAGTATCTCTCTTTTCAATCTTCTCACATTGGTCTTTCTTCTTCCGTTTGCGCTCTTCCAAATTTTACCGGTTCATGGCACCGTGGCAACTACATTCTGGTTGGTTGGCTTTCTGGGCCTCGATATGGCGTTCAACTACATCATCATTTACCTAAAAAAAAACCTGGCAACCAATTTCAAAATGGTCGCCATTACGGTGGCTGGGGTGGCCCTACTGGCCACCATTGAATACTTGCAGTGGTTTCAGTTTTCATCTGTCATCTCCCGATCGTTCACCTATTTTCTAACCGCTCCCTTTTCCTATCTGTTTTTTCCGTTGCTGGCAGTGTTGGCTTACCGGCTTAACTTTGCGTATTTCAAAAAAGGCATGTACTTGGAGGCCTTTCAAAGCAACAGCAAAGACGATACAACGGTAGGTAACTTACAGTATTTAAACAAGATAGGCCGCATGGGTCAGCTTATTGGCTTAGACATTAAACTTCAACTGCGCAACAAAAGAACACGTTCTATGGTGATGATCAGTCCGTTGTTTTTATTGTATGGATTGATTTTTTACGCTTCTGATGACTACGCCACTGACAGCGGATGGATGATTTTTGCCGGCATGTTCATCACGGGTAGTGTAGCCATAAATTATTTGCAATACGCCTTTGCATACGAGGGTGCCTTCAACGATTATTTACAAAGCTCAGCAATCAAAATGGGAGAAATCGTTCGGGCAAAAATGGCTCTCGGCACAGCACTCATTGTTGCATCTTACCTGCTCACAATACCTTATATCTACTTTGGAACAGAAATTCTGCTCATCAATACGGCCTGTATGTTGTTTAATGTTGGATTTCTGGTGCCGGTACTTTTGTTTTTTGCCACCTACAACAAAAAAACGATGGTTCTCACCAAAGGCTCATCATTCAATTATCAAGGTGTTAGTGCCACACATTTTTTGGTGATGATACCCATTTTCCTGTTTCCCATTATGCTGTATTTGTCGTTTAAATGGCTGGGACATCCCAATGGCGGCTTGCTGGCGATTGGCTTTATTGGACTCATTTCCATTGCTTTACGCAAGTGGATCATCCAAATGATTGTTGACAATCTCAAAGAAAAAAAATACATCATGGCAGATGGTTTTAGACAACGTTATTAGTACGCTTGATTTAAAAAAAATCCAATTTAAAAAATTATTAATGATATTATGATACAAATCAATCAGTTACAAAAATCATACAGTGGGACAATCGTTCTTGATATAGAACAACTTCAAGTGCCTAAGGGCGAAAGCTTTGGTTTGGTGGGCAACAATGGTGCCGGCAAAACAACATTATTTCGACTCTTGCTCGATTTGCTTTTGGCTGACCGTGGTACTGCCTCCATCAATGGAACTGCCGTTGCCGGCGACGAAAGCTGGAAACAGCACACGGGAGCCTATCTCGATCAAGGTTTTTTGATTGATTTTTTACGTCCGGAAGAGTTTTTTACTTTTACCGGCGAAATCAAAGGGATGTCAGCCGACGAAATTCAGTTGTTTTTAAACAGCATGGAAGACTTTTTCAATGGTGAGGTGCTGGGCAAAAAGAAACTCATCCGCAATTTTTCGATGGGAAACCAACAAAAAATCGGTATCGCGGCGGCCTTCATGGGCCATCCCGATCTCATCGTTCTCGACGAACCTTTCAACAGCCTCGATCCCAGCACCCAAATACGACTGAAGCAGCTGATCAAAAGAAAAAAAGAATCCAAAGAAATCACCTTTCTCATCTCGAGCCACGACCTGAGCCATATCAGCGAGGTGTGCGACCGCGTGGTCATTCTCGAAGAAGGAAAAATCGTTCACGACCTTCATGCCGGCAGCGATACCCTCGCCTCGTTGGAATCTTATTTTGCCGTATAAATCAATTGCACCAAAAAGCCACTATCTTTATACAAATTTTGAAAATGGGAGCTCTAACCAAAAATTTTAAGTCCATTGCTGGCGTCTTAATCGTAGCCTTGTCGGCTTGGTATTTTGCCAATTTGTTCGTTTACATCTGCGTTTCCATCGTCATCACCATCGTTGGCCGACCAATGGTGAGAAGATTGAGTGTCATCAAAATCAAAAACCGGAAGATTGGCGATACCTTGGGCGCTGTGGCCACCATTCTGGTGATGCTTTCTGCTATTGCAGCATTTTTTATCTTTTTAGCGCCTTTGATCGTAAAGCAAGCCAATCTCATTTCCAACATTGACACCCAGTTGCTGAGCAATTATTACCAAGGTTTTATCACCGATTTGAATAATTATCTATTTGAAATGGGCATCATCAAATCAGATGAGAATGTGTTAGTTATGGTGCAAAATCAGCTCTCGGGATTGGTTAGTTTTGATTTCATCTCAGTAGCCATCGAGAAATTGGTGACCGCAACAGGATCGCTATTTATGGCCTTCTCCATCATACTTTTTTTAAGCTTTTTCTTTTTAAGAGAACCTCAACTGATCCGTAATTTTGTGTTGTGGATTACTCCCAAAACCCATCAAAGCAATGCCTTAAACATCATGTACAATTCGAGAAGTTTGCTGAGCCGGTATTTTGTTGGGTTGATGATCGAGTTGGTTACGATGATGGTTCTCATTTCGAGTACCTTAGCGATTCTTGGCATCAACAATGCGCTATTGATAGGCTTTCTTGGTGGGTTGATGAACATTATCCCTTATATCGGCCCGCTTATTGGTGCTGCTGTTGGAACTTTGATGGGCATCATTTATGTGCTTGCAATGGGCTACTACGGCGACCTTTTTTACAATATCGTTTCCATTTTGGGCGTATTTGTTTTCGCCAATATGATTGACAACTTTTTGTTGCAACCCATTATTTATTCAAAAAGTGTGCGCGCCCATCCCATTGAAATATTTTTGGTAATTATTATGGCCGGCAATCTGGCCGGAATCTTGGGCATGGTGGCAGCCATTCCGGTTTACACCATTATAAAAGTCATTTACATTCAATTAACGTTTAAAATTGACGAAGAAGAAACCAAAAGCACTACGCTAACGTAAAACATAAGTATCAAACTCTAAACGCATGGCAAAAAAGAAACTAAATTTCGGAACAGGGCTATTGCTGGGAGCCATAGCAGGCGCAGCATTGGTATATTTTCTCAACGATGAAAGGAGTGAGCAAATAAAAAATAAAGCCCGCGATTTCTCCAGAAAGGCAGCCAATGAATTGGCCGACAAATTGGAGGCAATCAAAAAAGAATTGGAAGAATAATTTTTTTAGATACCCCTTCGCAACCATGCTTTCCGGCACTTTACCCACAAAAAAAATAAAAAATGGCAAAACCGTTTGAAACAGAAATTGGGAATCTTACCAACGATCTCAAAAACTACCTCAACCTCCGATTGAGCATCATAGGACTGATTCTCAGCAAACACATTGCAAACTTGGCTTCGTTTTTACTCACCGCTGCCATTATTACAGCCTTGGCAGGATTGGTTATTTTAATGCTTTCGTTCGCCTTTGTGTTTTGGTATGGCGCAAGTTTCGGCACTTATTATCAAGGTTTTTTGATTCTTGCTTTGGTTTATACCTTGCTGGGATGGATGATTTATTGGGGTAGAAAACGCTTTTTTATTGACCCCATCGTGAAAAAAGTAAACGAAAAGATTGCAGGCAGCGATTTTACCTTAGGAACACAAACGAGTCTTCAACCCAATATGACCATCGAAGAGCAGATTTTGAGTCTGAGCCGTGAAGCCGACCAATGCGAAGATGACATGAAAGAAGATTTTGATGCTTTTACAGATCAACTTCATCCGATAAATCTTGCTAAGAGACTGATGGGGAATATGTTAACCAACCCAACAATGCTTGTCACACTTTTAAATGTGGCGATCAAGCTGTTGAGAAAAAGTAAAAACAGCGAAGAGGAAAAGGAATAATTAGACCGTGAGGATGTCTTTTTCTTTCAATTCAAGAATTTTATCTACCTTGCTGATATAGCTGTTGGTAAGCTCTTGAATCTTATCCATCAAGCGCTTTATTTCGTCTTCAGCACTTCCTTCTTTTTCATTTTTCTTGGCTTCGTCGTTGGCTTGTCGGCGGGCATTCCTTATACTTACCTTAGCATCTTCGGCCTCATTTTTAGCTCTTTTTACCAAATCTTTTCTGCGCTCTTCGGTAAGAGGCGGCACGTTGATACGCAACAATTCACCTTCATTCATGGGGTTGAAACCCAAATTAGCAGCCATAATTGCCTTTTCTATCGCGTAAATGCTACTTTTATCGAAAGGTTGAACGATAATCTGACGCGGATCGGGAGTGTTGATATTGGCTACCCGATCAATGGGGACATGCGACCCGTAATATTCAACAATAACACCACTCAGCATGGATGGACTTGATTTTCCCGCCCTGATTTTTTGTAACTCACGCTCAAAATGGACGATGGCGTGTTCCATGCTTTCATTTGTAGCGTCTAAAATAAATTGTGATTCTTCTGTCATGGCCAAAAAGTTTTGTTGACAAATATAGTAAAAAAATCAGCCTACAAAATGCTGAATTACTTTAGCGGTGCATATAATCCAAAAAGTATAGGGTTGTGTTTTTTAATGTACATCCAACGTTCGAGAACTACAAAATCGCTTTTGTCTTTGTTCCAAAGATAGGTACGCATCAGGGTGTTCGCATACACTTTTGGCCCTGAATCAAGCTGATAGGCCACCAAAACAACAACGGTTCCGTCTGCCATTACCTGAGGTGTTTGAATCTTACCCGATCTCCAAACCACAGCTTTTCCGTCGGTTGACGACTTAAATTCAAGCACGGCACTCACGCCTTCCGCCGAAGCCAAGGCTTTGAGCCGATAAGCAACCACAACAATACCATCATCAGCAACAAGTACCGAATCTGAACGCGCCTCCCATAACATTCCGTATTCATCATTCTCAGCAAAATGTTTAAGGCCATTCGAGTTGCTTTCCTGAAATATAAAACGTTCATCTTGAAGAGGTTCTCTATACGAGGCTGCATCACGTGCAAGTAAATAATAACCCGAATTGAACCAATGTTTAATTTCAATAACTTTTGGAAATCGAACGCGAGCCTCCTCAACCCAAGCATAAGGAGCATAATCGGTCCAACCGATAGCAAAATATTGGGCCGTAGAAGTATCCATGAGAAAGGTGAAAGAATCTAATGCAGCATCTTTGTTAAAAAAATAAGTGTTCAATAATTGATGCTGCTGTAAATAAAAGCCCGTCATCCGCTCCGAACCACCGATGTTGACTTGCAAAATCTGAGTACCGTAGGTGGCTTGGTTTTCACTAAATCGCTCTGCAATTTGATCGTATCCTTGCGCATACATCAAATTATAATGCTCACGTTCTGCTATTAAGCTTATTGTGCCGGCAGTCAAAACCACTACCACCATAAAAAGTTTAAGGAAAGGTTTTAACTCGCTAAGCAAACCTGACAAACCCAAAATAAGAAAGGGGAAGCTAAAAATTAAGCTGCTGTACTGCAAAACCGGTGTTCGCAGCAATGAATACAACCAACCGATTAAAAAGGAAAGTAAAAACCAAGCAACCATCGTCCATGCCATTACATTATTCATTTTGATACCTTTAGCAAATAAAAAAAACAAATAAAGCAGTGCCACAGCAGCAAAAAAGAGGAATGAGAAATGAAAACTATAGGACAAAAATTGAACAATAAAATCTGAAGATGGTTTCCCCAGCCAATCGCCGATTCCACCGGCAGAAACCTGGCTAATGAAAATTTTAATGTTGGGAAGGTAAGCAATGGCCGTAATCAAAGCGGTGATCAAGAAGGGTTTTCGTTTTTCTTTTTGGATGAAAAAGAAAAACCCAAGCACAATAAATCCAGCCATCAACATAGCAAAGTAGTGCATCATCGAAGCCGAAAGCAGAGAAGCGCCAAAACCCACGTAATTGTAAATCTTTTTATTCTGCCGCTCTTTTAAGATGCGCGAACCAAAATAAACCGATAGCAACACAAAGAAGAGGCCACTGCTGTATGGTCGAGCCAGTTGGCTGTAATAAACAAAAAACTGCATGGTGGCCACAATTGAGGCACTTAGCAAGCCCGCAGTTTTATTGAATAGATTTCGTCCAATGGCATAAACGAGACATACAGAAGCGATTCCCATAAGAATAAAAGGTAGCTTCAACCAAGCGGCATTCATTCCGAAAACAGCGGTAAGGTAATGCAGTAAAATTTGCGTTCCGGCAGGATGGGCATCAGGTTGGATTCCCTTTTCGAGCAATTCGCCAAAGCTATCAAAACCCACCCGAAAAAGCGCACTGAATTCATCGTGCATAAAAGGCAATTGTCCAATATGCCATAAACGCAGCAAAGCAGCTGCAATAAGGATTAAAACCAGTGCTATTTTATCGGCATAGGTATTGATCCGGGCAACAATTTTATCGGCGGGCTTCAACGCACAATTGTTCCCAAAGGCAGGCCTTTGAGCAGGTTCAAAAGGTTGCCTTTTTTGTTCATATCAAAAACAACGATGGGCATATTGTTTTCCATGCAGAGCGTAAAGGCGGTCAAATCCATCACTTTAAGCTGTTTTTCGTAAGCCTCGTCAAAACTGATTTCATCAAAGCGAACAGCATTGGGGTCTTTTTCGGGATCGGCAGTGTAGATGCCATCAACGCGTGTTCCTTTGAGGATGGCATCGGCATTGATTTCAATGGCACGCAAGGCCGCGGCAGTGTCGGTGGTAAAAAAAGGATTTCCCGTTCCGCCGCCAATCACCACCACATGGCCTGTTTCGAGCAGCTCAATGGCTTTAGGGCCACTCATTGATTCAGCAATTTTATCCATATAAACACCTGATAAAAGACTGGTTTTTAACCCTTTGTCTTTTAACGACGATTGCAAAGCAATACTGTTGATCACCGTGGCCAACATTCCCATATAGTCGCCCTGAACACGATCCATACCTTGGCCTGCGCCCTGCAATCCGCGGAAAATATTGCCGCCACCAATCACAATGGCCACCTGCACTCCGGCCTCAACGGCAGCTTTAATTTCTTGGGTATATTCTTCCAATCGTGTGGGGTCAATACCATATTGTTGGCTGCCCATCAGGGCTTCGCCGCTTAACTTCAATAAAACTCTTTTGTATTTCATAATGTTGTATTAAAACCAATAACCGATATTGATAAACATTCCCATGGCAGCATTTTCGTTGCTTCCCATTAAAGTGAGTTCAACGGGCCCAACAAAGCTGTCGTAACCTACAGTAAGGCCATAACCTACCAAAAGTCTTGGCTTAAAGGTAATTCCCTCCCAAGTGTCAGAAATCACACCGGCATCGAGTTTGGTTGTTAGATAAAATTTTCGATAAATATTGTATTGCCAAGCAAAGTTGCCTACAAGATGATACAGTCCAATTTTTTCAACAAATTTCAACCCGGTAAAAGGCACAAAACCATCTAAATAATTGGTTTGGGACTGCCCACCGAGGAAAAAATTGTACACCGGAGCCGGCCTTTTATCTTGAATCGTTAATCCGCTGGACAATCCTGTTTTTATCGTACTCAGGCGATTCAAAGGAATGTTGTTTCGATACCTAAACGACACCATAAAGGCATTGGATTGCAGGTTAGAGGCAACATCATCGGTTAAGGGCAAGATGTGTTTCAACGTAAGATTCATCTGAATTCCATTGGTTGAGAAGCTGTTTCGGTTGTAAGTATCTACATCCCAACTGACGGTTGAAATTAAAAATGGTTTAAAGGTTTGACTTAAATTGTTGTCTCCTAAACCGCTTTTTATTTTAGTAGTTTCATATCTTGTGCCCGCTCTCAAACGCATGGTATTTGCAAACGTCCATTGTCCGAATACAGCCAAGTTATAGAGGTTGATGGAATAAAAGTCTTGGATGTCTTCATTTTGGTAGAAATTCAATTTAAGATTCAAGCCGGTGGCACTCAAGCCAAAACCGATCTTCGACCCCCTGTCAACAAGGAACAACCCTTGAAGACGCGGGTTTTCTCCTAGATTAAGATCAACAAAAGTTTTAGAGCCTTTAATCCCCACGTTTTTAAAGGTGGCATTGAGCAATAGACCCACTTTGTAATCGGAATCGTAATGTACACCGGCGCCAAAAATCCCTGAGCTGGATTCTTTAATTTCAAACACCAGCTCAGCTCCCAGCTCGGTGGGCACAAAATAATAGCTAATTAACTCAAAGAAACCACTTCCGTAGGCACGCTTCAAGGCATGATCAAGGTCTTCAATTTTAATCCAACTCATGGGTTCAAAGTCAAATGCACCATCAAGATATTCTTTGGATACCTTGCTGTTGCCATGATAGGTAAATTGTGTAATAAAAATCGAATCCAGAGGACGGGCATCTAACACGCGCTGTTTTTTGGGCTTAAAGCGTTGAATAGAATCGGCCAGTCGTTGCAGTTGCGGCAGCATAGCGCGGGCAGCCATCTCACCCCGTTTAATGATGGTATCGTAATTTGAAAAGCTCATCATGTCAAACTCCTTCAAATCGGGTTTGATATAATAATCAGTTAAACTAACGGCTTTGGTGTTGTTAGCCACGCGATAAAATGAAGTCACCTGATCGAGAACCTGAAAGACTGTGGAGATGTTTTTTGATTCCAACAAACCCGTTTGAACATCCACGCCAACGATCACATCCATGCCTTTTTTCTTCATTTCCGACACAGGAAAATTATTGATCACACCCCCATCAACGAGCAAACGGCCATCAATAGTAATAGGATTAAAGTAACTTGGAATGGACATGCTGGCCCTGACCGCTTTTTGAAGCACACCTTGATCCAACACAATGTTTGACCCATCGCTTAAATCTGTTCCAATGCAAAGAAACGGAATAGGCAATTTACTGAAATTATTCACTTTATAGGCCGGACTGAGGTATTTTGCAAGAAGCAAGTCAACCATTTGACCGGTACGCAAACCTATTTTGGTCGTAACCCGATTTTCGATAATCGGAAAAACAATCAGAAACCTGTCGCTGTTTTGTTTTTCTTCGATAGGGATATATCTTCGGTCCACTTTGTCATTCATCAGCGCATCCCAATCTTGATTGCGAACCATTTTTTCCATGGTATCAGGATGATAACCAAGCGCATACAAGCTGCCAAAGATACTACCCATGCTGGTTCCGCTGACGTAGTCAAACTGAAGGCCGGCCTCTTCAAAAACTTTTAAAGCACCGATATGAGCAAAACCTTTGGCACCTCCCCCACTTAGCACAAGTCCGAGTCGCGGAGAGTAGTCCCTCTTCTTGTTTTGCGAAAAAGCTTCAGGGGCGAAAAAAAACAAAAAGAAAAGAAGGAGCAGCCCGGCTAAGCTTGTTTTTAGCGCTTTCATTCATGTTAAAATTTCGGCTCAAAGGCACTGTAATCCATATTCAGTCGTTTGAATCCAACATACAGATTTCTGGATTCGCCATACAGCACGCTGTTAACAACCACCTGATATTCTAAGTCTGATGTTAAACCGATGCTGTCAATAAGGTTGATCGGATAAGAATTGGTATTGTTTTTTAAAACTATTGACTGCCGTGCATCGCCAATCCGGTCAATTACCCACACGCCGACGCTGTCAAAGGTAACACGAGCCACCTTTTGACCCACGGAGGTATTATCAAAAGCAATGATAAAATCGTCCGGCGGATTCACAATTTCTTGATAGTAATTGTAAGCCGGACGCACATTTTGTTGAGGCAAATCATCTCTGCATGAGGACAATATTCCTAAAAAAAGGAACGTAAAAAGCAGGTAGTTTATTTTTTTCATCCAGAGTAGCGGTTAAGTGTGGTAAAGAACTTGAATACTTGCAAACAAGCGATTGCTTTAGTAAGCACTAAATTACAACAAATCAGGCATCTCCTAACATTTTGCCATGACAATTTTTATATTTTTTTCCGCTTCCGCATGGACAAGCCTCGTTGCGCCCTACTTTTTTCTCGGCCACCATGGGTTGGGTAACCTCTTTTTGCTGGGTGTTACTGTGGGCTTGCGACAGCAAATCGGAACGCTCCTCTTTCATACGGCTGCGGTCAATTCCTTTGGCACGCTGGGCCTCACGCACGTTGGAAGAATCTTGAATGGGGATATCGGCCCGCATCAGAAACGAAATCACCTCTTTGTTGATGCGTTGGATCATATTTTTAAACAATTCAAACGATTCAAACTTATAAATAAGCAGCGGATCTTTTTGCTCGTAAGTGGCGTTTTGCACCGATTGCTTCAAGTCGTCGAGCTCACGAAGATGCTCCTTCCACGAGTCATCAATCAGCGACAAAGAGATGCTTTTTTCTATTGACAATGTCACTTCACGCGCGCCATTGTTGACAGCACGTTTCAGATTCACCACCACTTGCATGCCTTTTTGGCCGTCGGTGATCGGAATGGCTATATTTTCGTATTGTTTTTGTCGTTCGAATACGTCGGCAATCACTGGCATTGTTTTCTCGCCAATGCGGCGGGTCTTCTCTTTATAGCTACTGCTGGCCTTGGCAAAAAGCTGCTCGTTCAGCTGGTCGGGCCTTTGCTCGAAGAAGGATTCTTCATCAAAAGGAGGCTCCATACCCATACTTTTAAGCACGCCGAGCCTAAAGCCATCGAAGTCGCGCTGCTGCTGGAAATCTGTAATCAGGTTTTCGCCGAGATCGAACAGCATATTTGAAATATCAACAGAAAGACGTTCGCCAAAGAGGGCGTGGTGCCTTTTCTTGTATATGACTTCGCGTTGGGCATTCATCACATCATCGTATTCGAGCAAACGTTTACGCACGCCGAAGTTATTTTCTTCAACCTTGCGTTGTGCCCGCTCAATGGATTTCGTAATCATCGAATGTTGAATTACTTCGCCTTCTTTAAGACCCAAGCGATCCATCAGACCGGCAATTCGTCCGGAACCGAACATCCGCATTAGGTCGTCTTCGAGCGACACAAAAAACTGTGAACTGCCCGGGTCGCCTTGCCTGCCCGAACGACCCCGCAGCTGCCTGTCCACACGCCGTGATTCATGGCGTTCGGTACCTATAATAGCCAAACCACCGGCAGCTTTTACGCCCTCGCCTAATTTAATATCCGTACCACGACCGGCCATATTGGTAGCAATGGTAACCACGCCTGCTTGTCCGGCTTCTTTTACAATTTGTGCCTCACGTTGGTGCAATTTAGCATTCAACACATTGTGGTTGATACCTTTACGTTGTAACATTCGGCTTAGCAACTCTGAAGTTTCCACAGAGGTGGTACCCACCAATACCGGACGCCTGGCTTCAACCAGCGAAATGATTTCGTCAATTACGGCATTGAATTTTTCGCGTTTGGTGCGATAAACAAGGTCTTCGCGATCGTTTCGTGTGATGGGTTTGTTGGTTGGAATCACCACCACATCAAGCTTATAGATATCCCAAAACTCACCTGCTTCGGTTTCGGCGGTACCGGTCATCCCAGATAATTTGCTATACATCCTGAAATAATTTTGCAGGGTGATGGTGGCATAGGTTTGGGTGGCGGCTTCCACTTTAACGTTTTCTTTGGCCTCAATGGCTTGATGCAAACCATCGGAATAACGCCGTCCTTCCATGATACGGCCGGTTTGCTCGTCAACTATTTTGATTTTATTTTCGATGATGACGTATTCAACATCTTTTTCAAATAATGTGTAGGCTTTGAGCAGCTGGTGAACGGTGTGCAGACGTTCGGATTTGATGCTAAAGTTTCGGATGAGATCGCTTTTTTTCTCTAATTTTAGATTTTCGTCAAGGTTTGTTTTTTCTATCTCTGCTATTTCGGCACCCACGTCGGGAAGAATGAAAAAGCCGGGTTCGTTGTAAGAGGCTGCCAAAAGGTCAATTCCTTTTTCAGTAAGCTCTACAGAATTATTTTTCTCATCAATAACGAAATAAAGCTCGTCATCAATCACATGCATATTTTTGGCTTGCTCTTGCAAATAGAAGCTTTCGGTTTTTTGCAAAAGACTTTTCATGCCTTCTTCGCTCAAAAATTTGATAATGGCGTTGTTTTTGGGCAAACCGCGAAAGGCCCTGAAAAGCAAATCGCCCCCTTTTTTCTCGTCGGCAGGTTTTGGGCCTTGAAGCAATTTCTTTGCTTCGGCCAACAGGCTGCTGACGAGGGTTTTTTGTGCGTTGTAGAGTTTTGTTACATCGGGTTTTAGCACGTCAAACTCTTGATGATCGCCTTTTGGCGTGGGTCCGCTGATGATAAGTGGTGTTCTGGCATCGTCAATCAACACAGAGTCAACCTCATCCACAATAGAATAGTTGTGTTTGCGCTGTACCAACTCATCAGGGTTTCCTGTCATATTGTCACGTAGGTAGTCAAACCCAAATTCGTTATTGGTTCCGTAAGTAATGTCAGCAAGGTAAGCGTTGTGTCGCGCAGCAGAATTTGGCTCGTGCTTGTCAATACAGTCCACGGTTAATCCTAAGAAATTGTACAAAACGCCCATCCATTCGGAGTCGCGTTTAGCAAGATAATCATTCACCGTAACCACATGAACGCCTTTTCCCGGCAGGGCATTAAGGTAAACGGGCAAAGTGGCAACAAGGGTTTTACCCTCACCGGTAGCCATTTCCGCAATTTTGCCTTGGTGGAGAACGATGCCGCCAATAAATTGAACGTCGTAATGCACCATGTCCCATTTGATCATGTTTCCGCCGGCCATCCAGCTTGAGCTGTAGTAAGCTTTGTCGCCTTTGATGCTAACAAAATCATGGATAGCAGCTAAGTTACGATCCAGGTCGTTAGCAGTGACTTCGATGGTATCGTTTTCTTTAAAGAGCGCAGCGGCGGCCTTCATCACCGAGAAAGCTTCGGGGAGTATATCATTTAAAACAGCTTCTGTTTTTTCATAATGTAGCTTTTCGAGCTTATCTATCTGGTTATAAATCTTTTCCTTTTCGGTGGGCTCAAGATCGAATTGCTCTTCAATTTGCTTTTTCAACAGTGCGATTTCCGATTCTTCATTTGCAACAGCTTCTTTGATACGTTTTTTAAAAAAATCAGTTTTTGCCCTCAGCTCATCCACGGGCAATTTGCTGATGGTTTTATAAGCTTCAATGGTCTGTTGCAGAAGAGGTTGTATGGCTTTAAGATCGCGGGTGGCTTTGTCGCCGAATAATTTCTTAAAAAAAGTGAGCATAACTATGAAGTAATTAATTTTTCAGTGAAGCGTCAATGTCAATAATCATTCCTAAAAAAGGAACAGCTGCAAAATTACAGCATTTTTTAACCCATACCTCAATTATAGGTCTAAACCTTTGAAACAAAGCGCATCTATGGCCGGGATTGAAATTTCTTGATCACCCTATCAATATGAGCAGCAAGATTTTGACTTGCTGGCGGAGCGGGCGCCATGGCAATGCTTCCGTTGGGGTACAAAAGAATGTACTCAGGAAACACCCTGATGTTATAGCGTTCATACACGAAAATATCGTCACCGGTGTGGTAGAGGTTCCATTGCCAGCGGTTGGCGTCAATGAAAGCCTTCATCTCGGGAAAGCCTTTTTTCGTTGTCACGACAATCAATTCTATTGTTTTGGCAAAGTTTTGCAAAACATCATGCAGCGTAATCATCTCGTTTTTACACACTTCACAACTTTCGTCAACAAAAAGTAAAAGTGTTGGCTGTGCTGATAACTTTACGGCAACCGGACGACTCGCGGCATCAAATAAACTGAGCGGAGGTGCTTTGCTGCCATCGGTGAGGTGATTGCGTTGTTCAAGGATGTTGTTGGCCATCAGGCGATGCTCGGTATAAACAGAAGACCGAGAGAGCTGCTGAAGCGTATTTTGGATACTACCTTTGTAGAATCCCGGGTTAAAATAATTGTTATTCAAATGGATCAACAAAACCAACTCTTGTAAACGAGGATTGGATTTTATCATCACATCATCGTTCAAGTAGGTTTTTGTGGCCTCAAGACCCAAAGCAACGGCCTGCACAAAGCCATCGTATGTGAACGATTTATTTCCTGTAAGGTAATAATTGCCAAAAAACTGCTCGAGCAATGCGATGTATTCAGGGTTGTTGTAACCCACGGGTTGGTGGACAAAATAGGTTTCGTAGATTTTTTTTACCTCCATTTTTTGAAGCACAGCAACCAAACTCCCTTTTTTATAAAAGACATAATCATCAAGAAAAGAATCGGCAAAAACCGGAACCGCCTCACTGAGGTAGCGGTTTAAACTATCCATAAAATGTTTTTGCCCCATCCGTTGTACCACATTAAAATGCTTCAAAACGAGTGTGTTAAAAATATAATTGATCGTTTCAAATTGTTGTTGAAGCCCTCGATCGTTGGATTTCATCACTTGAAGAGCGAGGGGTTGCGGATCGAAAAAGGAAGGTTTTTTTTCGTTGATAAGTTCAAGATGAATGGTGTAGGTACAAGCTGGTTTAAGCAACATTTCGGCCCTATGGAGACCCACGCCAACTTGCACATATTCAATTTGCTGAAGTGGAAAAGAAAGCATAAAACTACCTTTAAAATCGGTTACGGTAGCGGCCAACACTTTTTCCATCCCCGAAACAAGATCGCGCTTTGCAATCACACGGATCGGCTGTCCGGGCAATGCAGAGCTTCCTTTAATGGTCACCTCTTGGGCTGAACCTTGCAAGCCCAACAAAAGCAGGATAAACAAAAAAACACGCATCATCATCACATTTATACCCCAACGCTGCCCATGGGCTTCATATTGTCAGGTCAATGCCTTCGGGGATAAAAGCACTCACATCGCCCCCATTTTTGAAAATATCGCGAATAATACTTGAAGTGATGGGTGTAAATTCCGGTGAAGTAAGAAAAAACACTGTTTCAACTTCAGGAACCATCATTTTATTCACTTGGCCTATGCTGCGCTCAAACTCAAAGTCGGCTGAAGTGCGTAAGCCTCTGAGAATGAATTGGGCATCCACTTGTTTACAAAAATCAACTGTAAGTCCATTATAATCAGCCACTTTTACTTTTGGGTGATGACGAAATACAAATGCAATCCATGCTTTACGTCGCTCCGCATCGAAAAAGTAATTTTTCTGCGAATTGTTTCCGATGGACACAATAATTTCATCGAACAAAGGCAGTGCTTTCAGCACAAGGGCTTCGTGCCCACGGGTAATGGGATCAAACGAACCTGGAAAAACAGCTCTTTTCATATAGTTTATGGTTGATGCAACATCCAACCGCCCAACACTTCCTGCACCGAGCGATAAGATTGATCCAATATTTTTGAAAGATTTTTTCGCGCAATCCATTTCACCTGCGTGATACCTTCGCTAAACTGAGGTTTAGGAGCATCAGTGCCCGAATAAAACATCTCATACCAACAGGTGTGTTTCAAACACCAGCTGCCCCGCATACAATAAAAATGCCACGAATCGGGCAACTGCCGCCCCAGCTTGAGACCACCTAAACCGGTTTCCTCTTCCACCTCTCGCAAAGCCGTTTCGAGATGCGTTTCACCCGGATCAACATGTCCTTTAGGTAAATCCCAAAAATGATTTCGAAAAATAAATAGCGGTTCTTTTCGGTCGTTCCAAACCACTCCACCGGCAGCTTCAACAATTTTCACCGTTGGTGCCCAATCCTTTACAAATTGATCGGGCGAACCTTCGCTTGCCAAAAGCAAATCGCTCAAAATGCGGCCTTCAAGCCAATCAATAACAAGCACCGACGATGGCAACAAGGCCTTCTCATGCCAAGCGGCATTGTCAATCTTGCTTCCATTGGCATTCAATGGATTTACAAGACGGATGCTTCGTTTATCGCAAAAAACTTTATACATTTGTTCCATGAACACGAACGATCAAAATAAGCTGATTCTGGCAGGATTTCTTTTGCAAATTAAAGCAATTAAACTGAACCCTGCCAACCCTTTTCTTTGGGCTTCGGGATTAAAAAGTCCAATTTATTGCGACAACCGCATCACCCTCTCCTATCCCGACATCAGAACTTTCATCTGCAAAGCTTTTGTGCAACAGATTGTTGAGCACTTTGGCAAGCCGCAAGTGATTGTAGGAGTGGCCACCGGTGGCATCGCCCAAGGGGCGTTGATAGCCCAAGAATTAAACTTGCCTTTTGCCTATGTTCGTCCCGAAAAAAAATCACACGGCCTCACCAATATGATCGAAGGAGTGGTTGAACCCGGCCAATCTGTCATCGTGATTGAAGACCTGATTTCTACCGGTGGAAGCAGCTTGAAGGCCGTTTCGGCCTTGTGCGAAAGAGGCGCATTGGTGAATGGAATGTTAGCGATTTTTACCTATGGAATGAAAGCCGCCACCGATAGTTTTGAAAAAGCCCAATGCCCGCTCATCACCCTCACCGACTTTGAAACTTTACTTCAAAAAGCTGGCGAAGATAAATACATCAGCGAAGTTGAAAGAAATTCGTTGGCGGCATGGAAGCGCGATCCGCAGGCCTGGAGCAACATGCAAGTGATAACAGATCAATAAAAATAGAACACAATGAATATCTCGAGCGACTGGAAAAGCATCAACGGTAGCGCCGATCAGGTGTATGACACTTTAAGCGACCTTCGCAATATGGGCAAATTTATGCCCGAACAAATTACAAACTGGGAAGCGGAAAAAGACCGTTGCAGTTTTAAAATTCAGGGTATGGCCTCCTTGAGCCTGCGTCTTGAAGAACAAATTCCGCGTCAGCGGTTGCGATTGATTCCCGAAGGCAAATCGCCCTTTGAATTTGAATTGCTTTTTCACCTGTGCGAAATAAGCCCAGCCAGCACCGAGGTCAAGGTAGAAGTGGCTGCCGATCTGAATCCTATGATGGCGATGATGGCAAAAAAACCATTGCAAAATTTGGTAGATGCCATTGGCAAAAAGCTAATTGGTCTGAGTTTTTAAACCCTTAGTGTTTGAAAACCAGCGATTTTAAATCGCAACTTAGCAGTTCGCCGGCAACAGTAAGCAGCTGAAGATGACCATATTTGTCCACCCCTTGAATTTTAGCTGTGAGGTTGTTTCCTTCAAATTTATACTCACGCCATTGCTGAAAATAGAGCAAGTGTTTTAAATAAAGTTCATCGAGTGAGGTGGTGCTGGAGCGCAGCATTTCAATGGTTTGCGACAATTGCAACAGTATCATATCCAGTATTTTAGAACGATCATAGGCTTGATTTCCAATTTGTGTCATCGAAACAGGATTCGGGATGCCGGCAGGAAAATCTGTTTCATTAACATTCAAACCCACACCTACAATTGAGTAGTCTAAACTGCTGCCCTTGATCATGTTGTTGACTAAAATACCGGCCAATTTTCGATTTTTGTAATACAAATCATTGGGCCATTTGATGGAAAGTTCTTCGTCAATCAATAACACATTATGCAGGCTGCGCAGCAATGCAATGGAGATCATTTTTGTGAGAAGAAACTGCTGTGATGGTTCTATAAAACTGGTTTCTAAGCCAATACTAAATAAAAGATTGGCTGATGGACTGCTAAACCAGGTGTTGGATTGCAGACCTTTTCCATGCGTTTGGAAATCTGTTTTCAAAACCAAGCCATCAAAACATTTGCCATCGAGATACATTTGTTGCATCAGCGTATTGGTGGAAGGCGTACTTTCGATAGATACAATTTCGAACTTCATAAAAGCCAACTAAGGTTAATCCATCAGCAAAACTAATCAAAGCATCAATGTAACATCAAAAAACAAAACATGACGCAATGGCAGTAAAAATCATTCCTGACTTTGATGAACCAAAAAAGCCTAATTTTGTTTCTTGTATTAAATCACAAAAATGAGAAAAAGACACCAAACCGAAAACACGGATCAAGTCCTGCAAACCATCATCAATACCATGCAGGAAAAGAAGGGAATTGACATTGTTAGTCTGAATTTGAAGAAAATACACGCTGCGGTTACCGATTATTTTATCATTTGCCATGGCAGCTCGCGCACCCAGGTGGATGCCATTGCCTCCAACATCGTAGATGATGTTAGCGTAAAATGCGGCCAACGCCCATACAATAAAGAAGGTTTTGAAAACGCGGAATGGATTTTGATTGACTATGTTGACGTGGTAGTTCATGTGTTTCTCGATACGACCCGAAATTTTTACCAATTAGAAAAACTTTGGGCTGATGCCGAGAAAAAAAACTACGAAGACTAAAATTTAACATTACTTGTTGCAATATTTCATGAAGAAAGAAACAAAAGATTCGCCACAATCGCAGAAACCACAGAAAGAAGATGGTCAAAAACCCAAGTTCAATGTATATTGGATTTATGGCTTGCTTGCGCTAATTTTTCTCGGTTTACAGTTTTACAACTGGGACACAGGAGTAAAAACGATTGACAAAGGCAAGCTCCTCAAAATGCTCGAAGAGCAGGACATTGAGCGTATTGACTTGGTAAATAGAGAGACGGCTGAGATATATATCAAAGCTGAAGCCCAAAGTAAATATGTTGAAAAGGATGCTCAAGGCAAAACCATTGAGCGCAGTTTTGGCCCTACCCAACCAAATTACACCTATCAAATTGGTGAGGTAGGCACCTTTGAAGAAGATTTACGACGGGCCCAAGAAAACGTCGAAAATCCTATTTATGCTAACAATGTAAACCGCCGCAACTGGGGCAACGAAATTTTTGGCTGGATTATTCCTGTGCTTGTTTTGGTTGGTATCTGGTTTTTTATCATGCGAATGATGAGCCGTGGAGCCGGTGGCGCTGGTGGACAAATTTTCAACATTGGCAAATCGAAAGCACAGCTTTTCGACAAAAACACCAATGTGAATGTTACCTTTAAAGATGTTGCAGGCCTAGAAGAGGCAAAAGTTGAAATTATCGAAATTGTTGATTTCCTGAAAACCCCTGACAAATACACCAAATTAGGCGGAAAAATTCCTAAAGGAGTTTTGTTGGTTGGCCCTCCCGGAACAGGCAAAACACTCTTAGCCAAGTCGGTAGCCGGTGAGGCTCACGTGCCTTTCTTCTCCATCTCAGGTTCCGATTTTGTGGAAATGTTTGTGGGCGTTGGCGCCTCACGCGTACGCGATCTTTTTAAACAAGCCAAAGAAAAGTCGCCTTGCATCATCTTCATTGACGAAATTGATGCCATTGGTCGCGCCCGTGGCAAAAATCCGGCCACCGGAGCTAATGATGAACGCGAGAATACCCTTAACCAACTGCTCACCGAGATGGATGGCTTTGGAACCAATTCAGGTGTTATTATTCTGGCTGCCACCAACAGAGCCGACATCCTCGACAGGGCTTTGATGCGTGCCGGACGCTTCGACAGGCAAATTTATGTTGAACTCCCCGACCTTGAAGGAAGAAAAGAAATCTTTGACGTACACATGCGCCCTTTGAAGTTGGATGGTAGCGTTGACAAGGTTTTTTTGGCCAAACAAACTCCCGGATTCTCAGGTGCCGATATCGCCAATGTGTGCAACGAGGCCGCTTTAATAGCAGCACGTCATTCGCATGAAGCCATCAGCAAACAGGATTTCATGGATGCCATTGATCGCATTATCGGTGGATTGGAAAAGAAGAATAAAATCATTACTGCCAGCGAGAAGAAAGTCGTAGCCTTCCATGAGGCCGGCCATGCCACTGCCAGTTGGCTGCTCGAACATGCCCATCCGCTCGTGAAAGTAACTATTGTTCCCCGCGGCAAATCCCTGGGTGCAGCTTGGTATCTTCCCGAGGAAAGAAGCATCACCACCTACGAGCAAATGTTTGACGAATTGGTGGCAACACTTGGTGGGCGGGCTGCCGAACAGGTCATTTTCGGAAAAATTTCTACCGGTGCCCTCAACGATCTTGAAAAAGTTACCAAACAAGCTTATGCTATGGTAACTTATTACGGATTGAGCAAAAAAGTTGGAAATCTAAGCTTTTACGACTCAACCGGCCAACAAGAATACGCCTTTAACAAGCCCTTCAGCGAAAAAACCAATGAGGTGATTGATGAGGAAATAAGCAAAATTGTTGAGTCGGCTTATACCAAAGCAGTAGAACTTTTATCTGCAAATAAGGCCGGTCTTATTCAATTGGCCACGCAATTGCTTGAAAAAGAAGTGATTTTTGGCGAAGATTTAGAAGCCATTTTTGGAAAGCGTCCTTGGATAAAAGAAGAGCCTGTCCACGTGGTCGTTACCGGAACCGAATATCAAGCCCGGGTTGAAGAAATTATACCTGAAGTTACTCCAAATCCGGAACAAGAAAAAGCCTAACGTTTTGCCCATAGCACCTCATCCATTCCTATGAAAGACGCAACACCTAAAGAACAGATATTGAGCAAGATCAGAAAAGCACTGCTCGAAAAAACCGATAATCCGTACCAAGACAATGAGGTAATTCTCGATGTTGTAAAAGCATCAAGTCCCGATGAGGAGGCAGAGGTGTTGTTTGCCCAAGAACTGATCACCTTAGGAGGCCAATTCATTTATTGTGAGAGCGAAAATAGTTTTTTGAACAACCTAACAGGATTGATTCAAGAGCGTTTGTGGGATGCGGTATGGTGCCAAAACCCTAAGCTAAGTCAACTTTTGAGCACAGCACAAATACCTCACTTTCATACTTTTAACGAAACGCCGGAGACGCTTGTTGGCATCACAACCTGTGAAAAACTCATTTCCCGCACAGGCAGCATCGTGCTGTCGGATACCGATGCCGGAAGCAGAACCATTTTTTCATTTTCCGATATTCACCTTGTTGTTGGATATACCACACAGGTTACCAGCACTTTAAGAGCTGCATTCACGGCAATACGTAAAAAATACAATGGTGAATTGCCTTCACAAATTACTACCGTTACCGGCCCAAGCCGAACAGCGGATATTGAGAAAACCCTCGTGAAAGGAGCACACGGACCAAAGGAGCTTTTCGTGTTCCTGATTGATGATTTATAGAAAATAGGTGGTTTACAGCAATTTCTTTAAGTTTGCAGTTCATTTGTGCAGCAAAAACTCTTGGTGATGAACAACTTTTTAACGCGAACACTATACGGATTCATTTTTGCCATTGTAATGATTGGGGTGATTCTATTGGACGTAAAGTTGTTAGCTTTACTGCTGTTGCTGATCACTTTTATCGGAACGAAAGAAATGGTATTCTTGTTTAAAAAAACAAAGTATAAGCAAAGCGACAAATTTCTTTTTCAACTCATTGGTCTTTTTTTCTACAGCTGGCTGGCCGCTGCCGCTTTGGGTTGGAACGAACCTAAAACGTTGTTTTTGTTTCTACCTTTGCTTTCTTTTCCGTTCCTTCATGCCTTATTTTCAAAAAAACACACTTTCAGCGAAGTAGCCACTTTACATTGGGCAACAGTGTTTTATGTTGCAATACCATCGGGCTTAATGCTCTTTTTTTACAACACTGAGGTGGTTGGACCAATGGCCGGTGCTTTACTTTTACTCACAGTGATTGGATTTGTTTGGATCAACGATATCTTCGCCTATTTGGTTGGAATTAAACTGGGCCGCACAAAACTTTTCGAACGCATCTCGCCGAAGAAAAGCCGCGAAGGCAGCTTGGGTGGACTGGTTTTCACCTTAGGTGCTGCATACGTTTTGTCGCTGTTTGCCGAGTGGATCACAACCCGCGATGCAATGATGATTGCTTTAATCGTGGTGTTAACCGGCAGCTTGGGCGATCTTGTAGAATCTATGCTCAAACGCCAAGCCAACGTGAAAGATTCAGGAAATATTTTACCCGGCCATGGTGGCGTACTCGACAGGTTTGACGCCACTTTCTTTGCTGTTCCTTTTGTATTTGTTTACCTTGTAATGACACAATAACATGCACATCCACCGCGAAGGCTTTAAAATTATTGCAAACGTATTCCTATTCGTTGCCGTTTTGGCATGGGTAATCGTTTACTTTACCGATACTTTTACGGTAGTACATCTTTTACTTTTCCTCCCCTTGCTGCTCACCCTGGTTTGGGCCATCGGCTTTTTCAGGGTGCCACACCGCACTCCGGTTTTAGTAGCCGACAGTGTCATTTCATCCGCCGATGGAACTGTGGTTGTTGTGGAGGAAGTGTTTGAACCTGAATATTTTAAAGACAAAAGAATACAGGTTTCGGTGTTTATGTCGCCGCTTAATGTGCATATCAATTGGTTTCCCATGAATGGAGAAGTGAGCTATACCAAATACCATCCAGGGAAGTTTTTAATTGCCAACCATCCCAAATCATCCACCGAAAACGAACGCAACACCCTTGTGGTAAAAGATTCCAAAAACAGAGAAGTTTTGGTGCGTCAAGTGGCCGGAATGTTGGCCCGAAGAATCATTTGCTTCAGTAAGGCAGGTGACAAAGCTGCACTTGGTCAGGAATTTGGCTTAATCCGTTTTGGCTCACGCGTTGATTTTTACCTGCCGCTTGACGCCAAAGTGGAGGTAAAAATTGGTGACAAAGTGAAAGGCACACAAACCATCTTAGCCCACTTAAAATAATGGAGCAGCTCTCCTCTTCGAAAACTTAGAGGACTTAGCTTATTGAAGAACGCCTCCTTCAATTCATCATCCCAGCAATTCAATCAGCTCATTGAGTGCGAAAATTGCTTTGTTTTTCGGATTCGGATTTTCCGCATGGAAAGGATTAAAAAAAATCGCATCCATTCCAACAGCCGTTGCACCGGCAATGTCCACTACAGGATCATCACCCACCATCAAACTTTCAGACGCTTCTGCACCGGCCCTTTGAAGGGCATAATGAAAAATACCGCCATCGGGTTTCTTCACTCCGGCTTCTTCAGAGGTAATAATTTCAGTGAAAAAATCTTTCAGACCACTGGTTTCCAATTTAACAAATTGCACTTCCTGAAAGCCATTGGTGATGATATGCAGCGGATACTGCTTTGAAAGGAAATCCAGCGTTTCCAAAGCTCCGGGAAAAAGGAAAACATTACGTGGGGTATGGTACAAATAATAATCAGCAAGCTCGATAGCAAGGCGGGGATCGTCTATTTGAAAATCATTGAGTGCTTTTTCAAAACGAAGGTTGCGTAAAATTTCCTTATCTATCTTGCCTTCGCGATACAAGGCCCACATATTGAGGTTGTGGACAAGATATTTTTTATAATAATCCTCCACATTGGAAATGCCTTTCGAGAAGAGCTCGAAATGATCGTACATCTTTTTAAAAGTAAACTCCGAACTCGCTTCAAAATCCCACAAAGTGTGGTCGAGGTCAAAGAAAATGTGTTTGTATTTCATCAAATTTATTTGTTATTCTGCTGATTGTTAACGCTTTTCATACAAGCCATATCAAGTAACACAGTTGTATTAACGCATTTTTTGCCGCAACCACTCAAACAAAACCACCGAAGCGGCATGGCTCACGTTGAGCGAGCGCGTGGGTCCGGGAACAGGAATAAACACGCATTGGTGCATCCGATCGAGCCATTCGGGTCGGATGCCTCTAACTTCGTTGCCCACAAAGAAAACAATCTGATTCGGCAAGGAAACCTCATAAAGGTTTTCAGCATTCGCGCTGGTTTCGATTCCCAACAAAGTATAATCGCTTGGCAAACGTTCTACCAATTCGGTATCCGAAACAAACGACCATGGAATATTGCCTACACTGCTGGCGGCAGCTCTTTTCAAACGGCTCATTTTGAGCAATGTGGCATCACCCAGAAAGAAAACTTCCTTTGCTCCTATGTTATCTGCCAACCGGATCAAAGCTCCAGCATTTTCGGGGTTGCGCAGCTGATCGGCGACAATGATAGGTCGGTGAAGGTGTTGATAAACTGTTTCGAATCCTTTATCAGCAAAAAGAAAGTTGGATTTTAAATATTCATTTTGCATCTCAAACAAAGGTGAATAACAGAGGCCGACTTTTACAAGCCGGCCTCTGTTTATGATTGTTATTAATCGAAATACATGAAATTATTCAACCATTAATTTTTGAATTGCAGTTCCGTTATCTGTTTCCATGCGAACGATGTACATGCCGGCTTTGTAGTCACTTACACGAATTTGTGTTTCCAATTGATCAACATTGCCTGAGTAAACGATCTGTCCAAGGTTATTGGTGATGGTTACCATTTTGATGTTGGTATTGGCTTTCAATGTGAAAGTAGTGTGTGCAGGGTTAGGATACATAGAAATGTAAGCTTGTTCGCCATTTTCATTTACGCCTACCAAAACAGTGATCCATACGCTGATGTTGATTCTTTCGGCTGCATAATCGTTGCTGCGGATGTGGAGTTTTCCTTTGTAAACAGTAAGAGGAGCCAAACCGGTAGCGTTTACATTGACAGAAACATCGGCTGTTTCGCCTGCTCCCAGTTCACCTGATGTGGGGGTAGCTGAAAGCCAAACTGAGCCGGATGTTCCAGTAAGCATCGCGCGGATGTTCCAGTTGTAATCCAAGGTAAGGAAGTTCCAACCCGGACCGGTTGAAATCCAACGTCCGTCAGCTACGGCAGGACCTGCATCCACACCGGCAGGAAAAAGACCGGCTGGTTGGTCCATCCAATAACCTACCCATAAGTCTCTTCCTCCAACATAAACAGGAGTGGTAAGGGTAATGGTGTTCCAACCCGGTAGAGGTTCAAAAGCTTGCTCATGCAACATGGCGCCAGGGCCTGGAACATTGATAGAGCCCATATCATACACTTGAAGTTTATGAGCGTTGGCAGGGTCATTGATGTATATCATTACTGAAGAAAGATACATCCCGTTGTAAGGAACGACCATTGACGAGGGGAAACGAACGGCAGCACGCCATTGGGCGCCATTTGTAAGACCAACACCTGAGCTGTTTTCACCGTCATAGTTCAAAGTAACATCTCTGTTCAAAGGAGCAGCGTCGCCAACAAACGGGGTTGGATCAACTGCAAACTCAGCGTTAACCTTACCAATAGTTTGTGAAGGGATAAGGCTGGGTTGATTGGCTGCTGTTGGCATGTCAAACGACTTGGTGATATTGAAAATAAGCGTTCCTTCACCCATGTTGGTAATAGGTAAATTTTGTTGGAAAGTGTTTCCCTCTTCTACTGTGGTGATGATAGGAGCAGTAGCTAC
The DNA here is from genome assembly GCA_023396415.1 of Bacteroidota bacterium. Lineage (GTDB taxonomy): Bacteria > Bacteroidota > Bacteroidia > Bacteroidales > F082 > JALNZU01. The sequence continues at coordinate 31,412 of JAEWWJ010000032.1, forward strand.
ACCGATGGTTGGATCTTGTGAACCTTCAACCATAGTAGCATACAACAAATTATCAAAATAGTAAGTAGGAGTCATACCAGCAGTAGCTCCCGCATAAAAGTTAACAGCTCCAAGCTGTTTTGCACCTGGTTCTCCTTGGGCCTGAAGACTGTATTGCCATTCGTGGATCAATTGATCATCAAAAAACAATTGGGCAGTGTCGCCATCTAAATTTATGACTGCATCCACATGAAGCCATTCGCCATGGGTAAAAGTAAAAGTAGCGGCATTGTTTCCTCCGGCGTGAAGGTAACCCGTTCCGTTGTTATCGAAATACGTCTCAAAAGCCCATTCGTTACCCGGAGCTTCAAAATGCTGAAAATTAAAATATCCACCTTTTCCAACAGGCACCAAATAATCAAAAGCCACGAGATATTTTCCCGATGTTTTGTTTCCAAGCTTGAAAATAAGGTCAGTAGTTCCAGCAATTTTCACAGAATTAGGCGCTGATAAAGCAAAATCTGTCGAAAACTGTGCATCTTCAGCAGTACCCGGAGTGTTGGACCATGTAGTAAAGAATTCAGGAATAGTTTGAGCTACATAACCACCGGCAGGATAGCTATCAAAGTCGCCAAAATAAATGGCAAGTTCGCTAACTGATTCATAAACGACATCATCAATATAATATTTAGGTGTCATACCTGCGGTTGCACCGGCATAGAAATTAGCTCCGCCAAGCTGTTTTGCGCCAGGCTGTCCTTGAGCTTGCAGACTGTATTGCCACTCGTGAATAAGTGTGGTTCCGAAATACACCTGAGCCAAATCTGCATCAAGGTCAATACGGTTCGTAATACTGATCCATTCGCCATTAGTATAGGCAAAGGTTGCGGCATTATTTCCACCGGCGTGCATGTAACCGGTGCCGTTGTTGTCAAAATACACTTCAAAGGCCCACTCGTTACCCGGAGCTTCAAAATGTTGGATATTGTAGTACCCACCAAAACCCACAGGAATCATCATTTTAAATGAAACATTATAGAGACCTGAGGTTTTGTTTCCTAACTTCAAAACCATATCATTGGTACCTGATACCAAGATTGATTGTGATGGACTCGCCGATTGTTCGTTTGTGATAACGGCATCTTCGGCGGTGCCTGGGGTATTGGACCATGTGGTCCAAAAATCTGGAATTGTTTGAGCTACAAATGCCCCGGCAGTGTAGCTTTCGAAGTCATCTTCATATACCACTGCGCGGTTATTCTGTGCCGAAGCAAAGTAACCTGCGAAAGTGAACAATGAAACAAACATTAAAAAAGTAAATTTTTTCATGAGATAAAAGTTTGGTTAATTAATCATGTTGATAAAGCAAAAATAAGGTTTTTAGATTAGGGAGGAAATAAAATTTAAAAAAATTACTTATTTGCAGACCAGAATTGGCCTTGAAATGTAGCGCGTTCTGCAAACCTTTTTTCAATCCTTTGCAAAACAACGTCATAACGGATGTTTTCCCAAGGCGGTGTGACAAGAAACCGAGGAGGCACTTCGCCCGCAAAACGTTCGATAACTATGGAGGGATTCAACAACTCAGTAAAATCAATGATAAAATCAATGTATTCCTCCATGCCAAAGAGATGAAAATGAGCGGGATTTTCAAGAAATTGCTTTGCCATGCGTGTGTTTTTGAAAATCTGAAGTTGGTGAAACTTAACCGTTGTTAATGGGAGTTCAGAGATTAATTTTGCTGCATCTAACATCATCTCTCGTGTTTCGCCCGGCAAGCCAAAAATTAAATGACCACCGCATGGGAGGCCGGCCCGATGTGTAGCTTCAATTGCATGGCGGGTTTCGGCAAAAGTATGACCACGATTCACCTTGGCAAGGGTTTCGTCATACACACTCTCAATGCCATACTCAATCATGATGTAAGTCCTTTTTTGCAGCTCGCTCAGGTACTCGAGTGTGGCAGCATCAATGGTATCGGGCCGGGTTCCGATAACCAAACCAACAACTTGAGGATGCTGCAATGTGCTTTCATACAGTAATTTAAGTTCAGAGAGCGGCTTGTAGGTATTGGAGTAAGCCTGAAAATAAACCAAATATTGGGTGGCACGCCGGTAGCGTTTTAGATGAAACTCAATTCCTTCTTCAATTTGTTGAAGAACAGGTTTTTGACTTTGGCAATAAGAAGGATTAAAAGCATCGTTATCGCAATAAGTACATCCACCCCTTGCTTTGGTTCCATCGCGGTTGGGACAGGTAAAGCCGGCATCAACACTTACTTTTTGCACGCGCTGCCCAAAAATACCCTTAAAATAATCTGAGTAACTTCTATAGGGTTTTTCACTTGAATCTTTCATCTTTTCAATTGCTCTATTTAAAAAAACAGGTCAGAAAACGCTTCTGACCTGTTCTTTACATCATTTTATGAATTGTCTGTTGCAGTATCTATCGAGAAGCAAAGTCCGAAAGATGAATGAAACAAACGTTTAAAATAGCTTCTATAACTACTTCGCTATTCTTTCAAGCCATTTTACCATAGCAAGCATAGCGATCATCGAAAGCAAACAAACAACAACGAAAGCAGTCCAAGTTACTGATATAGAAATGGTCTCATACATCATCGCGCCAATGAACAATGACCCGTTACCGACAGCGGTAGCTGTAAGCCAACCTCCTTGCATCAATCCCTGAAGATGAGCGGGAGCAACCTTAGAAACAAATGACAATCCCAGAGGTGAAATAAAGAGCTCGGCAACTGTCAAAATAAAGTAAACAGAGAACAAGAGCCAAGGAGTAACACGCTGTGCTGCAGGCAATCCACCCATTTCTTGCAGATCTGTAAACAAGGGCAATGAAAGTGAACCTAAGGCCATAACCACGAAAGCGAGTGCCGCGATTCCCATTCCGATAGCAATTTTTTTCGGTGTAGAGGGTTCAATACCTTTCTTGGCCAAGTAGGAGAAGATCATTATTACCAAGGGTGTTAGAAATACAACCAAGAATGGGTTGATGGATTGGAATATTTCCACAGAAGGGAAAATTCCACCGAGCAAGGTATAGTCTTTGGCAAACATGGTGAGGGTCAAACCATTTTGATGGAAAGAGAACCAGAAAAATATAACCACTCCGAAAACTGCAAAAAGTGCCAAAATCCTTTGCTTGATTTCTTTTGCATCCTGCATTGCTTCTTCTTTCGACACAACCGGCTTTACTTTGGTATTTGTGTTTGGATCGGGAAGTGTACGTTTTGTTAATAAGAAAATCGCCAATGAAATGAGCATAGCCACCACAGCAGTTAAAAACGCATAATGGAAACCGGTATTAAAAGCATCTAAATATTTTACTGCAAAATCGCTAAGGTTAGCAGGAACAACATCACTTGAAACAAGTGCTGCCAGTTCGGTAAATCTACCACTAACAACCTCTTCCGACATTTTTCCGTCGAGGTATTGATGACACATCCCCGGTAGCTCAGCGTTGTATGAATAGCCTTGCATTGCTACAAAGGTGTTGCGCACCCATGTGGCTAAGAAAGGCGCAAACATGGCACCAATATTGATAAACATATAGAAAATCTGGAAACCGGAATCTCTTTTATTCCTGAACTCGTCGTTGTCATACATCTGACCAACCACAGCCTGCAGATTACCCTTAAAAAGACCGTTACCAAAAGCTATCACTAACAAAGCTGCAAGAGCAATATATTTTGTGGTGATGAGTGATGGCATGGAAAGTAAAACATAACCGGCCGACATGACCAGCAATCCGGCAATAATCGTACCCTTGTAATTGCGGGTTTTGTCGGCAATAAAACCTCCAACAAGCGCCAACACATAAATGGATGCATAAAAAATAGAGTAGAGTTTTCCGGCCTCGGTACCTGTAATGTTGAACTTCGACATTAAGAACAAGGTGAGAATCGCCATCATGGTGTAAAAACCAAAACGTTCGCCCATGTTAGCAAGTGCGGCTGGAACCAGTCCCTTGGGGTGTCCTTTAATCATAAAAGAAATGTGTTAAGTTAATAATGTGATTTACGTCAATTTACGCTAAAATTCGTGAGCAAATTTAGAAAAAAAAAGCAGTTTGACAAGTTTATTCGCTTCTTACCGCCCATTTCAAAATCAAGCTGATAAGCTCAATAATTCCAAACCGTGTAAGGATCACCCAACAAGGCTAGAAACGGGCAACATTTTTTCTCTACTTTTGCACCCTCAATTGAAAACTTCAACAACATATTTGTATGCACATTGAAAGCAAGTTTAATCCAGCCGAACTGGAAAAGAAATGGTACAGCCACTGGATGGACAAAGGTTATTTTCATTCCCAACCTGACGAAAGAGAACCCTACACCATTGTGATTCCTCCACCCAACGTCACAGGTGTTTTGCACATGGGCCATATGCTCAACAATACCATCCAAGATGTGTTGGTGCGTCGCGCACGCATGCTGGGCAAAAACGCGTGTTGGGTGCCCGGCACCGACCATGCTTCCATTGCCACAGAAAACAAAGTGGTGCAGAAACTCAAAAATGAAGGAATAGAAAAATCGCAAATCACCCGAGAAATGTTTTTGGAACATGCTTGGCAGTGGCGCGAAAAACACGGCAACATCATTCTTGAGCAGTTGAAAAAATTAGGTGCCTCCTGCGATTGGAAGCGGACGGCCTTCACCATGGACGACAAGCTCTACGAATCTGTGATTGATGTTTTTATTGATTTGTATCGCAAAGGTCTCATTTATAGAGGTATTCGAATGGTGAATTGGGATCCTCAAGCGCTAACGGCAGTGTCGGATGAAGAGGTAATTTACAAAGAGTTACAATCCAAACTTTACTATATCAAATATCAGGTTGAGGGCGATGATTCGGCCATCACTATTGCAACCACGCGTCCCGAAACCATCTTGGGCGATACCGCCATTTGTGTACATCCAGAAGATGAACGCTTCTTTAAATTTCATGGCAAAAAAGTACTTGTTCCGCTGATTCACCGTGCCATTCCGGTGATTGTAGATGAATATGTGGATCGTGAATTTGGAACAGGAGCCTTGAAAATCACTCCGGCCCACGATATCAATGACTATACTTTGGGTTTAAAGCACAAGCTGCCTTCCATTGACATTTTCAACGACAACGGTACGCTGAGCGAAGCCGCCGAATTGTTGGTTGGCATGGATCGTTTCGAGGCCCGAAAAACCATCGTACCGATGTTGCAAGAGGCTGGAAGTTGTGTCAAAATTGAAGACTACGTCAATAAAGTTGGCTTTTCAGAACGTACCGATGCCATCATCGAGCCCAAAATTTCACTTCAGTGGTTTTTAAAAATGGATGCATTTGCAGCAAAGGCACTCGAAGTGGTTGAAAATGGCAGCATTCAGTTTCATCCGGCCAAGTTTAAAAACACCTACAAGCATTGGATGGAAAATGTGAAAGACTGGTGTATTTCGCGCCAACTGTGGTGGGGACAGCGCATTCCGGTGTATTACCTACCCAACCAAGAAATGGTGGTGGCAAAAACCGCCGAAGAGGCGATTGCCGCTGCTAACCAACAATTTCCGGAAGCCCGTTTTACGGTTAACGACCTGCGTCAAGACGAAGATGTTGTGGACACTTGGTTTTCTTCCTGGCTGTGGCCTATGGCGGTTTTTGATGGTATCCGTCATCCCGAAAACCCTGAAATAAAATACTACTACCCTACCAATGACTTGGTGACGGCACCCGACATCATCTTTTTTTGGGTGGCACGCATGATCATGGCCGGAAACGAATATGCCAATGATATTCCTTTCAAAAACGTTTACTTTACAGGAATCGTTCGTGATAAAGTGGGACGTAAAATGTCGAAAACCTTGGGCAATTCGCCCGATCCTATTGATCTTATTGAAAAATACGGTGCCGATGGGGTGCGCGTGGGGATGTTGCTGACTGCTCCCGCGGGCAACGACCTCCCTTTTGATGAGTCGTTGTGCGAGCAAGGCAGAAACTTCAGCAATAAAATTTGGAATGCCCTTCGCCTGGTAAAAGGATGGGAAGTTGATCTGAATATCGAGCAAGCCCAAACTGCCAAAATTGCTACCGAATGGTTTGAAGCACGTTTCAATGAAGTTCATGCACTCACTGAAGATTATTTTGATAAATTCCGGCTCTCCGATGCCCTCATGGCCATTTATAAACTTGTTTGGGACGATTTCTGTTCGTGGTACCTTGAAATGATAAAGCCCGAATACGGCAAACCCATTGACGCGTTCACCATCAAAAAAACTACTCAATTTTTTGAAGAATTGATGCAGTTGTTGCATCCTTTCATGCCCTATATCTCCGAAGAAATTTGGCATATTCTTCGCGAAAGACCAGCAAATAATGACATTATAGTTTCATTGAAACCCGATGTAAGGAGTTTCGATGCCATTATTCTGCAGCAATTTGAACATGCAGCCGAAGTGATCAATGCCATTAGAAATGTTCGGGCCGAAAAGAAAATCCCTTTCCGCAACAGCATCGAGCTGATGGTAAAACTCAACGGCCCCGATTTGCATGGTGCTTTTAATCCTATCATTGGTAAGTTATGTAATATCAGTAAGATAGAATATGTAACCGAAGCCATTGAAGGCACTTTTGGATTTGTTTCCAAATCAACAGAGTTTTTCATTCCACTAACAGAAAATATTGATGTGGAGGCAGAACTGGCAAAATTAAACGACGAACTGAACTACACCCGTGGCTTTTTAAATTCGGTGATGAAAAAATTGAGCAACGAACGTTTTGTTGCCGGCGCACCCGAAAATGTAATTGCTATGGAACGCAAAAAGCAAGCCGATTCCGAATCGCGGATCAAAGTTCTTGAGCAACAAATCAAAAGCTTGTCTTCGTAAAACTTTAAAGCAAAAAAAAATGAAAGAAATGATTGTTGTAACCGGTGCAGCGGGTTTTATAGGCAGCGTGACAGCAGGTTTTTTAATCAAAAACACCCACTCACCGGTTGTTTTGGTAGATGATTTTTCGCGTGCCGACAAACGTAAAAACTACCAGAATAAAAAATACAATCAACTCATTGATAGGGAATTATTTCCTTCATGGTTAGCTACAAATGCCGCTGAAGTAGGTTATGTTATTCATTTGGGTGCCAGAACCGACACCACCGAGTTCAATGTTGAAGTTTTCAACAAGCTCAATCTCAACTACTCCAAAACGATTTGGGAAATTTGCAGCACCTATCAGATTCCCCTCATATATGCTTCATCAGCTGCTACTTATGGCATGGGCGAATGGGGTTATGACGACAATCATGAGGTGGTTTCAAAACTCAAACCGTTGAATCCTTATGGAGAATCGAAAAATGATTTCGACAAATGGGCTTTGAAACAACCACAATCGCCACCAAACTGGTTTGGATTGAAGTTTTTTAACGTTTACGGCCCCAACGAATACCATAAAGGCCGTATGGCTTCAGTCATTTTTCATGCTTTTAAGCAGATCAACAAAAACGGCAGCATGAATCTCTTCAGGTCACATCATCCCGATTATGCCGACGGAGGCCAGCTCCGTGACTTCGTTTATGTTAAAGATGTTGCAGAAGTCATCGCTTTTTTGATGCAAAAAAATCCCTCGTCAGGGCTTTACAATCTTGGCACAGGTCAAGCCAATACTTTTCTTAACTTGGCCCATGCCACCTTCGAGGCCTTGCAGTTGTCGCCGGTCATTCATTTTGTGGATACGCCAATAGATATTCGTGACAAGTACCAATATTTTACAGAGGCAAATATGGAAAAACTGAGGGAGGCCGGTTATGAAAAAGCCTTTCACAGCCTCAATGATGGGATTAAAGACTACGTGCAGAACTATCTTTCAGTGAACGCCTCCTTTTGAAGCTTGCTCTTTTCGGCAAGAGCCTGATCCAGTCCTTTAAGAAAATCATTGGCTTGACGCAAGGTGTTTAAAATTGTGGCGTTTTTATCCAATTGATCAAAGTCTTGCTTAATGGCATCTTTGGCGCCTTGAAGCGTAAAGCCTTTTTCCTTTACCAGTTGATAAATAATCTGCAAATAATGCAGATCACGTTGCGTAAACATCCGGTTGCCCTTTTTGTTTTTCTTGGGCTTGAGGATGTCGAACTCCTTTTCCCAAAAACGAATAAGTGAGGTGTTGACATTAAACATCTTGGCTACTTCGCCTATTCCGTAATAAATTTTATCTGATTTGGCCATAAAATGGGATGGAAACTTAATCCATGGATTGGGATGGAATCAATGACAATTCGAGAATCATTTCATAACTCTCCGGACTTAAGTCATTAAAAAAGAAGTTAATAGGATTAATTGCTTTGTTATTTTTGCGCACTTCATAATGCAAATGTGGTGATGTTGATTTTCCTGTACTTCCCACTTTTGCAATCATTTGGCCTCGTTTTACTTTTTCGCCTTTGCGCACATTAAAAGCACTCAAGTGGCCATAAGCCGTTTTGTAGCCATACCCATGATTGATGACAATCATATTTCCATAGCCAAAATAACTTTTTTCAACACTTTCTACCGTTCCATCGCCTGTGGCATAAACCTCCGTTCCGGTAGGTGCCGAAAAATCAACCCCTTCATGAAACTTATTCACCTTGTAAAAAGGATCTAAACGCACACCGTAATAAGACGATATCCTGCGCAGATCGGTGTTCTTAACCGGCTGAATGGCAGGCATTGAAGCCAACATTTCGTTTTTTCGCTTGGCCAAATCAAACACTTCATCATACGATTTTGACTGAACATACAATTGACTGGCAATCCTGTCCAAACGTTGGGCTGCTTCTACAACCATTTTTGAATTGTTATAACCTTCCATGGTTTCGTAACGGTCAACGCCCCCATATCCAGCTTTTCGCACCGTTGACGGAATAGGCTCAGCTTCAAAAATAACACGATAGATATTGTCGTCGCGCTCTTGCATATCGGCAATCAACTGCTCCATCTTCTGAAACTTGTCGAACAAAATATCATATTGCAGGTGCATAAAATCAATTTCACGCTTTTGAATGCGTTCCTTTGGCGAACCGAAAAAATAATACGCAATTACTACAAAGGCAACGGCTAAAGTACCGGTAGTCAACAAGTAAGAAATAAAGCCAAGAAGTCGTTGCTTCCAATTTACAAAATATCTTTCGTACGAAAGGGTCTTTTGATCGAAAACATATTTTTGCTTTGCCATGTATTCTATGCTATCCTCAAATTTTGATCTACAAAAATAATATTTTACCTTAAATTTGCAAGCTTTATCTTCCTGTTAAAAAACGCAAAAATCACATAACCCAATCAATATGAACGCATTAGAGATAAGAACGACATTTTTGAATTTTTTTAAATCCAAGCAGCATCTCATTGTTCCATCCGCCCCTATCGTAGTGAAAGACGATCCCACGTTGATGTTTACCAACGCAGGAATGAACCAGTTTAAGGAAATTTTTCTTGGAAATGCCCCTGTCAAATCCTCTCGTATTGCCGACACCCAGAAATGTTTAAGGGTTTCGGGCAAACACAATGATCTTGAAGAAGTTGGCTACGATACCTATCACCATACGATGTTCGAGATGTTGGGCAATTGGTCGTTTGGCGACTACTTTAAAAAGGAAGCAATCGCCTGGGCATGGGAACTTTTAACTGATGTTTATGGCCTCGACAAAGATCGTTTATATGTCAGTGTTTTTGGTGGCGATGCCAGCGATGGCCTCGATCGGGATGTGGATGCCTTTGAGCTTTGGAAACAGATTGTTCCGGAAGATAGAATCATTTTTGGAAGCAAAAAAGACAACTTTTGGGAAATGGGCGATTCAGGCCCTTGCGGACCATGCTCCGAAATCCATGTGGACATCAGAGACGACAGTGACCGTCAACGTGTGAATGGCAAATCATTGGTGAACCATGACCATCCCGAAGTGATTGAAATTTGGAACCTGGTTTTTATTGAGTTCAACCGTCTTGCCAACGGAAGCCTGGTGAAACTGCCGGCTCAACATGTGGACACTGGAATGGGTTTTGAAAGACTCACCATGGCTTTGCAAGGCAAAAAATCGAATTATGATACCGACATTTTTCAACCGCTGATTCAAGAAATTGCCCGTTTGGCACATTGTACCTACGGCAACAATGAAGAAAAAGACATTGCAATGCGCGTAATTGCCGATCACTTGAGGGCCGTTTCTTTCGCCATTGCTGATGGACAAATCCCATCTAACACAGGAGCCGGATACGTTATTCGGCGCATTCTGCGCCGCGCAGTAAGGTATGGTTTCACGTTTCTTGGTTTTGAGGAGCCTTTCGTTTATCAACTTTTGCCTATACTTTCAGCCCAAATGGCAGCCAATTTCCCGGAAATCGCTACGCAGCAAAACTTAGTAAGTAAAGTGATTTTTGAGGAAGAATCGTCGTTCTTGCGCACCTTAGCTCAAGGCATCAAGCGTTTTGAGCAATATACAGCAGCCCACACTTCAGAAAAATTAATTGATGGAAGTTTCGCTTTTGAACTTTTTGATACCTACGGATTTCCTATTGACCTGACCAACCTTTTGGCCAAAGAAAAAGGCATTTCGGTGGATATGGAAGGATTCACCAAGCGGTTGGCCGAACAAAAAGACCGTTCGCGTAAAGCCGCCGAAACAGCCGCCGGCGATTGGGTTGAAGTTCACCCACAAATAACTGCTACTCATTTCATTGGTTATGATCAACTTCAAGCACAAGCACAAATTGTCAAGTTTCGTGAAGTCGTTTCTAAAAAGAAAAAATATTACGAAATTGTACTCGACCAAACCCCTTTTTATGCTGAGGCAGGGGGGCAGGTAGGCGATACCGGCTGGTTGAAAAACGCCGATGAAAGCATCATAATATACAATACCTTAAAGGACAACAACTTGATTGTTCACCTCACCGAAACACTTCCTACCAAGCCAGAACTTATGTTCACCGCTCAGGTAGATGAAAAAAAGCGTCTTGCAACGGAGATCAACCACAGTGCTACTCACTTGATGCACGCTGCTTTGCGACAGGTTTTAGGAAGCCACGTAGAACAAAAAGGCTCACTGGTGGACCATGAGCGCTTGCGCTTTGATTTTAGCCATTTCGGTAAAATGACCGTAGAAGAAATGAAGGCAGTGGAGAAACTCGTGAACCAAAAAATTCGCGAAAACATCCACCGTACGGTGTATAACGATGTTCCTGTGGAAGCCGCAAAAGACATGGGTGCTATGGCACTTTTTGGTGAAAAATATGGCGATTTTGTTCGCGTTATCGCCTTTGATTCCGAGTATTCTGTCGAGCTTTGCGGTGGCACACATACCGAATCAACAGGGCGCATTGGCAGCTTCAGAATTGTTAGCGAAGGTGCCATTGCAGCCGGAGTTCGACGCATTGAAGCTGTCACAGCCCAAGCAGCTGAAGACTATGCCAACCGTTATATTGATGAAAATCAACAGATTCGTGAAATGGTAAAAACCACAGGCGATCTGATAAAGGGTATCCAAAATTTGCTTGACAACCATGCTGATCTACTAAAAAAGAATGAAGCTCTATTGCAAGAAAAGGCCATCCGCATTGCTAAAGAATTGATTGCATCAGCCAAGACCTTGAATGGGTTTCAGTTCATTCAGGCTTCTATGGATGAAAATATCGAAATGGCCAAAAGCATCGCCTTGCATATTAAGCAAAGAAGTGCAAATACAATCGCCCTGATTTACGGGAAACCGGAGGGCAAGCCCATGATTTGTATGATGATTAGCGATGATTTGGTAGAAGGTAAAAAATTGGACGCAGCCGGCTATATCAAGAAAATTTCGAAGGAAATACAAGGAGGTGGTGGTGGACAAAAGCATTTGGCTACTGCCGGTGGAAAAAATAATGAAGGTTTAGAATCAGCAATAAAACTTATAGTCGCAGAATTAAATGCATTATAAATCAATATCTTAGGTATATTTACTTACCCACCTCAGCCTTTTTGTTCAAATTAATGTTGATAAAATGTAGTTTTTTTTAATGAGCCTAAAAAACAAACTGTAACATTTATTGCTACATTTACAGCCAATTGTGCCTTTAACATAAACATTATGCACAAACACAGTCAGAAAATGAAAAAAACAATCTGCCTTCTATATCTGGTTTTTACCTCTCTCTTTGCTTTTTCACAAGCTGGAAGCACAACGGATTTGGAGAACTTCTCCATTATGAGTCCCGTACAATCCGGCATTTATGAAGCAAAGGGCTGGTCAATCCAAGACAACGGAAAATGGGCTCATGCCATCAACAAAATCCCTCATACGGATAGTAAATCGAACAATGCCCGACCCGGAGGTCTTAATGAGTTGGGTCAAGACAACTTCTATTCGCTCGAATTAAGGAAAATCATGATTGATGATGAGCAGTACAATGTGTTAGTGAAAAAATACAACGACGGTGAATTTGAATTTCCGTTTTTACAGCGGAACTGGAAGTTTTTTAAATCGTTGGATTTTTACGTCTTCCGCGGCGAAAAGCTGAAAGAACTCCTTCCCGAAGATGTTCAATTCAATGTAAAATACCTTGTTAATTTGGATTGTTACCTCACCGGGACAATCAAAAACTACGAAAAAACAGTCTTTACCGAAGAGGGCCTTAACCTTTCAAATTACACCTCCGGGGTGATCAACAATTTCCAAACCACTAACTCCTTCTACTACGACTTGATTATCCGGCAAATTCAAGAACGGAAATTAGGCAAAATCATGAGCGACGGCAACCTGATTTTTGCTGTATATCCTATTAAATCGGGCGACAAAGAAGTGGTCCGTTTCAAATTGATAAAAAACTATATGCACACAAATTTGAATAGAATTCAAACCAGCCCTGACAACTGGAAAGATTTGTTTGCAGAAACTTTTTATGAAGTAGATTATAACATTTACGCCAACTTCATCAATCAATCACTGGCTTATTTTATCGAACTCGACAAAGCAACAACCGCCTACGATGCCAACTACCAATGGGGAGTTCTGCGTTATCAGATTGGGGATTACTTGGGCGCATTAGAGGCTTTCAATAAGGCATTTGAGGAAAACCCAAAGACAGACGACTTTATGATTTTCTCCTATCGTGGCAATACCCGCAGCAAAATTGGCTTACATACCGATGCGATTGCTGATTTTGATAAAGCCTTAATGTTGAGACCAAAACGCGTGGTTGACTACCCCAATTGGATTAGAAACTATTTCAATAGAGGTGTGGCCAAATATTACCTTGACAATGGAAATGGAGCATGTGAAGATTGGAAAAAGGCATACGATCTTGGTTATGGAAGCGCAAGTGAATACCTGATGGACTTTTGCGGACAAAAGACGCCTTAACTAAAGTAAAGAAGTATGAAAAAAACTGGAATGATCCGACATCTTTTTACCGCTTGTCTAATTTCAATGACACTTTTTGTTTCGGCACAAGAAGACAGTTATAGCAACTGGCAGTTAGGTGTTTATGGAGGAATATCACAATATTATGGCGATATCAGCAACAAAACCTGGAGTTCCAAATTCGCTAATGAAACCAAATTATCTTTCGGTGCAATGGCACGTTATCATTTTAACGAGCTACATGGACTTGGTCTTCATTTCCAACATTCATCAATTTATAGTGAGAAACCATTAAAGGCAGATGAAATATCAGTGTTTGATTTAAAATACTCCGGTACATACAACCACATTTCCCTTCAATCCTACTTAAATTTTAGTAACTTTCTTTTTGGTGTTTCCGACCGGAAAGTTGATATCTATGGAACATTAGGCATTGGGGTGATCAGTTGGAATGGTGTTCTTTCAAAAATCAGCAATGGAAATCTCGTCGTTGACAATACGACAGCACCAGCAAGTTTATTAAAAACCAGAGCTGCCACTTTTCCTGTTGGAATTGGTCTGGCTTTCACTATTGCACCGAATGTTAAACTCAACTTAGAGTCGTCTTTAACCACGGTACTTTCAGACGATATTGATTTTCTAAGAGACTGGTACCAATATGATATTCTCACTTCCACACACATTGGCTTGAGCTACAGCTTCGGAGGAACGCAAGTAAAAAGCAAGAAAGAAAAAGGATCACCGTCAACAGCAACCAAATGGGAACCCGAAACACCTATAAGCGTTATTGAATATGAAATCTACAACGATCCACCAATACAAAAACCAAAAACTGAGGCATTGCCGCAACTACAACTTCCTACAAAAACAGAGGTAGCCCCCAAAGAGTTCCCTCCGTTTGAATTCAGGGTGCAGGTGTATGCCAAAAACTCACGTGTCGCTATTGGCGAACGGGTTTATCGCAATGTTCAGTTTGATTTCCCGATTGTTGAAAACAACTTCAATGGATTATATCGCTATTCAACAGGCAGTTTCCAATCCTATGCCGAAGCAGAGGCATATGCCCACAAAATGCAAAGCCGAGGAATTTACGATGCTTTCGTTGTAGCTTATCGCAATAATGAGAGAATCTCTATCACCTCCGATATGAAGAAACGTTAATCAACAGTTTCGAATTATTATTTCTTAAGCAATTCACAAACTCCTCAACTTCAAGAATAATTTTTAGTCCACTCATGTGTCTGTGGCTCACTGAGGCATTTTCAGAAATGAATGGAATCAAAACAAAAGTCCATAAAAGTCCAATTTTTAATGCCATTGAGGTTCTAAGTTAAAATTCAAGTCAAACTAATAGCGCTAAAGACAAATTCAAATCTCCCGATCATTTTACTTAAACGCTTTGCGTATAGATTTCCACTAAAGATCAATCACAATATCTGGGGTTCCTTGCCGAAACCAAAGAAGACGCGGACAGGTCTATAATTAAATTGAGATCAATAAGAGAGAGGACTGCTTAGTAAGCAATATAGAGAACGGTCATCAAAGCAGAAAATTGACACCGGTTTGAGGGCTATAAATTGAAAGGGCTCAGAGAATAAAGGTAGAATTTTGAGGCAAAAGTTTAGTTTCGCTTTGAATAAAATACCAGAAGAAATCCAACCAAAACGGTGGAAAGTAAGTTATCAAGACTCTTTGTTATCCAAAAAAAGCACAAAAAAAACCCACACTTTCGTGCAGGTTTTTTTGTAAGGGGCGGCGACGACCTACTTTCCCACATTTCACTGCAGTATCATCGGCGCAGACAGGCTTAACTTCTCTGTTCGGAATGGGAAGA
>JAEWWJ010000086.1 GCA_023396415.1 Bacteroidota bacterium
AACGATTTGACAGAATTTTTAGAATTGCAAAAAACTTTTGCAGACAGCGAAAACTCTTGGACGGTAAACATTAAAGACATAGACCAAAGCACGTTTGATTTAAGCGTAAAAAACCCAAACAAAAAAGAAGAAGTTGCCCTACGCCAACCGCAAGCCATTTTGGAAGAAATGAAAGCATTGGATGAAGAAAGTGCGGAAATCTTAAACTCAATTTCTGAAATGCTATGATGAAGTGGAAAAAGAAGAAATTGAGTGAGTTTTGTGAGTTCAGTAATGGACTTTGGACAGGTAAAAAACCGCCCTTTCAAACAGTTGGAGTAATTAGAAATACAAATTTCACAAAAGATTGTCAGCTTGATGATAGCGACATAGTTTATTTGGAAGTGGAACAATCTCAATTTCAAAAAAGGAAGTTGCAATACGGTGATATAATTCTTGAAAAGTCAGGTGGCGGACCAAAACAACCCGTTGGCAGAGTTGTGATTTTTGATAAAACCGAAGGTGATTTTTCATTTAGCAACTTCACTTCTGTAATTAGGATTAAGAACAAAAATGAAGTTGATTTTAATTTTCTGCACCGGTATTTATTCTTGGAATATATTTCAGGTGCTACAGAAAAAATGCAAAGTCATTCGACTGGCATACGTAATCTAAAATTTGATGAGTATAAGGAAATTGAAATCCCCCTTCCCCCTCTCCCCGAACAACAACGCATTGTTTCTATTTTAGATGAAACCTTTTCCGCCATAGCCAAGGCAAAAGCCAATGCCGAGCAAAACCTCAAAAACGCCAAGGACCTTTTTGAAAGCTATTTGCAAGGGGTGTTTGAGAATGGGAATTGGGAAACCAAACCTATTCAAGAAGTCACTAAAGTTATCAATGGTTACGCTTTTGCAAGCAAAGACTTTAAACCAACAAACTCAATCAAATCAATTAAAATTACAAATGTGGGCGTGAAGGAATTTGTTGAAGAAGCTGATAACTATTTACCTGAAAAATTCAAAGACACTTTACAAGACGTTCAAGTTAAACAAGGAAATATCGTAATAGCATTAACAAGAACAATTATTTCGGCAGGTTTAAAAGTTGCCGTGGTTCCTGAGAGTTACGATGGGGCGTTGGTTAATCAGCGTGTTGCTGCTTTAGTTCCGAAAGAAAAATTAGTAAATCAAAAATTTCTTTACTACTACTTAACTACAAGTGGTGTGGCAAAATATGTTTTAGACCACGTCAATACTTTGATGCAGCCAAATCTTTCAATAAATGATTTAAAAAACATGCCTGTTCCAATTCCAAAGGTTGAACAACAACAAACCATGGTTAGCAAAATAGATGCCCTGCGAGCCGAAACACAGAAGTTAGAAGCCGTGTATCAAAAGAAAATAGCTGATTTAGAAGAACTGAAAAATTCAATCTTACAAAAAGCATTTGCAGGAGAATTAAAAACTGAAAAAGCGGTTGCAGTATGATTAGCAAAATAAGCCTAAATAATGTTGCGTGTTTTAAAAACCTTACAGTTTTAGAAACTGATAAAAAGGTAAACCTTATTTATGGCTTAAATGGCACAGGAAAGAGTACATTATCCGATTATCTCCTTAAACCCAATGAAACAAAGTTCAACAACTGTAGTACAGATGGATTAAGCAACGATTTTGAAGTTCTTGTTTACAATCAAACATTCATTCAAGAAGAGTTTCACGAGCCTGAAAGCCAAAAAGGTATTTTTACATTATCAAAAAAGAACAAAGAAGCTGAAACAAAAATTGCCAATGCGGAAAAAGAGTTAAAGCGAATTGATACCGAAAAAGGGTTAAAAGAAAAGGAATTACAAAAAGAGAAAGATGCAATTGCCTCAAAATACAAAACTGCAAAGGATAAAATTTGGGAAATAAAACAAAATTATACTGGTGGCGACAGGGTTTTGGAGTTTTGTTTGGAAGGTTACAAAAGTGATGGAAACAAACTGCTTGCTTTTGTTGAAGGATTAAAGAAACCGGAAAATAAACCTTCAAAAACTATTGAATCAATAAAAGAAGAAGTTCAGGCGTTAGCAGGTGAAAATGCACAAAAGTACGACCCACTAAATTTAATTTCTTTTTCAGTACAAAATATTGAAACAGATTCCTTATTTGATAAACAAATTGTTGGAAATGAAAATAGTACAGTTTCAGAAGTAATAAACAAACTTGGAAGTTCTGACTGGGTAAAAGACGGTTTAAAATATTTGCCTAAAGATATTGAAAATGAAAAAGAAGTCTGCCCCTTTTGTCAGGAATTAACTATTACAAAACAACTACTTCAAAACATCAAGGAATATTTTGGAGAATCATACGAAGCGGACATAAATTCATTAAAGGCATTTCATAAATCATATTCCGAAGCAATCCAATTAATTCCGAACAAAACTACGTTCGATAACAACCCAAAATACGATACTTACAAAAAGGACTTTGAATTAAAATACAATGCTTTATTAAAAGTTGTAGGCGACAATTTGAAACAGATTGAAGATAAAATTAAAACACCAAGTGTTTCTGTTTCTCTTATTAATACAACAAATGCTCTAAAAGAAGTAAATGACATTATCGAGAAAATAAACAAAAGCATTTCCGAACACAACAGTAAAATTGACCGAAAGGAAGCTGCCTTAGAAGAAATCAAAACTACCTTCTGGGAAATTATGCGTTGGGATTATGATGTTGCAATAAGTAGCTATATTTCTGATAAAGCTCAATCACAAAAAAATACAGATGCAATCAATAAGGCATTGAAAGATTTTGATTTTGAAATTGGAAAGCAAAAGCAAATCATCATAGAACAACAAAAACAAACTATAAACATTGAAGAAGCAATTTCAAATATTAACAATGGCTTATTTGATTTAGGAATTGAAGATTTTAAAATCAAACCTCATTCTGATAATCTTTATAAAATAGTAAGGAAAAAGAACGATAATCGAATCTTTAAATCACTAAGTGAAGGTGAAAAGATGATTATCAGTTTTCTTTATTTTATCGAATTGTGTAGGGGAAAGAAAGATACTTCAGAAGCAGGAAAAAAGAAGATTATTGTTATTGATGACCCAATTTCCAGCTTATCTCATATTTATGTTTTCAATGTTGGAAGGTTAATTCACAACGAATTTCTTAGAAGCGATAAATACGAACAAGTATTTTTATTAACTCATAGTTTGTATTTCTTCTACGAAATGACAGATACAAATAAGGAAAGGCGAAAAGAAAATCAGAAACTTTTCAGAATAAGAAAGAACTTAACTGGCAGTGAGATTTTAGAAATGAATTATGAAGAAATACAGAATGATTATCATGCATATTGGTTTATTGTCAAAGACGACCAACAGCCCCCTGCTCTTATTGCAAATTGCATGAGAAATATTATTGAGTATTTCTTCAACTTTGTTGAGAAAAGAGATTTAAACAATGTTTTTCAAAAACCAGCAATGCAAGAAAACAGATTTCAGGCATTTTGCAGGTATATAAACCGCGAATCACATTCTTTGGGTCAGAATATTTTTGATATAAAAGAGTTTAATTATGCTGACTTTAAAGATGCTTTTGCATTAGTATTCAAGGAAAATGGCTATGAAGAACATTACAAAAAGATGATTAAATGAACGAAGCAGAAACAAGAGCGGAATTAATCGACCCTAAGCTAAAGGCTTGCGGTTGGGGCGTTGTGGAAGGCTCTAAAATCCTTCGTGAATACCATATCACCCAAGGTAAAATACAAACAGGCGGTGGGCGTGGCAAAAAAGAAATTGCCGATTATGTATTGGTGTATAAAGGTATCAAACTCGCCATAGTAGAAGCCAAGAGCGATGAACTGGAAGTTGGCGAAGGCGTAATGCAAGCCAAGAAATACGCCCAAAAACTGCAATTAGAAACCACTTACAGCACGAATGGTAAAGATATTTACCAAATCTGCATGAAAACAGGCGAAGAAAGTTTAGTAAATGACTTTTTAAGTCCCGAACAACTTTGGAATAAGACTTTTGCCGAGCAAAACAATTGGAGAGAACAATTTGCCAACGTGCCGTTTGAAGATAAAAGCGGAAGTTGGCAGTTACGATATTATCAGGAAATAGCTGTTCAACGAACCGTTGAAGCCATTGCACAAAGCAAGGACAGAATTTTGCTATCTCTTGCCACAGGAACAGGAAAAACGGCAATTGCTTTTCAAATTGCTTGGAAACTGTTTCAAACCCGCTGGAATTTGAATAGAGACGGCAACCGCAGACCAAGAATTTTATTTTTAGCCGATAGAAACATATTAGCCGACCAAGCATATAATTCATTTTCAGCATTCCCCGAAGATGCTTTGGTACGGATAAAACCAATCGAGATTAAGAAAAACGGAAAAGTGCCAACCAATGGCAGTATTTTCTTTACCATTTTTCAAACCTTTATGAGTGGCACAGATGCAGAAGGAAAACCTGCACCCTATTTTGGCGAATATCCTGCCGATTATTTTGATTTTATCATTATTGACGAGTGCCACCGTGGCGGAGCAAATGACG
>JAEWWJ010000098.1 GCA_023396415.1 Bacteroidota bacterium
AAGCGAGTACGACAATTAAATTAGCAAGTAATCATGTTTTAAGAAGTTCAAATGGCTGATATAGTAAACAGAGGCGCTACGCCAAACGACCCGAATAGTGACACTCTTTATAATGCTTTCGGTAAAATCAATACCGCTATTGATAGTAAGGTAGATAAAGTAACTGGTAAAGGCTTGTCAACAAACGACTTTACAAATGATCGTATCACTGAACTAACTGGCAAACAGAATGCAGAGGTCGGCAAAGGTCTTTCCGCAAACGACCTGACAAATGAACTGAAAACGGCTTACGATGGAGCTGTTACCCATGCTAGCTCAACCCACGCACCTTCAACCGCTCAAAAGAACAGCGACATCACAAAGGCTGAAATTGAAGCAAAGCTGACAGGCAGCCTTACATCACACACGCACGATGCTGAACGTGAAAAGGCTCAAAGTGAAGTGAAAAGTATTGTTGCGAAAACAGGAAACTTTACGCTTGTGTTGGCGGAAGCAGGAGCATATATCCGAAGCACCGCAAGCTCTGACATCACCTGCACCGTGCCAGCCAATTCAGGAGTAGAAATTCCTGTAAAGTCCGTCATAACTATTAGACAGGCTGGCACTGGAAAAGTAACGGTTGCACCTGCAAGCGGTGTAACATTAAATGGTGGATTGAAAACACAGGCGCAGCACAAATCACTACAACTTATAAAAATTGATACTAACGTTTGGGACGTTGAAGGAGGTGAGGAATGAGTAGGTTAATAATGCCTTCAATTTTAAATCAAGGTGTTGCAGGTGGAAAGTATTTTCTTGCGTCGGAAAATGGAGGGAAACTTTATCACTATAATTCTATAAGTTGGAGTGATGTAAGTCCAGTCGCGAGCGCCGCAAATTATCGGGAGTGTTCAATTTCAGATGATGGTAAAAAATGGATTATCCCAATAGCCTCTGGGCGGCTATGGCTTTGGGATGGAGCTTCATATGTTGAACAACGGCCTGCAGGAAATGTTGACAAGAACTGGATTGCAGCTGCTATTTCAGGTGATGGAAATAAAATGATTGCGGCAGTATATGGAGGAAGGGCTTATTTTTATAATGGCTCAAATTGGATAGAAATACAGCCAGCCGGTAATGTAGATAAAAATTGGGGAGGGCTTTCATTAAACTACACCGGAAGTTTACTTGGAATTGGTATTCAAGGTGGTAGATTGTATTTTGGTGATGGGTCAACTTTTACTGAGCAGCGTCCTTCTGGTAATATTGATTTGACATGGTCAAATATAAAGTTTTGCAAAGATGGAACAAAGGCAATTGCTTGTGCGGCATACAATAGGGTTTATCTTTATGATGGCTCAAATTGGATAGAAATACAGCCAGATGGAAATACAAATATTGCATGGCAACAAGTCGGAATTGATAAAAATGGAATCAAATTTTTATCCACAACTCAATTCGGGGGTTCATCCGGTAAAATGTATTTTTTTGATGGAACAAATTGGGCTATTGATCTCCCACGAGTAGGGTATTCAAAAAGAACATTTGCCGCAATGAGCGGAAATGCAGATGTGTTTATTCAAGCAGGCTATGGCGATCGTCTTTACATCAAAAAAAATGGTGTTTGGGTAGAACACCAACCAGCAGGAGATTCAAATAGAAATTGGTATTCAGTAACAGTAAATCGAGGGACAAACTAATGGCAACAAAAGCAAATGTACAGTACGATGTAGGAGCGCCTATTAAAAATCAAGCATTGATATGGGATGGTGTTGATTGGGTTTTAACAAATTCTCCATTCATCGTAAGCGGAGATGATATATCAGGATTCTACACGGGTACAATGTATCTTGGAGATGTTGGTACACCTCCGCAGACTGTGATCACTCCACGTCGTGATTCGACTAAAAGAATCGGTTCAAATTTAGCAAAGTTTTTTGAATTTTTTATTCGGAAAATATTTGTGTACGATGAACTTTTCTTTGTTGAATTTGGAAATCCAGTACAGTCTGTAAAAGGCTCACTGAAAATTGAGAACGACAAATTGACATACAAAAACAGCGCCGGTGTTAGCAAAATAGCACTATTGCCTGACGGTGATATTGAACTTTTTAAAACGTAAAATAATGGCAGTACCTAAAACTAACATTTCCGTTTTGAAACTTGCTCATGAAATTGGCTTGACCGTTTCAAGCAATTTTAAATTGAAAAGCATATTCACTGCTCCTCAAATATCTGGCAATGGACTTGATCCCGCCTATTGTTCAGGCACTACAGGTCAGGCAAGGCTTTCTACCCTTCAAAATTCAGCAACTTATAAAGTTGGAAGATTTCGCAACTATAAATATGGTCTTGTTTTTTTTATAGCGAATGGCACGATCTACAACTATGACATGCAAAATGAGACAATAACAACCGTTGCTGGTATCCCTCCTTCGAGGGATATTGCAATGACTGACACGAAACTGTATAGCTTTAACAATGATACATACCCGACTTCATTTAATGAATTTACCATATTTCAGGCTGGTCCTACAATTATGCCGATTAGACAAATCCCGTTTGCAGGCTCATCAAATCCAACTTCAATGTCAATGTTGAATGACTCAGTCATAATGGTGGGCGGTATAAATTATATCAACTTTTACGACATCACAGGCAGCAATGCCGTGTTAACCTACTCAATGCCGATTCAGGGAGCTGTTGTTGGCGATATGGTTTACATGGAAAATAGCGATGCAATACTGGTTTTGGAGTTGAAAGACTTAAAATATTACATCACTAAATATAATACAGCCGGCTCAGTGCTACAACGTTTTGAAATTGCGGAGCAATGCTTTGGTATGTTTATCAATAGAGATTTTAATGCGCTATTTGGTGAATCATGGAATGTGTATGTAATCAATTCGAGCAATCAACTTTTTCAAGTTGATTTGAAACTTGAACTTTTATCGTTGGTTAAAAACCTAACAATTCCCCACATCATTTATGGTGCTGATAATACGATTTTTAACATGAGAAAAATATAAGAATTATGTATAAAAAAAGGTAAAAAAGAGGCCTTTGCCTCATCTCAGCCGGTCTCACGCGGCTAAAATACTAAGGTGCACGAACACCACGACAAAGGCCTAAAGCCTTAACGGTGTTCGTGCACCTATTTTATTCAATAAATATAAATGTGAGACAATTGCAAAAGTATGAAAAATTCAGAGAAACCCAAGAAAAGCTACACTTACAAGCCTCAATATGGCCTTGTAATCCTCTGTAAAAACGAGGGCGAACAGATCGAATTGTTTAACAAATTGAAGAGTCAAGGGCTTCAATTAAAAGTAGTAACGGTATGAAAATTGAAATCAATCATTCGTGTGAGAACTTCACAAGTTACAGGGCCGAACGAGTGAAATCGTTATTTAACGCTGAGAACGGGTACCAGTGGTCGCACACTGCAGAGATCCCTATAGAAAGGCTCGACTGGCAGGTTGGTGTAATTGTTGGCCCATCCGGATCAGGTAAAAGCTCAATCGGTAGAGCACTAAACCCTCATGAACCGCTCCATGACCTTTATGCAGGATGGCCGGACGATGTTCCAATTATTGACGCCATTTCTCCCGAGGGCGACTTCAACCAGGTCACGGCATCGCTGGCCGCAGTCGGGCTTGGAGATGTCCCTGCTTGGCTGAGGCCTTTCAAGGTGCTTTCAAATGGTGAACAGTTCCGGGCCGGGCTTGCAAGACTAATTTGTGAGAGGCCAGAATTAGCTGTAATTGATGAGTTCACATCAGTCATAGACCGGCAGATTGCAAGAGTTGGGGCCGCAGCCTTTGGGAAAAGTTGGCGAAGGGGAAAAGGCCAGGTTGTTTTGCTTACTCCTCACTATGACATTCTGGGTTGGCTTCAACCTGACTGGTTTTACGATACAAAGGAGGCGCGGTTTTACGACCGTGACTGTCTTCGGCAAAGGCCAGAAATTACAGTCGACATTTACCGCGTTCCGGGAACGAGATGGAAGTTTTTTAAGCCGCATTATTATTTAGACCTCCCCCACCCTGTCGCGGCTCAATATTTTATCGCTTTCGTTAAGGATGATCCTGTTGCCCACTTAGCTGTTGCACCCATGTTTCAGGGCGGACATTACCGGGCAACGAGATTGGTTGTTTTGCCAGAGTGGCAAGGGATTGGTGTTGGTACTGCATTCCTAAATGAGGTTTGCAGGCTTCACCTTGATGGCTTCGGAAGAAATGGCCATAAACTCACAACGCTTTTCCACACTTCACATCCACAGCTTTGTCATGCTCTCAGGAAGTCAAAAAAATGGAGACAGGTAAGTGGAGAGCTGAAGTTCGCGGATAAATCAAAATCAATTAAAACTCTTGCACGGTCGGCAGTTAACCAGGGGAAGAAGGCCAGTTCAGGTGGATTCGGGGGGCATTTCCGGGCTGTGCAAGGCTTTGAGTTTATAGGAGGTCAAGATGGTAATTAGGTTGTTAGGAAAACCGGAAAGCCCCGCATTTCAAAGATGCTTAGCAATTGTCAAACGCCTTGGACATGCAGTTGATGATGGAAAATATTTTTATACCGACTTAGCCCTTGGCCCATTCTTGACGGAGAAAATACCCGAGGATAAGTTTGACGCTCCAATTCACGGAACCCTCATTTTTCATCCCAGCCCCTTACCCTATGGCCGTGGAGCCAGCTCAATACGATGGGCCTACAGAAGAAAGGAGCCAATAACTGCTGCTACATGGTTCTGGGCAACCGATAGACTGGACGCCGGTGATATTTGTGAAATGGAAATAGTCAAAATTGACTATTCAAAAACTCCGCGAGTATTTTACTCTGAAGATATCCTACCGGCGATGGAAAGAACTCTTGAGCGATGCTTAAATTCAATCCAATCAGGACACTTTAGAAGGGTACCACAGATTGAAGCTTATGCCACTTTTGATTTAAGGATATAATTTTTTTATTTATTGTCGTATTATAATAATACGTTTTGTAATTTTGAACAATAATTTAAGTGCATGACTGAAAAGTATATCACATCGCTGACACAGTTAAGCTTCCCTGCAAAGCTTTTAGCTCTTTTCACTTCTTTTATTGCTCCACTTGCAACACTGATTCATGTTATAATACTTCTGTTGATTGTTGATGCCATAACCTCAATTTATTATCAGATGAAATTAGCAGCCAATTCAGCACAGAAAGGAAAGAAAACTATTACTGCGCTAAAAGTGATTGAGTCCGGAAAACTGAGAAAAACACTGGAAAAGATGTTTTTCTATGTGTTGATCCTAATTGTTTTCTACTCTTTTGATCTGTTTGTCTTACAGATTAAACCAATAGCTCCGGACGCAATCTACACTTTTTCGATCACGAATTTAAGCGGTGTTTTGATCTCAATGGTTGAGCTGACAAGCATTGCATCCAATGTCAGCAAGATCACAGAGAACCCGGTATTTGATCGGATTATTAAGCTTTTCAGTAAAAAAGTTGATAGGAAATTTGAACTCGATGAGGAATGAGAAAGATCACACACATTGTAATTCACTGTTCAGCAACACCGCAGAGCGCAAGTGTTGACAGTATCAAAAAATACTGGAAAGAAAAAATGAAATGGAATTCTCCGGGGTACCATTACATCATTGAAGCCAATGGAAACATTGTTCAGCTACTTGATGAAAGATATCCGTCCAATGGAGTCGCCGGGCACAACTCCAAGCTGATTAACATCTGCTACATCGGTGGTGTTGACCCAAAGGGAAAGGCGGTAGATAACAGAACAATGAACCAAAAAGCGGCCCTTATTGGCACTATTAAAGAAGTAAAGAGCCGGTTCCCTGATGCTGTGGTTGTAGGACATCGGGACTTCTCCCCTGACCTTAATGGAAACGGGATAATAGACCCTTGGGAAAGGATAAAAGAGTGCCCAAGCTTTGACGCAAAGACGGAGTACTCTCGTTTATAATTCACTTTTTATTAATCAAAAAATCAATTTGTTATGAAAAAACTGATTTTGTTTCTGTTCACGGCAACGATTCTTTTCGTAGCCTTACCGGTTGTCTTGTTCGCCGGTGAAAGCCCCGGAACCCCAACGGTTGAAAACCCCATTAATTTGGGAATGTTCGCCGACATCGCAGCTCTTGCAGCTGGAATTGCGGCCATCACACTGTTTGTGAAAAACACTTTCAACACCTCTGGACTTGTCACCGATATCATCTCATGGGTTCTCGGGCCCATCTTGGGATTGACCGGGTGGTACTTTAACCTTGGGATGTTTGCCGAAATGCTCTGGTATATTGCAATCTTATATGGGCTATTGGCGGCTTTCTCGGCAAACAAAGGCTACGACTTGCTTTCCGTGCTCATTGGGAAAAAGGATAAGAACTACAAAAAGCCCTCCTAATGAGTCCGAGAGCCCTACTTTCTTTCTTACTGCTTCTCCCCCTGCTCCTTTCGTGCAGCATGCAAAAATACTGCAACAAAAGATTTCCACCTGAAATCATTCGAAAGGATAGCATCCGGTTTGTTGAAAAGGTAGTTTATCGTGACACCTTATTATATATGCACATTAAAGGTGATACGATTTATGACACACTGGTTGTGGACACCACAGGATCTGCATCAAGTATTCTTGAAACATCGTTCGCAAGATCCACAGCAACATTCAATAAAGGGAAACTATTTCATGAGCTTTCTCAGAAGGACAGCCTGATATCAAACCTGGTGGAAAAAGGCATAAAAGAGAGGTATATAGAAAGTTTTGAGGGTTCTCGGGAAACAAGTGTCATTGTAAAGAATGAGCTCACCGGTTGGCAGCACACACAGATTTATGCTGCATGGATATTAGCCGGAATCATGCTTGTTCAATTGCTTTGGAGGAAATTCCTCCCCGGGGTGTTTACCAAGCTACTCAACTACTTCAAGAGTGCTCACCCACCTTAAGTAGTAGATTAAAAGGATAATAGATGAAACCCGGATATTTTTTATCCGGGTTTTGTTTTTTTATTTCAGAAAGTTTAATTTCGTGCAAAATTACCAACATGGATCATATAGTATTTATCCTATACGCCCTTACTTTGATAGGAACTGTCAGCATGACGTTCTTTTATTCCCTGAAAAACATTAAGAGTAGGCTCCCTGCATTTGGCGCTGGAACACTTTTCGCCTTGATTAGCGCTGGAAGCAATCGGAGTTTGCATTACAGTAACTATAATTCAGCTTTGCAGAAGGCATCTGATCAAGGAATTGACATTTACAAATTCTACCTCTCAAATACCCTTACCGTAAATTGGGGCGTATTTTTTGCATTTGTTACCATTGTAATCATTTTACTTGTATTATTGAACTTTTACGATCTTATTAATGAAGTTGTTAGGTCAGTGTTTGTTATCCTGATTTCGTTTGGTACACTTTCAGTAATTATTTTAACCTTTTCAGCAAGCAACTCTGCAAATATTTACTTTTCGCTGTGTTTCGGAGTACTCATTGGCTCATTGTTATATATAACCTTTCACTATGCATTAAAAGAACATGATTAACATAATCGTTGGAGAATCTCAAAAAAGTAAGAAAGAAATAACCTCTTAGAAAATCAAACCTAAAAAAACAGTAAGATGGACTTAAAAGATCAAATTAAAAACCTATCAGACAGAGTATCTCGTCT
>JAEWWJ010000021.1 GCA_023396415.1 Bacteroidota bacterium
CAAGCGATTTAAGCCCCCTGATAAAGTTTCAATTGCATAATTTGGGTTAAACAATACAAGATTCGCCTTTCAAAGTCCACTAAAACGCATGCAATCATCGTTTGTTTTTATTGGAGCAAGCGCTGAAACAAATTCTAAAATATTATTATAAACGTTGGATAATAACAAAATAAAAAGATACTTATGCGATATAAAAAATTAAAACTATGTGCCGTTGTCTTGTTAGGACTTGGGCTAACCGGGCTACAAGCGCAAAATATATTTGTGAAAGAAAGCAATGGCACACAAACCGCTTATGCTTTGAATAACATTCAAAAAATGACCTTTTCGTCGGGAAAACTTACCATTACTGAAACCGATAACAATAGCGGTGTTTATGATCTAACTGTGCTACAGTATTTGAATTTTACTGACCTTTCAACAAGCATCAAAGCCTTGGAAGATGCCAATAATCTGCGTTTATTTTCCTATCCAAATCCTGTAATTGATGTGCAGATGATTGACTTAACAGATGCAAAAATAATAAATGGCACACTGAGTATTTTAAATATCCAAGGCAAGGTATTGAAAACTAAATCCATAAGTAGTTCCGGTATCGTCATGCTCGACATGAGTCCATTTCCTACGGGGATTTATTTTTGTCAATATAAAAATGAATCAGGACTTAAAACAGTGAAAATAATTAAACAATAACCCAGCAAGAGATAAGAATGAAAAAAAATATAATATTACTAACAATCACCTTTGTTTTCGCATTTGCGGCACATGCACAAAACGACACCTTGTACATAATGAAATCAGGCGTCGTAGTTGGAAAGTATGACGTTAATACCCAAATTGACAGCATTATATTTTACAGGCCGGAAATCCAAGTTGGAAATACCTTTACCGATCCACGCGATGGAAATGTTTACCAAATAGTAACCATAGGCACGCAAGTGTGGATGGCGGAAAACTTAAAATACTTGCCAAGTGTTGTTGGTCCAGCTACGGGTTCAGAAACCGTTCCTTTCTATTATGTTTACGGTTATGTTGGCACAAATGTAACAGAAGCCAAAGCCACAGCCAATTATACTACTTACGGCGTATTGTACAACTGGCCTGCAGCTTCGATCGGCTGTCCGGCAGGCTGGCACTTGCCAAGCGATGCCGAGTGGACACAATTAACGGATTATTTAGGCGGCACAGCGGTAGCCGGAGGCAAACTAAAAGAGGTTGGCACAGCGCACTGGAATGAACCTAATGCAGGGGCAACCAACGAAACCGGCTTTACGGCCCTTCCGGGTGGCGACCGCAGCTACAATGAGGTTTTTACTGACAATGGCAATTTCGGTTACTGGTGGAGTGCAACAGCTTACACCCCAGGCTATTCCTGGTATCGCGGCATGCGCTACAATGGCAGCAATGTATTCGAGAACTACTACTTTCAGAAAAATGGCTTTAGTGTTCGTTGTTTAATGGATTGAAGCCGTGCGACAGAAACTCCGGTTTTACTGCATAGTGTCATAGTAGAGCGTTTAACCTGCAATTCACAAATCAAAACCTCTGAAATACAGATATTTAAGTTTCCGTTGAAGACATAAAAATAGATAACATAATAAGGTATTTTGATGAAATTTGTACAATCAATTTTGCGCGGTGTCGGACAGGTAATGTTTCAAAATAATATCTATTCCGGAATTTTATTTTTGATCGGAATTTTTTACAACTCCCCGTTATTGGGATTAGCAGCTTTATTTGGGGCAACAATAAGTACATTGTCTGCTCAAATTTTGAGGTATCCAAAAGAGGATGTTCAAAACGGACTTTATGGTTTTAATGGAACATTAACGGGTATAGCCATACTGTGTTTTTTTGAAATCAACTTCATCACCATTACGGCGCTTATTGTAGGTGCTGTCTTATCCACAATAATGATGAATTTGTTAAAGAAATTTATCCCCCCATTTACCGCAGCTTTTGTGATGGCAACTTGGGTTGTGATGTATTCCTTACTGTTCGTTTTTAACTTTCCGATGGTATCTTCAGCAGCACCTTCGGCAAACGGCATTGACATTTTAACCGCATCAGGCAATAGTTTCGGTCAGGTGATGTTGCAGGAAAACAGTATAACCGGGCTGTTTTTTCTGTTAGGCATATTGGTAAACAACCAACTGATGGCTATTTATGCCGTTTATGCTGCTGTTTTAGGCAGCTTAACCGGCTGGCTTTTTTCAGTGCCTTTTTCTACTATCAATACCGGACTTATGGGTTACAACGCAATACTTTGCGCCATTGCGCTTACGGGAGAAAGTTGGCGAGATTTTCTGTGGATTACCATTGCAATAACCCTTTCAACATTGGTAAATATTTGGCTGTCAATAACAGGAATAATAACACTAACCGCTCCATTTGTTTTAGTAACCTGGATAATTTTGATGTTAAAACAAATCCTTCAACCCACAAAAACCGCTATGCGTGACCCAAAAACCGAAATACAATGAGGATATTGAGGTCTTATGGCAAATCCTTCAAATTATCAAATCTTCAAATCCTTTAGTGCCGAGAGCGCAGCGATTCTGGACTTTAGTGCCGAGAGCGTAGCGATTCGGCAATGAATCTCTGAGCATCGAAGCCCGAATTTCATCGTCAACCTTGAGCTGGTCTAATTAAACTGGACAGAAATATTTACTTTTAAAAATAATTTCTGATCTATGAAAGAGAACCGTCGTAAATTTAGTTCATCCTTTAAGGCTGAGGTAGCCCTTGAAG
>JAEWWJ010000109.1 GCA_023396415.1 Bacteroidota bacterium
TGCTGATGTGCAGCAATATCCAGCTGCGAATAAACTCAATGGCTGTTTGGCTGAAAAACAATACCAGTTGTGCGATAAGCACCAGGGTAATGAAATTGAGGTCGCGGGTGTTGATACCCACATCTACCATTGATTGGGTAAGGAAAGGAAAAATGAGTTGCAGCAGGCTGCCCAGCAACATGCCTAGTATCAACTGAACCAGCAGTTTACGATGTGGCCTGAGATACGCAAATAAGTAACGGAAGCTGTTTTTTGGGGCAGGCTCCTCTGGGGCAGCATAAAAGTCGGGTGTAGGTTCAAGCAAGAGGCACACGCCCAATGGCTCGCCTTGTTCGCTGGTGCTTGCCCAGGCTTTTTCAAACTCTTCGCGGCTGTAGGTAAGCAGGCCGTGGGCGGGGTCGGCCACCTTTACTTTATCCTTTTTCTTACCGCTTATCCCATACACCACCACAAAGTGGCGTTGTTTCCAGTGGGCAATGCAGGGCATTGGTACTTCGTTGGCTAACTTTTCGTAGCTGATCTTCACGCCCATGGTACGGAAGCCGATTTTTTCGGCAGCATCACTGATGCCCAACAGCGAAACGCCCTCGCGTGTGATGTGGCAATACTCGCGCAACAAAGCCAGGTTGTGCTGCCTGCCATGGTGCTTGCTTACCATGTGCAGGCAGGCCGGGCCGCAGTCGCGGGCATCGAGTTGGGGGGTGTATTGGAATTTAGGCATTTATATTGGAGTGTTTGCTCTGCGCTAGTTGCGACCGGTAATATCTGAATAAAAATCCATAAATAACCATTTCGTGCAGCCGTTGTTTTGACCTGAACAATCGGTTCATAAACATATGTATGTAACTAATCAGCAGATTATCAACAGATACTGCGAGTTGTTTATCATTTTCAAGTTTAAGTATTTCATTAACCCCCTTAGTACTTCTGATATTAAATTGATGTTGCACCTTTAATAAAGCTTCGTATGCATTTGCATCATCAAAAGTTAGGCTCATGAAATTGAAAATATCTTTTTTGTTAGCGCGATACCTGTCGCTTAACTGACTTATCAAGGCAGAGTCTATGTTAAACTCTTTGCCATAGCTGTTTGCCATTATGGTAAGCAGCCTTAGCTTTTTGTCTAATTCGTAGTTGAATAAGTTGAGGAAGCTATCAATGGCACGCATACTGAAAAGCCAACGGTTTTTTTCATCTTCGCTGTCCTTTGTCTGGCTCAGATAATTGCAAACAAGCATACTGTTGTGCCAGAATAATTGCTCCATTATCCCGATGGAGTTTGATCCGTATCTTTCTATCTCTCGTTTGTAGGTCTCCGCCTGAACCTTGTAAATCATATCATTATCAAGGTAAGGAACAATCGCTTTGTTTACCCGGGTAATGATAGTTCCAATTTTTTCCGGATCGGTAATACTAATTCGCCATCTCAAATGAAATTGTGGGTCATTGTAGCGTAGAAAAAACCATTTATCGGCTAATCCTTGAGCAATAAGACTATTACTCAAACTTCCAATTAGCTCTGCAATAATTGCATCAGCTGTTTTGAGTCCGGTATAGAGCTTTAAATAAAGCCATTTGTCTCCAATTATGAATGTTCGTTGCATTTTCAGGATTGTTCTGTTGGTTTAGCTTGCACGAATTGAGCTGATTCATCGTCAGACTGATCTTTGTTTTTGTACAAGGCCACAACAATTTCGTTGGTATAGCATCCATCGGATCCGTTTACAATAAAATTATCTTCTGAATAAAGAAATTCCTTCAAAGTAAAAAATTGTCGGGTTTTTATCAGATCTAACAATATGAGAATGCAGTTGTTATTTGTGAAGTTCAGATAAAGTTCGTTATCACGATCAGCCAAAAGCACTTCTGCGGGAAGCTCATTTTGTGCCATGAATAGCCGGAAGGCATCAATTTTTTGCTGGTCAGTCTGATGTTTCAGTATGGAGGCAATAGACGAGTGCTTTATATTCCACCTGGCTCTTGACAGGATAATGTTTTTATACATCACACGCGGGAGGAACTGATGATTATTTTCAAGTGGCCCCCAGTTAAACACCAGGCCTGAGCGCAGGTTTTGGGTTTGCATATCACACAAAAAGTGATAAACGGGCAGGGCATTAAATGAGAAATTGTGGGCTGTAGTGAGTCTGGGCAGCACATATTTATTGTGTTTTGGTGAGCGCAGCAAAACCTGATCGCCTCTAACAGATACCATCAGGTCATCTGCTTTCAACTGGTTTGATAAGGGAACTACTGATTTAGCCAAATATGGAATTTCATACTTACGAAATACCGGACGCGTCAAAATATTACCAGTTCTTGATTCGGGCAAATGCACTATTTCGGCATAAAGATATTGGGTTTGATGCGCCTCATCTCTGGCAATGATTTCATTCACAAATTCGTGGGAAGCCTTATCTGCATGGCAAAATCTGCCGATCAGGTTTGCAGCGGATGAACCTCCGAATGATTTGATGTAAAGCATTGGCTTATCAGAATTGGGATGTTTCAAGAGCTGTATCATCGACGAAACAGTGGCAGGTAGATCTTCCCATTGCGCTTCAAGCCCATTCAAATCGGAGTCTTCCAGGGTTATCGTTTTGGAGTGGTCGGCAATTGCACTGTTTAATTTTTGAAGCAACATGGCATAAATACCATTCCATTTAATTTCCTGAGAACCGTTTTTCCTGTTTGGCAAAATAAGTCCGTCCACCAATGGTGCAATATCCCCATGATGATTTTGCAGGTATCCGATGCCGTTTTCGTTGTCGAGGACTTTCAAAAGCGGTACCTCTTCATCTTCATAACGTTCTCTGAAGGCTTCCCGGAATTTTGAAAGATTAGTTGTTTCGTTTTTAGGAGTAAGCTTATTGAGTACTTCCAATGCTGTATAGATATCTTCCTTTATTTGATGGTCCAGTTGGCAAATCTTTGTTGGTTTAACCATATCGGTTTGGAACAGGTACTTGATGTCGAAGCTTGTGTCTAACTTTTTGGTTTCTTGCGAAATTTGATCAAAAACTCCAACATCTCTGCCAATAGGAGTGTAACGCAGTGCAGTCAATTTTGATTTTACCTGATTTAAAACTGCCAGTACTTTTTCGAGTGTTTCATTTGGAGGTATCCCGCTAAGGATTTGGAGCATCTGATCCAGAAATTCTTCTCCGCTTACAGCAGGCTCCAGTTCACTCACCAATAGCTGCGCATCGATTAACTCATTCAAAAAATCACGTGCGTCTTCTTCAAAAATTTCATCATCGGTAATGGCAGCTGCTAACTCATGCAGCATAGCACCTTTTGCAGCACTTTGAAGGATTCTTTGCAAGTATTCAGAATTGTCAACTGCAACAATCTGATGCATGCGCCGGCCATTGGCATAATGATACTCCACATACCGCACACGCCCCGCAATACTATAAATACTCGAATTTGGAAAAAACTTCAGGCCTGCCTTGATTGCTTCCATTTTAGATAAGTCCTGTGCCAGCGCACACAAATAGTTCATATCCAAACGTGTATGGCTTATGTTAGCTTCTTGCTCAAGCAATCTGATGGCTGTATGATCTCCAAAGCTTCCGGTTGAAAACCCGGCAAACAATCCAAAAGGTGTGCACCTGGTTGACATTCTGAGGAGATAACGCATCAGACCAGATTTTACCTTGTGCAAACTTTTTAAGTCCTTTTTGCCAGTGCCAAATTCGCCCCTCAGCCATTTATTCATTTCTGCAAATAAGTGGGGCGAAGCCAGATAAATGGCTTCCTGCACCAAGGGCTTGTTGCATATCGCATTTAGTTCGTGATCAGCTATTTCAGGTTTGTTGACAAGATTTTTAATAAAATCAAAGGGGTACAATGGCGTACGAAGGATAAAGTATTCGTGGGTAGTGTATGTTGGTTCAGCTTGCATAGTACTGTTTAGCTTAACAATAAACATTCGTCCCAGGCAGGCTCGATATCCGAAACAGCCGAAATAAGTGCGAGCCCGATACCTGCAATGCCTTCGAGCAAGCCGGGTTCGTTTACCCAGCCTCTTTCGTTGCCCTGCCATGCCTTGAAACCAGCCAGCCCATCTTCGAAACGTGCCATTTTAAGGGTTTCGGCAAACCAATAATTGGAAGCTTCCTTGAGTTCTTCAAGTCCGGTGTATCCATACATACGGTTAAAGATATGGGCTATACCGGCAGTGCCGTGGCAAAGCCCTGCATCAACAACCCCGTTTTCAACCAACCCCCTTCTTTTGGAAGCATGCAATATGGTGTCAATAGCCTCTTGTTCCCAATCCTTTCTTCCTAAGGCCTGCGAAGCATGCCATAAGGCAACGGATATGCCCAAATCGCCATAACACCAGGCCAGGCGGCTTGAATGAAGCTTATCCATGCTCTCAATGGCAAAATTGGGATAGATTGAATTGTACTGATCTGGGGGAAGTTTTTGGTTTAACAAATAGGAAACTGCACCTTCAATTATACGCTTCGTAATTTCCGTTTCAATGCCCTTTGAGCAAATCTTGCTAAAAACCGATATGATACTTGATATACCGTGGGACATGCTGATGTTAAAACCTTTCTTCTTTAAATCAAAATCAAGTATAGAAATCCATTTTAAGCCACCATTTTCATTTTGTAGTGCACTTTTATAAAATTTTCCTACGAATTCAACAACAAAATGTTTATTGGTTTGATTTTCAACCGAAAGAAAATAATTGGAAATACCGAGTGAACCATGCAAAAAGTCATAATTATCCTTTTGCAAACTACTTTGCATGAATTCAAGCAATGATAAATTAATCTCCTCAAAATAGTCAGCAACCTCTGCTTCAATAAAACCATGCTTATTGAGATGATTCAGTAGCCATCCATATTTTGAGACAGAAGTCGGAATAATTTCATATGCTTCTTGAATATGAATTACATCTTC
>JAEWWJ010000110.1 GCA_023396415.1 Bacteroidota bacterium
GCCATAAACACGCAATTTACCAACTTCAAAATATTCAAAATTTAACTTCATGGGTTTGGTTCCGGGGTTGTTAAACATGGGCTGGTCATTGATCTCAATTACATCTGTATCGCGTTGAATAATGCGAACTATTTGATTAGGTTCTGTAATGATCGTTTGGCTGCTGTACAATACGACACCTTTAAATGTGTTTGCTGGTCCGGGTAAATTCGTGGCCATTTCACAGCTAAATGTACTTCCAACAGGAAGTGGATCAAATGGTCTATCAACAGAGATAAAGGATGTTGCTGAAGAAGCTACATAGAAAGAAGGATTATCCATATTGGTTATGCCGGCAGTAGCTGGATCACCAAGGCTGGCATCAGCACTTACGCCTACAAAATTAACATCCCAAGGTCCAAAACCGGTTCCATGATTATCACCACTCGTCCAACTTCCTCCATAGTTTGAAGCTTTATCATACGCAAGTTGTTGGGGATTGTCATTTAACAACTCCACCTTTACCTTTCCGGGCATATTATCATCCCAGGATATTACATTGGTTGTGCCTCTGACCCATTTGATATTTGGAAGGCTGGGCTGCTCCACTTTAATATATGATCCAGTTGCAGAGGCAACTATGCTAAAGAATTCATCGCTCCAGTCAACAATGGCATTGTTCACCGTGCTGAAAATTTTAATCTTGTATTGATTTCCTGGTGCAATACCTGAGGGTATTGGCCATACCCAAGTAGATCCTTCAGCAGAAGGATTAATTACCTCATAAGTAACAGGAGTTGCACCATAGTTAACCAATTCAATAAGTACCGGCTTGGTTAAGTTATCAGTCCAAGAAATTAAGTAGGAGTTTCCTGCTACCCATTCAATTCCGGCTGCGGTGGGCTGTTCCACTTTAACAAATGGTCCATTGTTTTGAGCCGTGACACTCGTACTTAAAGCAATCATTAAGACTGCAATAAGCGAGAAGACACGATGACGTAAAGTTGTTTTCATGATAGTGATATTTAATTTGTTAGTTTTCAAGGTATTAGTTTTTTAAAATAATTTTTTCTGTTTGTTTGTTTTCACCGCTTATCCATTGCAAGAGGTAGATGCCACTGCTCATGGTTTGGACATTCAGCTCCACTTGGTGGTCACCTGTTGGCATTTGTCCAAAATCTTTTTTCATTACTTGGCTTCCTGCTAAGTTGTATAAAGCAACGGATACATGTGCGGACTTGTCGAGAGAAAAAAACAACTTCACATCATCATTCGCCGGATTGGGACCAAAGCTTAGGGCCTGTGCTGATAGGGGTTGCTCGATAGAACCTACTAAGAAAGAAGCGTAAACTGCATTCGTACGATAACCTGTATAGATGTTGTTAAACATGCTGTAAGAATAGGGCATAAAAATTTGACCATCTTGGTTTTGTATCCAATCCGAACCATTCCAATGGAAAAGATCACAGGTTAAAGCATTTCCGTTATCATCGAAAGCGTTGCTAACCAACCGCTGGTTAAGCCATGCCCCGGCAATCCATGCCTCGCTCACTTGCGCTTGAATGCCACCAAAATCATTGTAGTTGTATTGATCGCGTGTGAAGTTGACCCATGCGTTGTTCACATATTTTTCGCCTAATGATAAAATGACATAACCTAAAGTATTGTAGGTATAAGTATATTTTTCGCTGTTTTTCCAGCTCGACCCTATCCAATCCTGCCCAATGTAAAGGATCACTTTACTGGTTGAATTGTAGGTGTAAGTTTCTTTGTAAGTGTTCAACCAACTGGTTGTGCCCCATTCTTGGATAATTCCACTCGACAGCAAACCGTTGGTGTTGTATTCATAAATCAGTTGTAAAGCATTGTCCCATCCGTTTCCGTTATAAATTTGGCGTGTCAAACCGGTGAGTAAGTTGGTGGTGTTGTAAGTTAACAAATCATAAAAGTTGTTTTCCCAAGCTCCGTTTACCCACAATTCTTTCAAGCTGGCAACAAGATTTCCATTAATATCATAGGTATTGGTCGTTTTTTCGGCATTGACCCAAGCTCCAGAAGTCCATTGCTGTTTAATTTCAGATAGTACTTTACTGTTGTCGGCATAAGTCCAAGTTGTTCTTGACGCATTCACAAAACTAAAACCATCCCATGACTTCCAGAGTGAGGATAGCATATTGCCATTGGCATCGTAGCTGCACAATTCAAACAAATCATTTACCCAATTGCCATTTTGGAAATTTTTAACGCTTGTTGTAAAACGTTTTGCGTTTGGGGTGTACACATAGTTGTATTGACGCGGGTTTTGTGATACCGAAAGGAGCTCGACGGATGTTGGTAGAAAAGCCCAATCAGGGTTTTTACTGTCGTGGTCCTGAAAGGCATTGAAATGATGAATGCGATGAATATCGGAACGAAGTAAAAAATGATCCCCAAGCTGATTTTGAAGCGCATTAGCTGAAGAAATTGTTTCAAAATTGGAAACCTCGGTTTGTTCTTGCGAAAAACCGGCATTCCCTACAACCATCAACAGGCAAATTACCCTCAGTTTAGTGAAAGAATGCGTAAATTTTCTCATTTGAGTCATGTTTCTTAATAATCAATCGCTTAAATAAATTAGTCAATTCCCATATCTAACAACAATTATACCGTATTCCATAAGCGCTGGTAACCCAATTGGATTATAGGTTGTAACGATTTACGAGGTTTTTAAGTGCATTGTAAAAATTCCCAAATTAGGACTATTTTTTCCCGTTTTGAAACAACATGCTCTATTTAGTACAAAAAAACGTTTCAGACCAATGAAGAGTTTTGATTCGATGGTGGCACGATGGTGTTCATTCAAACACATCAAAAAAATGAAATTTTAATCCACAGTTCGTTGCTACTTTCATCCTCATGCAGTTTGTTTCCTTAAATAATCAAAATGAATACATTGCATAAAGAAAGTTAATAAATGAAGCAACGGATCAAAACATCCCTGCTAAGAAGCCAATAAACTAAGTTCCGACATTATTCAGCAGACTCCTCAAAGTTTTCTTTTTTTTCAAGGTTGCGATAATTTTCATCACTAAATTGAGTTTATTTGTTGAATAATTTTGAAAAGAAACTCTAAATAAAATGACAAACGACTTAACATTGGGTATCGGTTCTCGCGTAAAGCACCCACAATATGGCAAAGGTGTTGTTATACAAGCTTATACCGATGCATATGAAATCACTTTTTTAGATTATGGCACCAAAACAATTCTAAAATCATTTCAAGGACTTGAAATTTTAGAATTTGTAAGCAGCGAAACCGACCTCTTAAGCTTCGAGAAAGTTGAAAAAGTTTTCTCGCGCATCATTCGCAAGTTTTCCGATTTGCAAGAGGTTGTGCACATTGGCAACAAATGGAAAGGCGGCATTGTGTTGTTGCAGCCGGGCGACAAAAGTCTGAAACCCAAAGAAATTCCCATTGACACTTTCTTTCATAAAATAGTGATGGTGCGCGACCGTCTAAGGGTGATGGAACAACGGGTGAACTCCTCTTCGCTGAGCGATGCTGAAAAAGTTGATCTTCAGCAATATATCACCAAAATTTATGGTAGCCTCACCACCTTTAATGTATTGTTTGCCGAAAAGGAGGATTATTTCATTGGCGATTCAAAATAAAAAAATCTGTCAAAAAAAAGAGGCACTCACCAATGAATGCCTCTTTTTTTCTTTTATCTGTTCTTTAGGAAGTTAGCTGTGTAAAGAAAATAACTCCACAAGAAATTGCGTGCTTCTTCCTCAATTTCCACTTGATCCATAGCCTTTTTCATGCAGGCCAGCCAATGGTCTTTGGCATTTTCGTCAATAGGAAAGTTCACATGACGCATCTTCAAACGCGGATGTCCTCTACGTTCTGAATAGGTGGCGGGTCCTCCCAAATACTGCACCATAAACAGAAACAATCGCATTTCGGCAGCTTCTAAATCGCCGGGGTACATGGGCAAAAGCAGATCATCTTTCCTTATCTCTTCATAAAAAAAAGCGATAATTCGCTTGAGGTTATCCCTTCCAATACGTTCGTAATAGGTACGTTGCAAACTTTCCATTCCTATTTCATCCCTCGTTGTTTTGCAGCTTCTTCTAACCTTTGTTGAAAGGCCGATTTCTTAATGGGTTTTTTCTTGTTTTCCTCAATACGCAAACGTAATTTATCCTCATTGATCGCAAAACGGAAGAGGTACATTTGTGCGAAGGTGATCAAATTGGCGAGAAGGTAATAATAGCTCAAGCCGGAAGCGTAATTGTTAAAAATACCCAAAAACATCACAGGCATAATATACATCATGGTTTTCATTCCGGGCAATTGGGTGCTTTGACTGCCCATCATCTGATTGTTCATATAGGTGTACATGATAGTTGAAACAGTCATCAACAAGGTAAAAAGACTCACATGTGCGCCATAGAAAGGAATCTCGAAGGGTAAACTTAAAACGCTGTCGTAGCTGGACAAATCGTGTGCCCAGAGGAAGGATTCTTGCCTTAGCTCGATGCTGGACGGAAAAAACCTGAACATAGCAATCAAAATGGGCATTTGTAGCAACATGGGAATACAGCCAGACATGGGATTGGCTCCGGCACGTTTGTAGAGACTCATGACGGCCTGTTGCTTTTTCATGGCATCTTCCTTCTTAGGATATTTGGCGTTGATTTCGTCAACCTCAGGTTTCAAAACACGCATTTTGGCCGAAGAGGAGTAGGTTTTGTATGCTACTGGCAGCAGGAAAAGCTTCAAAATCAAGGTTAAAACCAAGATGACAATACCATAATTCCATCCAAAGCTACCAAGGATATGAAAGACAGGAATTACAAGATAAATGTTGATCCAAGCCAGGAGGAAGAATCCCCAACCCAATGGTATTTGCCGTTCGAGACCCAGATCATAGGCTTTAAGCTCGTTGTAGCTGTTGGGTCCCAAGTAAAAGAACATTCCAATTTTTTGGGAAGGACTCAATGTTACGGGTAAGCCCATTGACGAACTCACCGATTTCATATAACGACTGTTCGTGGGCTGCTCTTTGTCGAAAGTTTTCAGTTCAGCATTTTCAAAATAGTCGTTGGCAACAAGGGTTGTGCTAAAAAACTGCTGTTTAAACGACACCCAACGCACCTTGGTTTTGATACTTATTTCTTCGTTTTTTGATAGCGAGAGGTTTTCAACATCATCATTCAAATGCTTGTAAAAGATGGTTGGACTGTTGAAACGGTCAATGGAACGCTCTTGGTTGAGCAAGTCGAGCGACCAGTCGAGATTCATATAGCTGGTGTTGCTTGCCAGGATCTTGTCCATGCCTTCGAGTACAAGATTGAAACCCAATCTGTAACCGGTGGGATAAATCACGTATTCAAAAGCGATGTATTTATTGGTAACACTATCGCCATCGCCAACAAAGGCGCGGAAACTCAAGGTAAGGCTGTCAGCCGTTACAGCCGGAATTTTGTTTCCAACGAGTGGTTTTCCATTCACAAATGGACGGAAGTACAGCTCGGAGGTGTTGATGGTTCTGTTTTTGGAGAAAAACGAAAGGTCGAGTTTGGCTGTTGCGGAGTCGTAAATCACCAATGGGAGTGTATCCCAAGTTTGATACTCTTTCAGTTGAACTTGTTTCAGTAGTCCTCCTTTAGAAGAAAAAGTAAGTTTAAGCTGTTCGTTTTCAGCGGTAAATATCTCATTTGTTCCTTGGGCCGAAACAGCAAAAAATCCATAGCGATCTTGAAGCCCGGCGGCAATATTTTCATTTGAAGCAGCAGTACTTTCAACCGATTCGGCCTGTTGTTCATTGGCAATTTGAAGTTTTAATTCTTCCACCATCCGCGTTGAATCCAACACCCGCTGTTGCTGACGCACTAGCATCACCGAATCCTGAATGCGCTGGCGTTCAGCCATTTCTTCTTTTGAAGGTGTCATCCAGATGGAATATCCAATCAGGATGACGGCAATGAGTATAAACCCAATCGTTGTGTCTCTGTTCATGAACTTATTTTAAAAACGCTGCAAAAATAACATAAAATCCCTAAAGAAGAAGCCCGAAACCTAGCATTCAAAAATTGAAAAGGCTGTTAACAGGCTTTTTTCTTCGTCAGAGAAAAGGAAAGTGAAGGAAATGTGCTGCTTGTTGTGGTTTTGAACCTATTTCTTTTGGGCATTGATCATAGCTGCTATGAAACCCACAAACAAAGGATGCGGATTGGCAACAGTGCTTTTGTATTCAGGATGGTATTGCACGCCCACAAACCAAGGATGGTTATCCAGCTCCACAATTTCGACCAAATTCTCATTCGGGTAAATGCCCACTGTTTTCATCCCGGCTTTGTTGTAATCTTTGTGGTACTCGTTGTTGAACTCAAAACGGTGACGGTGTCGTTCAGAAATCATCGTTTCCTTGTAAAGCTGAAAAACTTTGGAATCGGGATCGAGTTTGCATGGATAAGCACCCAAGCGCATGGTTCCTCCCAAATTG
Organism: Bacteroidota bacterium; assembly: GCA_023396415.1. Lineage (GTDB taxonomy): Bacteria > Bacteroidota > Bacteroidia > Bacteroidales > F082 > JALNZU01. The sequence continues at coordinate 6,471 of JAEWWJ010000110.1, forward strand.
GTTACCGCCCGTTGGTTCGACATGATGTCAATGACAGGATGATTGGTTTTGGGGTTCATTTCGGTAGAATGGGCATCTCTGAAACCGAGAACATTTCTTCCGAATTCAATTACGGCACATTGCATACCGAGACAAATACCAAAAAATGGAATGTTATTCTCGCGGGCATAGGCGATAGATAAAATTTTACCTTCAATTCCTCTTCCGCCAAAACCGGGAGCCACCAAAATGCCGTCAACGTCGGATAGTTCTTCCTCAAGTTGTTCTTGATTCAAGTGTTCGCTGTGTACATATTTTACCTTTACCTCACATTCGTTGGCAACTCCACCATGTATAAATGCCTCATGGATAGACTTGTACGCATCTTTCAACTCTACATATTTTCCCACAAGGGCAACAGTAACCAGATGAACGGGATTATTCAGCCGCTTTAAAAAATGCTGCCATTTGGTAATGTCGAACTTCTCTGGAAGCGGTGTTTGGGTTTTCCGCAGCACTTCGATATCCAATTTCTCGTCCAACATCAAAATAGGCACTTCGTAAATAGAAGAGGCGTCAATGCTTTCAATCACTGAACTCACTTCGACATTGCAAAACTGTGCAATTTTTGCCCGAATGGAATCATTCAATGGCCTTTCGGTTCGGCAAACGATAATGTCGGGCTGAACACCTTGCTCCAGCATCGTTTTCACAGAGTGCTGGGTGGGTTTGGTTTTCAGCTCGCCGGCAGCCTTCAGAAACGGAACAAGCGTAAGATGAATGACGGCACAGTTTTTTCCCAACTCCCAACGCATCTGCCTAATGGCTTCAACAAAAGGGAAGGATTCGATGTCGCCCACGGTTCCACCAATTTCGGTAATGACAAAATCGAAATTTCCGTTCTGACCTAAGAGTCTGACGCGCCGTTTGATTTCGTCGGTAATGTGCGGAACCACCTGAACAGTAGTGCCAAGGTATTCGCCCTCCCGCTCTTTATTGATCACATATTGATAAATTCTGCCTGTAGTAACATTGTTGGCCTGCGAGGTGGGTGTGTTTGAAAAACGCTCATAATGTCCCAAATCAAGGTCCGTTTCGGCTCCGTCCTCGGTAACAAAACATTCGCCGTGCTCATAGGGATTCAACGTTCCGGGATCAACATTAATGTAAGGATCGAGTTTCTGAATGGTAACTGAAAACCCGCGACTTTGCAGCAATTTAGCCAACGAAGCTGAAATAATTCCCTTACCCAAAGACGAAGTTACACCCCCGGTAACGAAGATGTATTTAGTGTTTTTCATGGTTTTGAATTTGCTTGAATAAGCAGGCAAATTTAGAAATGTTCATCCATTAAACTACCATTATGATAAAATATATTCATGGTAATTTTTTTAGTTGGAGTTAAATGACGTTTTCTCTTAAAGCCTTCTATTCTTCACATCATCAGAAAGTAGCGCATAATATAAGGTATCCAACCTAAGATTTTAGTGTTTCACAAAAGCATCGTCAGTTTTTTATCCTAACTTTTGATTGTCGTTTTTTCCCATCCCCTGCAATCAACCCACACAAACTGACTTGCTAGGTTTGACGGTAAACCGCTATGGGCTGGGCTTTTTCGACCGAAGAGCAAGCACGGCTTCTATTTCCTCGAGTTGAATATTTTTCATTTTAAGTAAAATTAAAAAATGATACAACAGATCGGCGGCCTCGTTTTTAAAGAGATTGTCGTTTTGGTCTATGGCTTCGATAACAAGTTCAACAGCCTCTTCACCCACTTTCTGTGCCACTTTATTGATACCTTTTCTAAAAAGCTTGTTGGTGTATGAAGTTTCATCATTTGCGTCAATACGCTGACTGATAATCTTTTGCAGTTGATACAAAAAACCTTTGGAGGTTTCGTCGGTGAAACACGAGGTAGCGCCTGTATGGCAGGTCGGGCCTTGGGGAGTCGCTTGTATTAAAAGGGTGTCGTTGTCACAATCCATTAAAATGTCGTTGACTATTAAGCAGTTGCCTGAGGTTTCGCCTTTTGTCCAAAGCCGATTTTTACTGCGACTGAAAAAAGTGTCACGTTTTTCGTTTTGGGTTTTGTTGAATGCTTCTTCATTCATATACCCCAGCATCAGCACTTGTAAGGTGGCGCTATCCTGAATGACGGCCGGCACAAGACCATTTGATTTTTCAAAATTGATGTTCATCGGATTGAAATATTTTGGGTTTTGAGGTAGGATTTAAGTTCGGGAATGGAAACCATTCCAAAGTGAAAAATACTTGCTGCCAATGCAGCACTGACTTTTGTTTTTTCAAACACTTCTTTAAAATGTTCGATAGTTCCGGCTCCACCTGAGGCAATCACCGGAATGTTAATTGCTTTGCTTATCTGATCCAAAATTGAGATCGCGAAACCAGTTTTTGTGCCATCGTTATTCATTGAAGTGAGTAGAATTTCGCCGGCACCCAAGTGTTCAATTTGCTTGGCCCAATCCATGGTTTTAAGGGTTGTCGGAATTTTCCCTCCACTAACAAAGATGGTCCATTCGTTGTTGTCAAATTTCGTGTCAATGGCTATAACCACGCACTGACTGCCAAACTCGTCGGCAATTTCGGTGATCAGAAGTGGATTTTTTAAAGCGGCTGAATTGATGCTTACCTTATCTGCTCCGGCTCTTATCACCGCTTGAGCGTCTTCCAGAGAATAGATTCCACCGCCAACCGTAAAGGGAATATTGATCTCTCTGGCAATTTTACGCACCAACTCGGACAATGTTTTGCGTTTTTCGATGGTGGCGGTGATGTCGAGAAACACCAATTCATCAGCTCCTTCGCACACATAGCGTTTGGCCAGTTCAATCGGGTCGCCCGCATCGCGAAGAGCAACAAAATTAACGCCTTTTACCGTTCTTCCGTCTTTGATGTCTAAGCAGGGAATGATGCGTTTTTTTAACATAGTTTTTTGAGTTCCTTTAAAGTGATTTTTCCTTCATAGATGGCTTTTCCAATGATAACACCCTCGCAACCGATGGCTTTTAATTTGATTAGATCATCAAAAGTAGAAACACCACCACTAGCAATCAATTGAACAGAGGTTTTTTGCAAAATTTCTTGGTACAAAACATTGGAAGTTCCTTGCAACATGCCGTCTTTGGCAATATCGGTACAAATGACATCACGAATGCCCGTTTGCTCAAAACGAGAAATGAAAGCAACTACGTCCATATCAGTGCTTTGCATCCAACCATGTGTAGCAATTTTCCGATTGTTGGCATCCGCACCCAGAATAATTTTTTCGCTTCCATAAGTGGCCAACCACTCCTGAATCAAATTCGGATTTTGAACGGATATGCTGCCTCCCGTAATTTGTGAAGCGCCGCTTTCAAAGGCAATTTTCACATCTTCATTGCTTTTTATTCCACCACCAAAATCTATCTTCAATGAAGTGTTTTTCGCAATATTTTCCAATACTTTGCGGTTGACGATATGTTTCGATTTTGCACCATCTAAATCAACCAAATGCAAATATTGGATACCGCTGGTTTCAAATGCTTTGGCTACTTCCAACGGATTTTTGTAATACATCATTTGGGTTGCGTAGTCGCCTTTGGTGAGCCTAACACATTTACCATCAATAATATCTATGGCCGGAATGATCCTCATAATTGTAAAAAGTTTTTCAGAATTTGTTCACCAACTCCGGCTGATTTCTCGGGATGAAATTGTAAAGCGTAAAAATTATCTTTCTGCATGGCAGCGCTAAAAGGTAAAATGTAATCACAATCGGCAATGGTATATTCAGAATATTCACAATAATAACTATGAATGAAATACACATTATCTGATGCCGATACCTTGTCAAAAATGGCACTTTGATGTAACAATCGCAAGTTGTTCCAGCCCATGTGCGGAACGAGGTCGAGATGTGGAAATTTTTTCACATTCACATCAAAAATCCCAAAACCCTGTGTGTTTCCTTCTTCCGAAAATTTGCACATCAATTGCTGACCTAAGCAAATGCCTAAAACGGGCTGCTTAAAGCTTTTATCAGATGGTCCAATCGCCGTTGTTTGATGTATTTCATGGCAGAACTTGCTTCGCCAACACCTGGAAAAATAACTTTTTCAGCACTGCAAATTTCCTGTTCATCATCAGTTATCACACATTCAAACCCCAATCGCTCAATGGCGTTTTTTACCGAGTTGATATTGCCGGCGTTGTATTTTACAATTGCAATCATAGTGAGCCTTTGGTGCTGGGTATAGAGAACTGATTGGTTTTGGCTACCGCCATTTTTATGACTTTGGCAAAGGCTTTAAAAATAGCTTCAATTTTATGGTGTTCGTTTTCGCCCTCCACTTTGATATTTAGGTTGCATTTGGCATTGTCGCTGAACGACTTAAAAAAGTGTATGAACATCTCAGTTGGCATTTCGCCCACTTTTTCGCGTTTAAAATCAGCACTCCAAACCAACCATGGCCGATCGCCAAAATCAATAGCTACTCGAGCTAAACAATCGTCCATAGGCAACAAAAAGCCATAGCGTTCGATACCTTTTTTGCTTCCTAAAGCCTGCAAAAATGCTTCACCCAACACAATGGCCACATCCTCAATGGTGTGGTGCTCGTCAATGTTTAAATCGCCTTTAACTTGAATGTTCAAATCCAGATTTCCGTGCTTTGCGATTTGCTCTAACATATGGTCAAAAAATCCCAATCCGGTAGAAATGTTTGACAGTCCTGAGCCATCAAGGTTGATTTCAACTTCAACTTTAGCTTCATTCGTTTCGCGACAAAGAATTGATTTTCTGGGTTGTACAGACAGAAATGTGTAAATGTCTGACCAAGAGGTTGTTGTTAAAGCAGCTTCTTCATTTTTTTCGGTTCCCATATAAATCGCTTTGCAGCCCATATTTTTTTGTCAATTGCACATCCGTTGTTCTATCCCCGATTACAAACGAATTTTCCAAATCATAAGGACCTTTCAAATAGTGCGTGAGCAAGGCAGTTCCGGGTTTTCGAGAAGGTAGATTTTGATGCGGAAAAGAAGTGTCAATCAAAACTTCAACAAACTCCACTCCTTCATTCTTAAATGCTTGAATGATTTTATTTTGCGTGGGCCGACACTTCATACATGCCATATGTTGGCGGACAAAGGATGATTTTATCTTTTCCCGGATGGCAAAAAATGCGAATCAAAACATCAATGGCTTCATCGCTGCCGTTACCGATAAAAATGTTTTCAACCGGAATATTTTTTACTTCGGTCTGCTTTTCTTTGATCTCAATCTGATAAGGGTCTGGATACCTGTTCAATCCATCCCTTACCTTATCGTGGAAAGAAAACGAAGTGTGATATGGATTTTCATTGGCATCCAAAAAAATCCCTTCATGGCCTTTGAACTCAGCACGCGCACTGCTATAAGGTTTAAGCGCTAGGATGTTTGGCCGAACCCTTTTTTCTAATTTAAACATTATTATAAGCTTTTAAGTCTGATAGAAACTGCATTTTTATGGGCCATTAATTGCTCGGCTTCAGCCATTAATTCCACCGTTTTTCCAATGTTTTGAATGCCTTCAGCACTAAGTTCCTGAAAGGTGATTTTCTTCACAAAACTAACCAACGAAACACCGCTGTAATTACGCGCAAAACCATTGGTAGGCAGGGTGTGATTGGTTCCGCCGGCATAATCGCCTGCACTTTCGCAACTGTATTTTCCTAAAAAAACCGAACCTGCATTGGTGATTTTATCAACATATTTGTTGTGGTTTTTGATGGATAAAATCAAATGCTCAGGCGCATAATCGCTGCTAAAATCAAGGCAATCTTCGATAGTTTTCAGCACTATGGCTTTGCTGTTTTCTAAAGCAGCATCTGCAATAGATTTCCTTGGCAGGGCATTGAGTTGTTTTTTCATCTCCTTCAAGCTAAGGTCAACAATTTTTTCTTGATCAGAAAGCAAAATCACTTGGCTATCTGCTCCGTGCTCGGCCTGCGAAAGCAAATCGGCAGCAATAAATTCCGGATTGGAAGTGGCATCTGCAATCACCAATACCTCGCTTGGTCCGGCTGGCATATCAATGGCAACACCAAAATTTTGAGCCATTTGTTTGGCCGCCGTTACAAACTGATTGCCGGGACCAAAAATCTTATCCACTTTCGGGATCGTTTCCGTTCCAAATGTCATCGCACCAATAGCTTGAATTCCACCTACGGCAAAAACGCGCGTAATTCCTACCAAGTTGGCCGTGAATAGAATTGATGGATGAATCATCCCGGTTGGACCAGGTGGTGTGCACAGCACAATCTCTCTACATCCTGCCAATTTTGCCGGAATAGCCAACATCAAAACCGTTGAGAATAAAGGTGCCGAACCTCCCGGAGTATAAATCCCTACCTTCTCAATGGCGCGGCTCTCACGCCAGCATTTTACACCTTTTGTCGTTTCTATTACTTGTATTTTTTCTTGCTGCGAGGCATGAAATTTTTCAATGTTGTTTTTTGCGACTTGAATGGCTTTTTGCAAATCATCACTGACCCATTGAATGGATGCGTGAAGCTCTTTTTCGCTTACTGAAAAACTTTCTACATCAACTTGATCATAGATCTTGCTGAATTTTCTTAATGCCCGATCGCCCTTTTTTTAATCTCAGAAAAAATCTGATTTACTAAAATGTATAGTTCATCTTGCATTACCACAGGGCGTTTCATTAATTTTGGCCACTGATCTTTGTCTGGATAACATATTTTGTTCATTGTTTTTTGTTTTTAGATTGTCCTATTACACCACCATTTTCTCAATTGGAATGACCAAAATACCCTGAGCTCCCAGCGCCTTCAATTGGTCTATCACCTCCCAAAACTGGTCTTTTTTCACCACAGAGTGTAAGCTGCTCCAGCCCTTTTCCGCCAATGGCAAAATGGTAGGCGATTTCATTCCGGGTAACACACTACAAATCTGCTCTATGGCTGCATGGGGCGCATTTAAAAGGATATATTTATTCTCCTAAGCACTTTTTACAGCCCTTAATCGAAACAATATCTTTTCGAAAATAGCTTGTTTTTGTGCGTCCAAAATGGGATTTGAAATAAACACTGCTTCACTTTTGGCGACTACCTCTACTTCTTTTAACCCATTCATCAGCAAGGTGCTTCCCGTGCTTACAATGTCGAATATAGCATCGGCCAAGCCAATACCGGTGGCAATTTCCAGACTTCCGCCTATCTCTTCCATGGTTACATGAATGTGGTTTTCATCAAAGAATTTTTGAAGAATTTTTGGATAGCTCGTAGCAATTTTCTTGTTTTGAAAATAGCTTATTCTTGTTTAGTGTACATCCTTTGGAATAGCCAATGACATTTTACAGTTTGCAAACCCAAGCTTTTCGACTATAACCACGTTTTTGCCCTTTTCCTACACTTCGTTTTCACCCAGAATCCCAATATCGGCAACTCCTTGTTCAACATATTGAGGGATATCATCATCGCGAAGAAACAAAATCTCTACCGGAAAATTTTTGGCTTCAGCCTTGAGCTTGCGGTCGCCATTGGATATTTTAATGTCACATTCTTCTAAGAGCTTCAACGACTTTTCACTAAGCCGGCCACTTTTTTGAATCGCAATTTTTAGTTTACTCATTTTTTTGATGTTGTGCCTGAGTAAACCGAAGGGATAAAAACAAAAAACCCGCCTGATTTACTCAGACGGGTTTTGGATTATTGTATTCTATGTAAAGCACACCATGATCACCTCGACTGAGCGATTAAATGATGGTGATGATGTAACATACTAAAGTTCATGTCGGATTATTATGAGGCGGCAAATATATGTTAAGTTTTTCAATTGAGACTTTATTGATTTAGAATTTCTTTCGAAAATTTCAATGGCCCTCAATCAATGGTCGAAACTCCCTAATCATTTAGTAATAGCGATACGATTTCACTTTGCCTATATGTCGGGCCAAACGAACCACTTGACTGGTATATCCAAACTCGTTGTCGTACCAAAGATAGGCAATCACGGTATGACCATCGGCGGAAACTTGTGTTGCCGGGCTGTCGAAAATGCACGGGCAACTGTCGCCAATTCCGTCTGAGGAAACAAATTCAGTTGAGTTGGAATAACGGATTTGCTCAATCAAAGTGCCACGCAATGAGGCATCGAGAAAGAGGGCATTCACCTGATCAACATTCACTTTTTGCCCCAACTCGATGGTTAAAATAGCCAGCGACATATTGGGAACCGGCACCCGCACTGCATTGGAGGTGAGTTTGCCTTTGAGTGATGGAATGGCCTTAGAGGCAGCTGATCCGGCACCGGTTTCGGTGATCACCATATTAAGAGGTGCAGAACGACCACGTCGTGATTTTTTGTGATAATTATCTAACAAATTTTGATCGTTGGTATAGGCATGAATCGTTTCGATGTGGCCTTTCACGATGCCATAATTTTTTTCTAAAATTTCGAGGCCCGGAACAATAGCGTTGGTGGTACACGAAGCAGCAGAAAAAATATTTTCACTGTCAACATTTACCATGCTTTGGTTTACCCCGTAAACGATGTTGGGGATGTCGCCTTTTCCGGGAGCGGTAAGCAGAACTTTAGAAGCTCCTTTGGATTGGAGGTGGCGCGACAGGTTTTCGCGATCACGAAACACCCCTGTATTGTCAATAATTAAGGCATCTGAAATCCCATACGCGGTGTAGTCAATATCTTCGGGATTATTGGCTGCAATAAAACGAATGATTTGTCCATTGACGATCATAGCCGAGTTTTCAAGATCTTCGTTGGCAACACCGGGAAAATGCCCATGAACGGAATCCTTTCTAAACAACGAAACGCGTTTTTTAATATCTTCGGGTGTGTTGCTACGGGTAACGACCGCTCTTAGCCGCAAATGACTGCCATTGCCTGCAAAAAGCACCAACTCGCGGGCAAGTAAACGTCCAATGCGTCCAAAGCCGTAAAGCACCACGTCTTGCGTTCTAACGCTACGCGGTGGAGCGTCAACAAAGGCCTTCAACTTATCGCGAACAAAAGCATTCACTGATGAATAGCCGTCTTTTTCTTCGGTCCATTCCGAGTTTAAACGACCAATATCAATGCGTGCAGGGGCGATATTTTCGTCATAAATGGCCTTGGCGATCAACAGTGAATCTTGCACCCTGACTGGTTTTTTAAGGATGGTTTCGGCCCTGATGTGTTTGTTCAATATTTTTCCCGATCCTCTGTTGACCAGCACCGAACGTAATAAAATCAATTCAATTGATTTTTCATACCAAAGCTTACTCACCAGATTAATCAGCTCGCCAGTGGCTTTCTCCATTTCAATCCACGACTTGATAGAATTGTTAAATTTCTCCATAAATGTGTTGTTTTAATGATTTTTTTAGTGATTCCACAAAACTGTATTTTGATTCAAGGCAAAGTTAAAAACTTTCCGCAATCGTTTTCGGAACTTCAAAAAAAATAAGGAAGAACTCATAAGCACTTCCTTATCAATTTGTTAACTCTTTGGTTTACTGCCCTAGATAGGCTTTAAGCAGTCGGTTTCGCGCCGTATTCTTCAATCGGCGAATGGCTTTTTCTTTAATTTGACGAACCCTTTCGCGGGTAAGATCAAATTTTGCACCGATCTCTTCCAATGTATAGCCGTGGCTCATACCAATGCCATAATACATATTGATGACATCCCGTTCTTTTTCACTCAGCGATGCCAACGAACGTTGAATTTCGCTTCCCAACGATTCACGCATCAGCGGGTCATCGGTTTCTTCGACATCTTCCGGTACGTATTGATCTAAAAACATCACATCATCATCCACTTTTAATGGCGCATCCATGCTGATGTAGCGGGTGTTGATTTTGAGTGCTGTTTCAATTTTTGTTTCAGGGATATCAAGCGTTTCAGCAATTTCACTTAGCGAAGGGGCACGCTCAAACTGTTGCTCCAAGCGCGATGTGGCTTTTTTAATCTTGTTCAGTGATCCCACTTGATTCAAGGGCAAACGGATTATCCGCGATTGCTCGGCCAATGCCTGAAGAATGCTTTGCCTGATCCACCAAACAGCATAAGAAATGAATTTAAAACCTCGCGTTTCATCAAAACGGCGGGCCGCTTTAATAAGGCCAAGATTCCCCTCATTGATCAGGTCGGGCAGACTTAGCCCTTGATTTTGATACTGTTTGGCAACAGAAACAACAAAACGTAAGTTGGCATTTACCAATCGTTCCAGAGCCTGTTGATCGCCGGTCCTGATTTTTTGGGCAAGCTCTACCTCCTCATCTGCAGTGATCATGGATTCTTTACCAATGTCCTGCAGATACTTGTCCAACGAAGCAGTTTCCCTGTTCGTAATGGATTTGGTTATTTTAAGTTGCCTCATTTGTTCAAATATTTATGTAGATAATCCGTTCATTTGACATTCCTTATGTACTATTCATTCCGCATTTGCACTTTGACAATCAAGTTTGATGCGCTATAAAAAACCAACTGTTTCACCGACCCCAAAGAAAATGTCAAAAAAATGGCCAATAAAAAAAACGCAAGTTATTTAAAATTATTCTAAACTATTGTATAAATTCAAAACTTATTTTCATTCCGTTGGGATACATTCCTTGAATCCGCACTGCACGGGAGTTTTTAACTGATAAGGCACTTGCCAAGTCGCTTTTATTGTTCACTTTTACTCCATTCACTTGAAGGATGATAAAATCCTTCCCAATGCCTCCTCTTCGCAAGACTCCATCGCGTACCTCTAATACTTTCAACCCATTGGTGATGCTAAATGCTTTTTTGTCGCTTTCTTTTATGGCTTCAAAGGAAGCCCCTAAGGTTTCGTTGTAAAAAGAGTCTTCACGTTTTTTTACGTCAGTTGTTCCATCTTGGTTACGTAATTCTACCTTTCGGGTGATGCGGTTTCCGTCTCTAAGAGATAGAAGCGTTACTTTGTCACCGGGTCTGTATTGTCCAACAGCTTCCAGCAATTGCGAAAGCGTGTTCACACTTTTACCATCCACTTCGAGGATTACATCACCCGATTTTAATCCTGCCGCCTCTGCACCGCCGTGCTCAATTACACGAGCAATATATACGCCTTTGATTTCGCTTTCTCCTGATTCCTTAGCCAGGTTTTCATCCATTTCGCGTATTTCGACACCAAGATAAGCACGTTGTGGCTCACCAAAACGGAGAATATCATCCACAACCTTTTTGGCAATATTGCTAGGGATGGCAAAAGAATAGCCTTCGTAAACACCTGTGCGCGAGGCAATGGCCGCGTTGATTCCGATCAACTCGCCGGTGGTGTTTACCAAAGCGCCCCCACTGTTACCGCGGTTGATGACGGCATCCGTTTGAATAAAGGAATCTACATTGGAGCCATTTCCTAATATGTTGATATTTCGCGCTTTAGCACTCACAATACCAGCAGTAACCGTGGAATTGAGGTTAAAAGGGTTTCCCACTGCCAAAACCCACTCACCGATTTTAACTTCGTCGGAATTGCCAAAAACCAAAAATGGGAGATCGTTTCCCTCCACTTTGATCAAAGCAATATCGGTTGTTGGATCAGTACCAACAATTTGAGCCTTCATCTTCCGGCGGTCATTAAAAGTGACTTCAATATTATCTGCACCTTCAACCACATGATTGTTGGTCACAATATAGCCATCATTTGAAAGCACCACACCCGAACCAAAGCCCACTAAGCTGCGTGGGTTACCATGATGCGGGCTTCCATAAAGATACTCGCGCAAAGAGCCGAAAAAATCGTCGTAATTGTTTGATCGCTGTTTTATTTCCGTGCGAATATGCACTACTGCATTCACAGTGAGTTCGGCAGCATCAACAAAATTTACATCTTGAGGAACTGAGGCATATTGGGCTTTATAAATACCTACATTCTCGGGCTGCACCGTCAAACGCTCGGTAGACGCCTCAATCTTACTATTTTCACCTCCGTTAGAACCGGAAACAATAAGGTAGATTGCCAAAACAATGAAACCACCTACCAATCCATAAGCGAAATTTTTCAATCCATTTTTCATCGTTGCATGATTTATTTAATACATAAACGTTTTGTTAAGCTTAAAGTTTTATTTGTGCTGTTAATTGTTGTTAATGATGAAACAGTCGCGACCTTGTTTCAACGAAATAAATCATAGCTTTGTATCAAAAAACGAACCGCTTTTAACAAAAATCAAATTGCTTAACGTTTATTAACAGCTTCATTTTCATATCAATGACACCACACAACTTCAACTTTCATAAGTACCACGGTGCTGGAAATGACTTCATTATGGTCAATCAGTTCAACTCAAAAGTGCCATTGAACCGTCAAACCATTGCTTTTTTATGTCATCGCCATCTCGGAATTGGAGCCGATGGATTGATTGTGATTGAAGCCACGCCTGCTCATGCCTTTAAAATGACCTATTTCAACTCCGATGGAAATGAAGGAAGTATGTGTGGCAATGGCGGAAGGGCAAGCATGGCGTTTGCTTTCAACGAAGGATTAATTGGGGAAACAGCCTCCTTTTTGGCTTTTGACGGTGTGCACCAAGGTTGGGTACACAGTGTTAAAGATTCACAATTTGATATTGAAATAACAATGATAGATGTTCAACAGTTTGATTTTGAACCACAACGACTGATTGTAAACACCGGTTCTCCACATTTTGTGACCATTGTCAACAATTTGAAAGCTATTGACGTGGTAACAAACGGACGCTCCATACGAAACAGCGAAAGCTTTCGTAAGGAAGGAATCAACGTTAATTTTCTGGAAATTAATGAAGGAATAGCTCATTTACGAACCTACGAAAGAGGCGTTGAAGATGAAACGCTTTCATGCGGAACCGGAGTAACAGCAGCAGCCATAGCGGTTGCACTACAAACTGGAAAAGAAGCAATTACTATCAATACATTAGGCGGAACCTTAGATGTGAACTTAAAAAAAACCGATCAAGGGTTTACTGACATTCGATTGCGAGGACCGGTAACCTCGGTTTTCAGCGGCAATATTTCCATTGCCTAATTATACTTCACAAAAACGAATAAAAAGATTTATCGGACTGATTTTATCCGCAAAAGCAGTTCATACAAAGGATTCTCTATCAAAAAGACGGTTTTTTTTGTAATTTAGCACCCAAGAAAGTGGCCATGTTTGCAAAAGATAATGAATTGTATTTGAGAGCTGTTGAGCCTGCCGACAGCAAATTGCTTTATGAATGGGAAAACGATCTCAGTTTATGGCAGGTGAGCGAACGTTTTGCTCCACTTTCACATTTTGAAATTGAACAGTTTATTTTGAATAATCAAGACCTATTTGCCAATAAACAACTTCGCTTGATGATAGACATTCAAACATCAAACCACTCATTATCAATTGGAACTGTTGACATTTATGACTTAGACCTCTACCACCAAAGGGCCGGAATCGGAATCCTCATTGATGCGCCCTATCGAAACAAAGGATACGCACGCCGGGCCATGATTTTGACCCAAAACTATTGTTTCAAGGTGTTAAAACTACACCAAGTGTATGGATTGATTGCTGCTGACAACCAAGCCAGTCTGAAATTGTTTTCGTCGTTAAACTATACAGAAACAGCAAAAAAAACCGATTGGCTTAAAAAAGATGACGGGTTTATTGATCAATATCAATTTCAGTTGCACCAACCAGAAAAAAAGTCAAAGTAAGCATGAGCAATTACCACAACAGATACGGCAATCCAAGTATGAGGAGAAAAAGCAAAGTGCGTAAAAGATTCATTTTTACATCTTTAGTTATTTTGACCTTGTCAATAGTGATTGGAGCTTGGAAGCTCAACAGTTTGTTTTTCAAACCCAATGTTTGGACATTCGACAAGCAAACCACCGAGCTTTTTATTCCAACCGGCACTGATTTTAACGCTTTAAAAGAAATACTGTTCAAAAACGGATTGGTGATTCGTCGCAACGATTTTGTGCTTGTAAGCGAATGGATGAAATTTGACAAACTCATTAAACCAGGACACTACCTGATTGAGGATGGATGGAGTAATTATAAACTAATCAGACTCTTACGCTCAGGAGCGCAAAAACCTGTTTCGGTTACATTTAACAATTTGCGTGATATTTATCAACTTTCAGGTCGTGTAGCAAAACAAATTGAAGCCGACTCCACGTCAATTGTTCAACTTTTAACTGACAGTACTTACATCTCCTTTTTAGGCTACAACAAACAAACCATTCCTGCCTTGTTTTTGCCCAACACTTACGAGTTTTATTGGACCAGCACTGCCGAAGAGTTTGTTTCGCGAATGTTTCAGGAAAAGCAGAAATTTTGGACAGAAGAGCGGCTGCAAAAGGCTAAAGCATTAAACCTGAATCCTATAGAAGTTTCAACTTTGGCTTCTATCATTGACAAAGAAACCAACAAAGACAGTGAAAAAGCCACCATAGCCGGTGTTTATCTTAACCGATTAAAATATGGATGGCGTTTGCAGGCCGACCCCACCTTGGTGTTTGCTGCCGGCGATTTTGAAATCCGAAGGGTACTCGACATTCATAAAACCATCGTTTCACCCTATAACACCTATCAAAATCCGGGGCTTCCGCCCGGCCCTATTTGCATTCCCTCCATCGCATCCCTCAACGCGGTGCTTAACCCTGAAAATCATCGGTATTTCTATTTTTGTGCCAAAGATGATCTTTCGGGCTACCACGCTTTTGCCGAATCCTATGAGAAACACGAAGTGAACGCGTGGAAATATAGAAAGGCCCTCGACAGAATGAATATTAAAAACTAAAAAAGATGAAAGCATTCAAAGCTTATGATATAAGAGGCGTTTGGAACGTTGATTTTAACGCCGACGACGTGTATAAAATTGGTTTCTTTTTGCCCGAATTGCTATCTGCGAAAACCATTCTCGTTGGTCGTGATATACGACATTCCTCCGATACGATTTTCGAGGCCCTTAGCAAAGGCATCACTGATGCAGGTGCCAATGTGTCTGACGCCGGTCTCACAACAACACCGTTAATTTATTGGGCTACAGGAAATTATAATTACGAAGGATCGGTAATGATCACCGCCTCGCACAACCCCAAAGACCACAACGGACTAAAAATTTCGAGGGCTGATGTTGTTCCCGTCGGCTACGATTCGGGGCTTCAACAATTAGAAAATTGGATCGAAAACAAAGAGATTCACGTGAGTAAGCCAAAAGGCAAAATCAATACCGTTGATCTCTCAAAGGATTATATTCACTACCTTAAAAAATATGTTGTTAATTACGATAATATCCGCTTTGGCGTGGATTGCAGCAATGGCATGGCTTCGTTATTTATTAAGCAATTAATTGGTAATCAAGCCTATTACATCAATGATATTGCTGACGGCAATTTTCCCGGACACGAGCCCAACCCCTTGGAACACGAAAATCAAGAGCAAATCAAGCAATTGGTCATTAACAGACAATGCGATTTTGGGGTTATTTTTGATGGCGATGCCGATAGGGTAATGTTTATTGACGAAAACGGTCGTTTTGTATCACCCGATCTGATTATCGCCCTAATGGGTCACTACTTTTTTGAATATAAAGGATTGAAAGGACGCGTTTTACAAGACATCAGAAGCTCGCGCGCTGTGGCATCCTACCTCGAACAGTTTGGTGCTACAGTTGAAACTTGGAGGGTTGGCAGAGCTTATGGTGCAGCCAAGCTGAGAGAAATTGATGGTCTTTTTGGTGGTGAGCTGGCCGGTCATTATTATTTCCGCGACTTTTACTATTCCGATTCGGGATTGGTGGCCGCACTCATCGTCCTCGATCTGTTAAATACCTTCAAAGGCTCGGGCTTTTCACTCTCACAACTTATTCGCAATATCACTCCTTATTATAATAGTGGAGAAATTAATTTTAAAGTAACCCAAAAAAAGCAAGCAATGGATGCTTTGGTAGACCATTATAAGCAGAAAGAAGCACCCGAGCAGTTTCTCGATTTTGATGGTTACAGATTGGATTATCCCGATTTTTGGTTCAATGTAAGGCCTTCCAACACCGAACCATACCTGCGTTTTATTGCTGAAGCAAAAAGTCAGGACAAATTGGCAGAAATTACCGAAACTGCCACCCAAATTATAAATAAATTTCATTAAGACATGCAAAACAGTATCGTGAACAAGTTAAGCCGAGGCCATTCGGCAGCTTTTCGTATTTATATCATTGGAATTTTGTTTATTGGTTTTAGCTATGGTTGTGGCCCTAACGAAAATAAATCGAATGAACATCTTCAATTGGGGATTGATAAAATTTTCGCGGCCCGCCATCAAGAAGCCCTTGAGGAATTCAACAAAGCCATAAAATACAATCCTGAATCATCTGAAGCGTATTACTATCGGGGTGCTTGCAAAAGAAACCTAAAAGACATTGACGGCTCCATTGAAGACTACAAAAAATCAATTGAACTCGATCCCAACTATGCTGAGCCATATTTTAGCCTCGGTTTGCTCTATGATTACCTGCAAGACCGCTCGTTGGCTTGCTTTTATTACCGTAAAGCTGAGGCTTTAGGACGACCCAATACAGATGAATATACCCGCTGGTGTAATTAAAAGCACGTTGATTTCCAATATTTTAAGTAGAAAACAACTGCTTTAGAGCTATTTTTTTGCTTGTTTACCTTTCACCTGTCCGTCAGGCATTACTGAAAAGAGTGTCAAAAAGTCCGACTTGTCAGGACTTTCCAAACATTCCATAATCTTGGCTTTAAATTTCCAGCAAGTCATTTGTCGCATTTCCAATTGCCGCGACAGTTCATAAGTTGAAATAGACGGCTGTTCGCAAACGATTTTAGCCAAAGCGATGGCATCGCTTAGTGGCATCTTGCAGCGATGAAAAATTGTATGGGCCGTAGCCGATTCCTCTGATTTACAGCGGGTGCAACGGCGCGAATAGGGTTTCTTTCCCTTGCAATAGTTGGTGTTTCCACACTTTTTACATACAAATCCGTTGCTCCATTTGCAGTCGGCCAATAGTTTAAGGTAGTGGCTCTCTTCGTCCTTCGTGTGTTCTTCGTTTAAAATCATCTCATCCATAATACTTTATTCAGCATCCGATTTTGGCATAAATTTTGAACAAAGTTAACAAAAGTGATAATGAAGCGATTTATTTTTTTTATTTTTGCCTCAAATTAATTCCCAAACCCTATCATGATTAGAAACATTTTCCTTGCCTTATCCTCCCTCATCATTTTGACAACTGCCTGTTCAAGCACCACAGGAGAGCAAACTGAAAAAAAAGACACCGAAAAAACCGTAGCCGGAAAGAGCGGTGCTGTTGAATACCTCACCTATGACACTTTCATTTCAAAAGTGTGGAATTTTGAAGAAAATCCACAAAACTTTGTTTTTGTCGGAGATGTGCCTGCTATCGTTGATTTTTATGCCGACTGGTGTGCCCCATGCAAACGCATTGCCCCTATCATGGACAAATTGGCCAAAGAATACGATGGCAAATTAAAGGTTTACAAAATTGATGTGGACAAAGAACAAAAACTTGCCGGTGTTTTTCAAGTAAGGAGCATCCCAAGCATTTTGTTCATCCCCAAAACCGGTCAGCCGATGATGCAAGCCGGTGCATTAACCGAAGAAACATATCGTCAAATTATTGACGAACAATTAATTAACAAGAAATAAACACTATCCTCTATCAAAAAACGATTCTCATGGAACATTTAACAAAAGAAACATTCTTAGAAAAAGTTTTCAATTTCGAAAAAAATAGCGACTGGAAATTTGAGGGAAAACTTCCTTGTCTGATTGACTTTTACGCTGATTGGTGTCAACCCTGCAAAATGGTTGCCCCCATCCTCGAAGAACTTTCAAAAGAATACGAAGGAAAAATAAACATCTATAAAGTTGATACTGAAGACCAAACCGAGCTAGCCGCTGCCTTTGGTATTAGAAGCATCCCGTCTTTACTGTTTTGCCCCGCCGAAGGTCAGCCTCAAATGGCAATGGGTGCACTACCCAAAGAATCTTTGCGCGAAGCCATTAACGATGTTTTGTTAAAAAACTAAGGCCTCAATAACCGTATAAAAAAGCAGCTTCTTGTGGAAGCTGCTTTTTTTTAGCTTTGCTCCCTTGTAAAGACGCGCCTTTAAACAAAATTTGATGCCCATTGCCATGAAGTTATTGCTGCCAACTGCTTATTTTCCACCCATTTCGTGGATGGCCATGGCCGTGCAAGCCCAAGGAATTATAGTTGAACAGCATGAAACATTTCAAAAACAAAGCCTGCGAAGCAGATGCAACATCCTAACATCGAATGGATTGTTGACATTGAGCCTACCATTATGCAAAACAAGAAACAACCACAACAAAACAATGGATGTTGAAGTGTGTAGAAACGAAAACTGGCAAATAAAACACTTGAGGGCTATTGCGTCGGCCTACAACAAATCGCCGTTTTATTATCACTATCAGCCTCATATTGAAGCCTTTTACAACAAGCCATTTCCTTCGTTGCGTGCACTCAATCACTCCTCCATCGAACTTATTCTTAAGTTTCTAAAGGTAAAAACTACCCTGAATTATACAACATCATGGGAGGCTGACCCAAAGGAATGGATTGAGTTGAGAAACTTTTTCCCAAAAACCGGCAGTGCCGGTGCATTGCAACTGGCACCTTATCTTCAAGTTTTTAGCGATCGTTTTGATTTTTACCCCGACTTGAGTAGTTTAGATTTGATTTTCAATCTAGGCCCTGAAGCTTTAAATTATCTATATTCTATTGACTTACAATCTATTCAGGATATGCAATCCTGACATGATAATTGTTCAACAGTTTCTTTTTAAGGATGCTTTTAACGATTCTTATTTCCCGAAAGGTGATGTTGGCATTTAAAAACTGATTGGTTTCAATTTGTTTGTTGATGATGTTTTCAATCAGATCATTGATTTTTTGTTCAGTTGGCGACTTTAAACTTCGCGAAGCAGCTTCCACACTGTCCGACATCATCACCACAGCTGTTTCTTTTGAAAAAGGCAAAGGGCCTTTATAGCTAAAATCACGTTCATCTACTTGTAAACCCGGGTGTTGACGTTGTTCCATCACATAAAAGTAATTTACACGACTCGTGCCATGGTGGGTGCGAATAAAATCAATAATCTGCTCGGGCAACTTTGCTTTACGCGCTTTTTCAACGCCATCTATCACATGGTTAATGATGATATTGGCACTTTCAGAAGGCGGAATATCATCGTGCGGATTGTAAC
>JAEWWJ010000052.1 GCA_023396415.1 Bacteroidota bacterium
CCCATGGCGTAACCTCTTTGTCTGTGTATATGTATGGCAAATTGTGTTTCACTCTCAAGGTGTATTCAATTTTTAAGCTAAAATACTGCCTTTTAATACATTAAAATGGCTTTGTTCAATCAATTGCATAATTTGGGTTAATTTTACATCTTCTGCTTTAAAGCGAAAGAAAAAAGCCATTTACGAAGCCTCATCAGGAGGATAAAAGACCGGTAAACATGTTTCTAAAAAAATATAACATCATGAAAAAACTACCTTTTATTATTCTGCTGATATTGTGTCAGTTGGCGACCTTTTCACAGCCCTTGGTGATCAACCATCACCACACCAAAATTGAATTGATTCCGCAATCGGCCATTGAAGCAGCAAAGGCGCAGCTGCACATTGCCTATGGACACACCTCGCATGGAAGTCAACTCACCGAAGGCATGACCGGCCTTGTTGATTTTATGAATAACAACGGTTATCCGCTGAACCTTTACGACTGGTCGAGCTATGCCCCAACAACCGCTCTTCACCTGCACGACTATGCCATGAACGGCGATGTGGGTTATTATCCCGATTGGGTGAACAATACGCGTGCCTATCTCGGCCTGCCCAACCCTTTCACTGGCAGAGGCAGTGGCATCCATGAAAACGTGAATGTGATCATCTGGTCGTGGTGCGGACAAATTGGAGGCAAATATGCTGCCGGCACCTTAGACAGTGAGTATTTTACGCCCATGCAGCAGTTAGAAACCGATTATCCGGGAATCAAATTTGTGTATATGACCGGACATCTCGATCATGCTGACGATGCCATGAACAAGGCTGCCAACCAAGCGGTCAGAGATTTTTGCCTGAACAACGACAAGGTGCTCTATGATTTTGCCGACATAGAAAGCTACAATCCTGATCAAGTTTATTTTCAATATGCCAATGATGATTGCTGCTACTACGATCCCTTTGGTAATTACCTCGGCAACTGGGCCCTCTAATGGCAGACCACCCATACTGAGGGCGTTGATTGGTACAGCTGTGGTTCGGCGCACACTTATCCACTCAATGCCAACCAAAAGGCTTATGCCGCTTGGTGGCTTTGGGCCAACTTGGCCGGCTGGGACCAAAATATTTCATCACTGCCCGAGCCGTCTCTCAAAAAAACCTTTAAGCTCTATCCCAATCCTTGTTCGGAGCACTTTTTTTGTTGAGGGTTTCAGCGATCAGTCTCTCCGTAACTTCCAAATTATCAATGTTTATGGACAATCGGTACAGTTCGAAACAACATCTTTGACAGCCCGGAATCTCCTCAAAATTTCGGGCCTCAAAAGCGGTGTGTATGGCGTAAAAGCCTCTGCGGGCGGGCATGATTTTACCCAAAAGTTGGTGGTTCGATAAAAACAAAAAAATCACGGTCGTGTCAAACTGTCCGACACAACCGTGATGCCAATCTGTATTGGTATTGATGCTAAATTGTTGACTTGCTTTACTGTATGTTTTCGCTTAGCGGCAGTCCGTATTCTTCAACCATCCTGATGTTCATGTCTTCCAAACGGTCGAGGATAGGATGATAGATGCCCGGCAACACCGGAATGTGCACACCTGTTTCGGTAATTTCTCCTTTAAGGATCATCTCAACGCCGATGGCCGCGGGCAATGCCACGGTGCGGGCCACGGCGGTATCGGTAGCCAAAGTGCCAAAATCAAGCATGGACGATTTGATCACTTCTTCTTTCCCGTCGGGAAATGAAGCCCTGAAAACATGTTGCATCACCACCATGTCGCGCTCGTGCGGTTGCAGTTCCATTTTTTCGATCATCAGATCTGAGGTGATCTCAAAGGCGGAGGTTTTTTCTCTTCCCATGGGGCTGTCGTCAAACAAGCCTAACCAAGCAAGGCTATCCAACGGATATGCATCGGTGGATAAATGCAGCTTTTGGGCCACTTTTTCGCGGATGTCGGTAGCGTTGTCTGCGCCTATCAAATGGGCCAACATTTCAGCATAAGTCATGCCGGTGAAGTCGTGCTCATCGCTGGTGATGAGACCTAAAGCTTTGATGGTGTCAATGCTTTCGCACCAACCCGGGTGCCTGAAAGTGCCGCGCATCATGGTGGTCGTTTCAGGAATGCCATACAAATCAATGTAAGGCAACGAATCGCGGTTGGGATAAATGTCCAAAGGACCCACTTCGGGGAAGTCAACCCTGAAAGGATTTTTAAAGAGGTCTTGTGTTGGCACATCAACCAACTTATTGTGGCGTAGGTATTTACCATCATTGTTGCCGGCCATCACCACGCCTTTTGGACTCCAGCTGAATTTGTACCTCAACGGATTGTTGGCGGCCTCGGGTGCAGGCAAGGCGCCGCAGATGCTGTAAAACTCCTCTATTTTTCCGCCTTTTTCGTGCACATGATCAATGATGCGCATGGCCGACATATGGTCAATGCCCGGATCGAGGCCTAACTCGTTCAGGATGATGATGCCGGCAGCTTTGGCCTGCTGGTCTAAGGCTTTCATTTCGGGTTTGACATAGCTGGTGGTCACCATGTTTTTTTTGTGGGCGATGCAATGCTTTGCCACAATCAGGTGGAAAGTCCAAGGCAACAGGCTCACGGTGAGGTCGTGGGTGGCAATCATTTGTCCCAAAGTGGCTTCATCGTCCACAGTCCAGGCAACAGCAGTGCCATTGGAATGACCGCCAATCATCGCTTCAGCCTTCGACTTGGTGCGGGTAGCCACCGTCACCAGAAATCCTTTTTCTAACAAATAGCTAACGATGGGTCTTACCACCATTCCTGCTCCGAGTATCAATACTTTTTTCATTTTTTATTGTTCTTTGTTCTTTGATTCAAAATTCAAAATTCAAGATTCAAGATTTGGTTTTAACGTCTAAGGTTTGAAAACACAATCGCATTTCCAAATTCGTAATTCCTAATTCGAAATTTCATTTCTGTTTATTCACCCCTCCTCACTCCTCACTCACTCAAATACGCTTTGATATATTCATACTTAGGTGTTAACCGTCCTTTATGTAAAATTACTGCTTTTTTGATGGCTGCGGGCAGTTGAAGCTGTTCGAAATCAACTTGATAATCTGCTTTTGCAATGGCTTCGATGTAAGGAAACAACGCATCACCAAAGCCTATGCTGGCTTCGCGTGGGAGTTCGCTGGGCAGAATGTCAACTGCCATCACCAGAATTCCGTGTCCTTTGAAACCCATGCTGGGTTGGCGAGTAACGGGATCGTAAACAAAAACGGGATCTTCAATTTCGGTGCCTTGATGGGTACATTCAACAGATCCATCAGGATCGCAGCTGATGTCGCCAATCACTTTCAAATGTGGCTCTCCATGGGCATACAGATGCTCTAAAAAATCTTTCGTAACGATGCGCGGAAAGCGTTTGTCCCAATACATGCAGTTCAACAGTACACTCATTTGCGGGAGATACCTTTCAAAATCGTTTTCAAAACGTTCAGGAAACTGATAATAGGTAGGAAGGTCGAATTGATCATCTTTATTTCGAGGCTTTGAAAGATGCTCGGGTTTAAAAATCACTTTGTAAATGTGGTTGTTGGCGGTGTTAGATGGCTTGAGTTCAAGCAGTTGCTCCGGACTTATTTCCATGCAGGGCAGCAGGTGAATGATTTCCTGTGCGCCCAACGAAACATTTCCGTTACCGGTAATGCCCACCACCATGGGATTCAATTGCGCCGGCAAACCATGCAGGCTGATGTGCCGCCCCACGCTCGAAATAGCTGCTCTGGCTTCTTCCAGTGAGTTGTAAGTGGTGGCTTGCCGCAACTCCGAAAAGGGATTCGCTACACCTTGCTCCAGCAACCGTTGACCCAGCGACCACAAGCTATTGATAGCCCCTGCTAATCCGGCGTAACGTCCAAAAAAGATCAGCCGCTTGCCTTCTTCGTTTTCTATTTTTTCGTAGTCAATGAGGTTGCATTTTTTTTCCATTAATACCTTGAGCATCGGCATATTGTAGGCTTGTCCTTTGATGACATGCGAAAAAAAGACATAGGTTTTTTCGTTTTCGAAATGGTGTGGTGGAACTTCTTTTACGCCAAAAATAATATCGGCTTCGGTTAGTTTTTCTACCAGTTTGGCACCGGCTTCGGCATATTGTTCATCTTTAAAGATACGTTTTGGCGATTTTTCTACCACAAACTCCAATCCTTTTTCTTTCAGTTTTTTCACGTGGGTAGGGGTGATGGCCACCCTACATTCCATCAAATATTTGTCTTCGTGGCGTATGCCGATCGTATGCGTCATGCTTAGTTTTTTAGGCCACGAAAATGATCATTTTTTTCGACTTAGCGGGTATTTCTAAAGGTCAAAATTAGATTTTAAACTTTATTTAGATATTCCGTCATTTTTTTCAATCGTTTGCAGGCATACGAGAGGCCGACTTGATGCCAAAGGTTTAGAAATCAACATTTTTTATTATCTTTGCAGTGCTTTTAAAAAAGGCTTCAAAAGCGTATCAAATAATTGATTATCAGATAAAACCTATAAATTTTTAATTATGGCAAAAGCAAAGTATGTTTATTTCTTTGGCGATCGTAAAGCCGATGGAAATGCCTCGATGAAAAATCTGCTGGGCGGCAAAGGTGCCAACCTTGCAGAAATGAACCTGATTGGAGTGCCTGTGCCTCCCGGCTTCACCATCACAACCGAAGTTTGTACTCTTTACAACCAAAAAGGCCATGACTATGTCGTAAGCCTCATCAAAAAGGAAGTGGAAGAATCCATCCGAATGGTTGAAAAAGTGATGGGTACCAAATTTGGTGACAGAGAAAACCCTTGTCTGTTGTCGGTGCGTTCAGGATCACGTGCTTCCATGCCCGGTATGATGGACACCGTGCTCAACCTTGGTCTCAATGATGATGCTGTTGAAGGCATCGCCCGCAAAACCGGAAACGAGCGTTTTGCATGGGATTCTTATCGCCGTTTCGTTCAAATGTTTGGTGATGTGGTTTTGGGAATGAAACCAAAATCGAAAGAAGACCACGATCCATTTGAGGAAATTATTGATCATATGAAAGAGGAAAAAGGTGTTCAACTTGATACCGACCTCTCAACAGACGATCTGAAAGAACTTGTAAAACGCTTTAAAGCTGCCGTAAAATCAGCTACCGGAAAAGATTTCCCTGTTGATCCTTGGGAACAACTTTGGGGTTCAGTAACTTCAGTTTTCGATAGTTGGATGAACGAACGGGCTGTTTATTATCGCCAGTTGAATAACATTCCCGAAGAGTGGGGCACTGCTGTTAACGTTCAGGCCATGGTGTTTGGCAATATGGGCAATAACTCAGGAACCGGTGTGGCTTTCACCCGCGACTCCGGAACAGGCGAAGACATCTTTAATGGTGAGTACCTCCTCAACGCCCAAGGCGAAGACGTGGTTGCCGGTATCCGTACCCCACAAGAAATTACCCTCGAAGGTTCACTCCGCTGGGCTTCTCTGCAAGGGGTCTCCGAAGAGGTGCGTGCCACACAATTTCCTTCTCTCGAAGAAGCCATGCCTTCCATCTATAAAGAACTCGATGTTCTTCAACAAAAGCTTGAAGATCACTACCGTGATATGCAAGACCTCGAATTTACCATTCAAGAAGGTAAATTATGGATTCTTCAAACACGCTCCGGAAAACGTACCGGCGCTGCGATGGTGCGCATTGCCATGGAGATGTTGCAACAACGCATGATTACTAAAAACGAAGCCCTTTTACGTGTAGATGCCATCAGACTTGATGAGCTGCTTCACCCTGTGTTTGCTAAAGAAGCACTGGCAAAAGCCAAAGTGTTGGCCAAAGGATTGCCTGCCTCTCCGGGTGCCGCAACAGGACAAATCGTTTTCCATGCCGACGAAGCTGAAGAGTGGGTTGCCAGCGGAAAAAAGGTTGTGCTTGTGCGCGTTGAAACCTCTCCCGAAGACTTAAAAGGAATGAACGTGGCCGAAGGTATTCTAACTGCTCGCGGCGGGATGACTTCACACGCTGCCGTTGTTGCACGTGGAATGGGAAAATGCTGTGTATCAGGCGCCGGTGGTATCAAAATTGATTACAAATCACGCACCCTCACCATGAGTGGTAAAACCTTTAATGAAGGTGACTTCATCTCCTTGAACGGAAGTACAGGCGAGGTGTTCGAGGGCCGCATCGAAACCAATCACCCCGAAATGAGTGGATCGTTTGGTGAGCTGATGGAATTGGCCGATAAAAAATCTAGAATGTACGTAAGAACCAATGCCGACACACCACACGATGCTACAATAGCCCGTAGCTTTGGTGCCAAAGGTATCGGTCTCTGCCGCACAGAACACATGTTCTTTGGTGGCCACAAAATTGTAGCCATGCGCGAAATGATTTTGGCTGAAAACGAAGCCGGTCGCCGTGCTGCACTTGCAAAACTGTTGCCTATCCAACGTGAAGACTTTGAAGGCATCTTTGAAGCTATGGATGGACTGCCCGTAACCGTTCGCTTGCTCGATCCACCGTTGCATGAGTTTGTTCCTCACGATGACAAAGGTCAACAAGAAATGGCCGATGTAATGAAAGTACCGCTTGAAATCATCAAACAAAAAGTGGATGACCTCCATGAAGTGAACCCAATGCTCGGACACCGCGGATG
>JAEWWJ010000004.1 GCA_023396415.1 Bacteroidota bacterium
CAATCCCCCGGCCACTGCCTTTTTCCATCAATGGAAGACTAACTAGTTGCTCATGCATGCCGATGCGGTCGTAAAACTCTTTGATCAAGAGCATGCCACCCCATGGCGTAACCTCTTTGTCTGTGTAAATGTATGGCAAATTGTGTTTCACTCTCAAGGTGTATTCAATTTTTAAGCTAAAATACTGCCTTTTAATACATTAAAATGGCTTTGTTCAATCAATTGCATAATTTGGGTTTAATCCAAGATACGCGAAGTTGATGATCAATGCTTAACTAAAAATTTCCCTGCAAAGCGCAAATAATTGTTCAGCGTATCCACACGTCCCTCCACTTCAAAACTGCCCGAAAAATACTCCGGCGTAATAGAATCCACTTGAATATATCCGGCATACGCGCTGTAAGTAACCAAACTGTCGCGCTCGATGCGTATGCTGGCATAGGCTGTTTCGTACTGATCAATGCGAAAAAGGCCCGGACCTGTCACAATAGGACGTTGCGGACTGCCCACCCTAAGCATAAAAGTGGTGGGCGGCGTTTCGGAAGCATTAGACCAAAACGCTACTGCATAACCATTTACATATTGAAAATGGATGTTTTGCGCACTATAATCTGCCAAGTGGTATTTATCCATCCGATAGGCAGCAACACAAAAAGAATCTCCGCAATCAGGCGGCTTCATGCGGATTTCTTCATCTTGCTTACATCCGAAACACAAAGCCAGCACTAAAAAAATGCCGGCAATAAAAGCCTTTTTCATAGCATAGGATTTATCTCGTAAAGCTATTATTAATTTATCAGATGAGCTGAAATAAAAGTGTATCGCGAACAAATAAAACACTTTACTTGTTATATGCCAATTCGTTTGGGCTTGACCATACAGCTTTTGGAAAAGGAAAAGCAAAAACTAAACCTCACGACTATAAAAAACTAAATACCATGAAATAACTTTACTTCTTGCTCCTAATATTATCCGCCGTAACTTCGTTGCTGGCTCAAAAACCCACTAACAATCTTCAATCAAAGAGTAAAGTCGGCGATGTGTCAAAAGACCGTTCATACACTAAACCATTAAGCATAGCGGCAGATCATGAAGGTGTATCTAATGCTATATCGAGTGGTTCGAATAGTAAAGCCGTAGAATTGATGCAAAGCGATTCCGGACTTTTAATCACACCTGAGTATTTCTTTGCTGAAGTGATTGACACCAACAATGCTCTACTGCAATGGGGAGATGTTACCGGCAATCAAGGAACATGGCTCAGTTATTGTTCTGACGAATATTTTCAATCCCTAGGCCTGGGCACGAGTGAAGCAACTACTTTCGAGATCGCTATCGGCTGGTCTGCAGGTTCATTGCCAAACCTCGGTGGACAATCGCTTGTAAATGTTGCATTCTAACCCACATCGCAACTCACTTCTTTCGCCCTAAAAGTGTATAGTGGAGTCAGCTTAAACACACTTATTTACAGTCAACCCATCTTCTCATACAGCCCCAACCAATGGAATGTTGTGGCCCTCAACACGCCCATTTTACTTGATAACTCAACCGATTTTTTTGTTGCTGTTGAAGTACATCAGGCTGTAAATGAATATCCGGTTGCTATTGACAACCAAACGGCAGTTGCAGGTTATAGTGATTTAGTGAATATTTCCGGGGAATGGCACTCACTCTATGATTTTGGTTTTAACAACAATTGGCTACTCAAAGTTTTTGTGGCTGACATTGAAATCACCATTACTGCATTGCCGATGCCGCTTGCTGGAAATAAAAGTCTCAACGAAGGCACAACACTAAAAGCGCATAGTTTTCTTGGTCTTGATGCCGGTTTTCCAGCTTCGCCTCAAAAAAACAGCTTGTCAGAATTTGTTGGCTATAAACTGTTCCGAAATGGCTCTTTGATTCAGGAACTTGCAGAAAACACCTTTTTTGATGCTGACCTTGATTTAGGAACCTACACCTACGGTTTAACAGCGGTGTATGCTGAAGGTGAAAGCCAAATGGTTTCAAGAACAGTTCAAATTGGAACTCCTGCTTTAAACATCAATCCATCCATGATCACCGATTCTATTGAAGCCGGTTTAGAAACCAAAACATACAGTATCGTGTTCAGCAACTCAGGAAGCATTGCTGTAGAATGGGATATACCAAACTTGCCATTGGGAATAAGTTTTGACAACAGTAATGGAACTATTGCGCCTGGTGCATCGCAAACAGTAAGTATGACTTTTGATGTTACGGCTATGTTCCCCGGGCAACGTAACTATAATATCAGTATTGCCACCAACAACTTTAACCAACCCGTTATCAACCTTTTGGTGAACATGACTGTTACCGGTGAAAGTGGTTTGATTTTCTCAGAAAATACCATTGACTTTGGTATTGTAGATATCAACCAGCAGCAAACCAAAACCATTCAAGTGGTAAATAACTCGGCCATTTCGGCTTTTGTCACAGTTCAAACATCATCCCCACATTTTCAACCTTATATTGACAGTTATCATCTCATTCCTGGAGATAGTGCCCATATCACCATCAGTTTTATAGGGAGTGAATTGGGTGCATACACTTCGGAATTGCTTGTAAAAGGTGTTTTTAATAGTGATGAGTCCACCTACTCCATTCCCCTCGAAGCGTTTGTTGCTCTGCCTGCTCCCGCCGCTCTCTTGGTAAATTTGGTAGGCGATACTGTCAATCTCAACTGGTATCCCCCGGGAGTAAATCCTTCCTATCTGCAATACGGAAACGGAGCTTTGCAAGCTGGTGTTGGAGGTATCGAAGATTTTGAAGTTGCCGCAAAATTTGAAGCTGATTTACTACAATATTATGCCGGGAAAACACTTACCCACATTGGCTTTTTTGCCTGGGAAAACAACCCTTTATTTGAAATCAAAGTTTATCGCGGTGATGGGGCCGGAACCTTAGTGCTTCAGCAAACTGTTGCTACTGTTAAAGCAATGGAGTGGAATGATATCGAATTGGAAACGCCCATTGCGATTGATTCACAAGAATCTTTATGGCTGGGTTATGCCGTCACCGGCGAATCCGGTTATTTTCCGGCAGGAGTTGATTTTGGCCCGGCGGTAAATGGAAAAAGCGATCTTGTTAGATTGGCCGGATCCGACACATGGCTTACCTTGTCAGAATATGGCTTGCCTTACAACTGGAACATCCGTGGGTGGGTGAATAGTGGCAACAGCATCGTTCCACTTAGCTATCAACAGCCTCATCTACCGTCTCCTACCCCTTTGAAAGCCACCGGTGGATTACTCTAAAAAGTACCTTTTAGTTTTACTGAAAATCAGCGTTCGTCAAATACCAGCTTCTTGGGCTACAATATCTATCGCAATGGCGAAGCTTTAAACAGCGCGCCCACAACCAACACCAACTGGATGGACCTGCTGCAAGCTCCGGGCAGCTTTCTTTACGAGGTAACCAGTGTTTTTGATTTGGGTGAGAGTTTGCCGGCTTCGGTGTTCATCTCCAACGACACCACCACGAATATGCCCGAAGGTTGGAATTTTGAAAAAACAAGCTTTGTTCACAATATTTATATCCCTGTTGAAGCCGCTTTACGGGGTGGTCTGCGCATGGAAGCCGGCGATATGATGGGTGTGTTTTTCCATAAAAATGGTATCGCCTATTGTGCGGGGGCAGTAGCCTATCAAAATGGACAACTTATGATGACTGCCTATGGCGATAACCCCACAACGCCCGAAAAGGAAGGATTTGCTTTTGGTGAAACCATTTACTGGAAAGTCTATCTTCAGAATCAGAAAATGGCCTACGATTTAAACGTCACTTACGATAAGGCTATGCCGCAACACAACGGACAGTTCCACATTAGCGGACTTTCGATGCTTGCTTCCATGGGAACCGTAACCCTCAACATCAACGAAGAAATTGCCCAAAACTATCGTGTTTATCCCAATCCTAATGCAGGAAACTTTATCCTGGATGGTCTTAGAACAGGTGATCAAATAAGTATTTTGGATGCAACCGGCAGGCTGATTCAACGCTTTGAAGCTACCGGAAACAGCATCAAAAAATCGGTTGACGCAAAGGGGTTTTTGATCATTGAATTCAAACGTGGTGAACAAATTACCTACCAGAAGATTTTAATTCAGTAAACTGAAAATCTGATGAAATGAAAACGCTGTGTCAATAATTGGCACAGCGTTTTTTTCTTCTTTTTGATAGGAAAATGAAATAACAGAAAGAGAAAAACTGGACTACTGGTCGGCGGCCACCCACTCGGCATAAGATGTAGCCGTTTCGCGCAGCATCACCCGCAACAGTTGAATGCCTTGAGGTAGTTTTGCTTGGATACGTTGCGCAAAGTCAATCACCATTAACTCACTGGTGGGTTGGTAGTTAATTAAAATTACTTTTTCAAAACTTTGATGCAGTGGTTCGGTAATGGATGTGGGCATGGCGGTATTGAGTACCAAAGCATGGTCGAAAACATCTACAATTTGTGACCTGACAATGCGTTTGAGATCTCCAAAATCCATCACCATTCCTAACTTCGGATGTCCTTCTGTAGCAATAGGTTCGCCTAAAACCGTCACTTCCAATCCATACGAATGACCGTGCACGTTGCGACATGGGCCGTCGTATCCCAAAAGGGCATGAGCCATTTCAAATTTGAACTCTTTAGTAATACGTATCTTGTTCATAATAAGCTTTTTTAGTTTATTAATAGTTTCACGGTAGTTAGTTTTCGCTGCGGTTCGCTCACGCTAAGCAAATAAAAGCCGGCCGGAAGTTGTTCAACAGAAATGGAATGTGTGGGTGCATGGGCATCCATTTGTACAGTAAAAAGTACTTTTCCCGTAACATCACTGATGTGAACATCGAAGGCTTGGGCAGTGCTGTTGCTGGTAAACGAAAGGGTAATATTTTTGTGGGCGGGATTAGGAAATACCTTTAACTGTGTTGCATAAAGATCATTCAATGAAGCTGTTGGATCCCAGATAAGAGCTGCAAATATAGGATAATCAACAAATGGATTTCGGTTGTTTTGAATGGAATAAACGGCATTGTTGCGTTCCACCTCTTTTTCGCTCACAGGATCTTGCTGGTGCCATTTCAACAACAAGGGTTTGGCCCAAGATTTAAATTCAGCTCCGGTGGTCATATCGCTGCCGGGCCAATTGGCATCCTCGGAAAAATAGCGTACCGACATGTACATCAATCCGCGGGCCAGGTCGCCTTTGTAGGCATCAATAGGTTCAAAAACAGTTCCACTGTAACCTTCGGTGATGCAACTTCCTACACGCGAGCCGTTGGTTGAAGTCCAGCTGGCTTGTCCCACCTCACCATAAGGGAAGTTACCTCTTTTGTTGTTCACATAACCATCCGTTGGGTAGAGATGAAATAAATCGGTGTACATGGGATTTTGGTCGCCAAACCAACTTTTTGGCCATGAGTGTTCACGGTTGTAGCAGATGCCTTCGCTGTTGTAATTGCCACATTGATCGGTAAAAAAGGTGTATTCATAGGCAGGAGTTCCACCCGGAACATCAGAATACATGTCCCACACCTTGCCATTGGCTTTTTGATCGGTGAAGAAAAAATCTTGCCACAACTGCGCGTATGTATGTGGCTGGTGATTCTTAATGATGTTGTGCAGTGCGGCTTTTAAGGCCTCGCCATGCAACTGCGAAGTGCCGTCGTAATAGCCCGGAGGGGCTTGAGCTACCAGCTTTAAGCCGGCGAAAAAAATCAAATATCCTAAGATAAGACCGTAAAGCTGTTTTGACATTAAAACCAGTTGTTAGTGAGCAAATAAACCAAAGCCACAATAAAAATGATTGATGCTGCAATCATCTGAAAAAAACTTGAAAGCAAAACATTGGTGCGGGATAAATTCATGCTGATACCCGCAATGGACCAACAAAAACCGCTGATGACCAGCAGCAGTGACATCATTCCGTTAAAGGGTGAAAAATGAGCCGCTGTCATCCCCACAATCAAAGTATTGATGCCGGCAGCAATGGCCATAATGCTAAACTTGGCGTAATTATCGAATGAAAACAACCGTTGGCCTTTACGAATACGCAAAGCCTCCATCGCCATACGGATGCTTACAGCACTTAGAATTCCAAAAATCACCCATTTGTATCTGAGAACGAAAACGTGCATAAAAGTTTCGCCCAACAAAGCGCCTACATGGTACATCACGCCTTGTAATAGACCAAACACAAGCGCCAGTATCAAGTTGGTGAGATGCGGATTGCGATGATTGCGGTTCAAACCCAAGGCCAGTGGAAAGGTGTTATATGCCACCGAAATGATGAATAAGATGTAAAGTGCGCTTTTCACAAGATGTTTTTATAGGTTCGCAAAAGTAACACAATTTGGGTGATTGAACCTCATTATAAGCTTTTCGTAACGTTTTGGTTTTGGCAATTTCAGGCCAGCCCTTAAGCTTGAAAAATAATTGTTTAAGGCTGAAATTGAACGGTTTTTGGCAAGTTACCGTAAACAAGACTCACCATTTTTTCGAGCCAGAGGGCGTCTGTTTCATCAAATGAATTCAACTCACTGCTGTCCACATCAAGCACGCCAACAATTTTTCCTGAGGCATCGTGCAGTGGCACCACAATTTCAGATTTCGATCTTCCATCGCAAGCAATATGACCTTCAAAGGCATGAACATCAGGAACGATCACCGTTTTTTGCTCATTGATGCCCGCCCAGCAAACGCCGGTGTCTTTGGCTAAGTTGATGCACGCCAGCGAGCCTTGATATGGCCCTACCTGAAGTTTTCCATCTTGTAAAAGATAAAATCCGGTCCAAAAATAATGATCCATTTTATGGTGCAAAACCGCAACAATGGTGGCCATTGTCGAAAGAGGATTGTTGCTTTTAATGATTAAGTCGCTGATTTGCTTATACAAACGCTCGTAACGACCTGTTTTTTTATCTTGGGAAATGTTCATTTTGTACACTTGCTTTTCAATGCAATTTAAAGCACAAAAATAGTCAATTCCGCTTTGGGTAAAACGCCGGCGATTTTGTAAATCACAGCATTAAATCTGCTGAAAAATTCATTCACTATGTGCTTTTGTTTCCTAAAGCTTTGTATATCACCCTGATTCTGCGGTGAACTTTGTGATACAGTTAGGAATATAAAAATCCAATAGATGAATAAAATAATTGTTTAGTGAAACCGATTGCTGAAATGATTGAAACACCCCATATTAGAATTATCTATCTGTTTTTCAGCTAATTATAATTTAGATATAAAAAAGCAATTGAAGTACGGATATCAAAAACGTTTATTTTTGTTCTCGCATTGCAAATGAATGCTTTGCGCAACTCAACTCATCCTAAATTTTAAGCAATGAGCATTAAAAAACAAATCCTTAAAAGTAAGCCCGTGTGTAAAGTAACCTTTAAATTGAGCAAAGCTGATGTGGGCAATGCTTCGGGGGTTGCCATTTTGGGCGATTTCAACGGTTGGAATCCAACTGCCGATGTGATGGCACAACTCAAAGATGGCTCGTTTAGCCATACCATTGAGCTTGCCGTCGGTGCAAGCTATCATTTTCGCTATCTCGCCGATGGTGCCAATTGGTTTGACGAGCCAGAAGCAGATGCCCATGAAAGCAGTGAATTTGGTTCAACTAACAACGTGATTAACGCTTAGTCCAGAGAAAACTTCCAAATTCTCTGGGTTAAAAATAGCGCGTCCCGACCGGAAACTGTCGGGACGCGTTTTTTTATGCTTTGTCCAATTGCACCGTGAAATGGCGCAAAATGGGAGCTTCATAGGTAATCTTATATCCTTTGGTGATGCTGTGTCTGCGTTCCCAAACATTGATCAGGCAGGCGGCAACATACTGCATGTGGTTGTTGGTATAAACCCTTCTCGGAATGGCCAAACGCACCAACTCCAAGTTGGGATAACGGTTTTCGCGGGTGATGGGGTCGCGGTCGGCCATGATTGTGCCAATCTCAACACCTCTAACGCCGCCTTCGAGATAGAGCTCAACAGCGAGTGTTTGAGCAAGATATTCCGCTGCCGGAACTTGAGGTAAAAACCGTTTGGCATCCACAAAAATGGCATGGCCGCCAAAAGGATATTGCACCGGAATGCCGGCATCTTTGAGCAATTGTCCCAAAAAGGCGACTTGACCGATACGTGTTTCAAGATAATCAAAGCATGTTCCTTCGTACAAACCTACGGCTAAGGCGTTCATATCGCGTCCCGACATACCACCATAGGTGATAAAACCCTCGAACATAATGTTGAAAACGCTGGCTTTTTTGAAAAGTGATTCTTCTCTGAAACCAATAAAACCACCCATGTTAACGATAGCATCTTTTTTGCTGCTCATCGTCATGGCATCGCCGTAGGAGAACATTTCACGAACGATTTCCCGAATGGATTTGTCAGCATAACCGGCTTCACGTCTTTTGATGAAGTAGGCATTCTCAGCAAAACGGGCAGAGTCGAAAACGACTTTAACGCCATATTTTTTCGAGAGTTGGGCCACCTCACGGATGTTTTGCATCGAAACGGGTTGTCCGCCCGAGGTGTTGCATGTGACGGTGATGATCACCATTGGAATTGACTCAGCAGGATAGTCTTTGTAAACTTTTTCGAGTTTTTTGAGGTCAATATTTCCTTTAAAAGGATGGTCGAGAGCGGTATCGTAGGCTTCGTCAATGGTGCAGTCAATGGCGACAGCATTTCTAAACTCGATATGACCTTTGGTGGTATCGAAATGGGCATTGCCCGGCACCACATCACCTTTTTTTAACATGGCCGAAAACAACACATTTTCGGCGGCACGGCCTTGATGGGTAGGTAAAAAATAACCAAAACCGGTGATGTCAGTGATGGCGTCTTTCAACTTGTAATAACTTAATGCTCCGGCATAACTTTCGTCGCCCAACATCATTTCCGACCATTGGCGGTCGCTCATAGCACCCGTACCAGAGTCGGTGAGTAAATCAACAAACACCTGCTCGCTGCGCAGGTTAAACAGGTTGTAGTGGGCATCTTTGATGTATTTTTCGCGTTCAGAACGCTCGGTGCGACGCAGCGGTTCGACCATTTTTATTTTATAGGATTCAGCAAATGGTAATTCCATAATATTTTTCATTTTTTGTTTAAAACATTGATTAAAAAGGCTTTATAAAGCCCGAAAGGATGAAAAAAGGGAATTACGAAAACCTGTCGCGTTCTTTTATGTTTAAAAATGTCAGCTTGAAAGTCGGCTGATAAGTCATAACAGGTGGATTTGAATTGGATACAAAACTACTGCAACCGTTTGAGAAAAGCAAACCAAATGTTGCTGATGTGGCTACCTCAAGCGAGCTTTAGTGGTTTCAACAAAATTGTATTGAGTTTTAATAGCCAAAGCATTTAAAACACACATCAGATAAACAAATTTCAACTTTTGATGTTTGATAATTTTTAAGCTCGCTTAACTTTTAATTTTAGTCAAACATTTATATCTGCATCCATCGAAAATTTTATTAAAGCCATTTACCTCCAAAATCAACGCGAAGGAAACGATGTCAGGCCCGGTACTTTGGCCAAGATGCTGAACATCACCAACGCGGCTTTAACGGATATGGCCCGCAATCTTGCATCAAAAAACCTGATCGTTTATACGAAATATAAACCTCTATCACTAACGCTGTCCGGCCAATTGCTGGCCATGAATGTGTTGAGAAAACATCGGTTGTGGGAAACCTTTCTGCACCAAACCCTTCAGCTTTCGTTGCTTGAAATTCATCAGCAGGCCGAGATGCTCGATCATTTTACCTCAGATTTTCTATCTGAAAAAATATATCTGTTTTTAGGCTATCCGACCACTGATCCGCATGGAGACCCCCATTCCTAATGCTGATGGACAAGCCCGAAACGACGATACAAGCATCACCCTTTCAAATGCTGAAGTAGGCAAAGAATACACCATTGTTCGGCTGTTCAGCTCCGATCCCGATTTCTTTGATTTCTGCGCAGCCAACCACATTGCCCTCAACAGCCGCATCAAATTAGAGCAACATTTTGAACATCAAAAAATGAGTGAAATCAGTATAAATGGACAGCATATTGTTCTAAATGACACATTTACAAAAGTGATATATGTACAAACAAAATAGTAATTCAATGAGAAAAACCCTTTTAATTTTTATTGCGATAGCTTTTTTTGCCGTGCATCTTTCCGCTCAAAAAAGCGATGCCAACGTGGTTGGCGACCTTCAATCCGAAGGCGAACACGTTCCCTTTGCCAATGTTTTTATTAAAGGCACCAACATAGGCACCACCACCGACGAAACAGGTCACTACATGTTGGTGAACCTGCCGGTTGGAAAGCATGTGTTGGTAGCCAATTTTGTAGGGTATAAAAACCACGAGGTGGAGATTGAAATCGTGGCCGGAAAATCCATAGAAGTAAATTTTGAAATCAAGTTGGAGGTCATGCGATTGGACGAGGTGGTGGTTACCGGAACCAAAACCTTTTAGCGGCAAACCGAAGCGCCGGTGATCGTAAACGTTCTCGACAGTAAGACCATCAAAGCAGTTCAAGCCTGCAACATCTCCGAAGGCTTGCGTTTTCAGCCTGGGTTAAGGGTCGAAACCGATTGTCAAACATGCAATTATACCCAACTCAGAATGAATGGATTAGGAGGTGGGTATTCGCAAATTTTGATCAACGGCAGACCTATTTTCAGTCCATTGATCGGATTGTATGGCATGGAGCAAATTCCCGCTAATATGGTTGATCGTATCGAGGTGGTGCGCGGCGGCGGATCGGCACTCTACGGTTCCAGCGCCATTGGCGGAACGGTGAACGTGATTACGCAAATGCCAAAAAGCAATGCTTACGATTTAAGTTTTACTTCACACATCATCAACGGCGAGGCCCAGGATAACGTCCTCAATGGCAACATCAGCGTGGTAAATCCAAAACGAAATGCAGGGGCTGTGTTTTTTGTTAACAACAGAAATCGAGATACTTATGATCATCAAGGTATCAGCTTATTGCCCGATGGCAGTAAAAAGATGGAAAAAGACAATTTCTCCGAATTGCCAAAGCTCAGCAACAATTCCTTTGGTGCCAACTTGTTTTACAAGCCCACCCTCAATCAAAAAATCGAACTCAACTTCACCAGCCTTTATGAATACCGTTATGGTGGCGAAATGATTGATAAACAAGCACATTTGGCACAACAAATAGAAGAACGCTTGCACAACATCCTGATGGGAGGAATTGATTATCAAATCAATTTTAACGACAACCAAAGTTCATTCATTGCCTATTTTGCCGGCCAACAAACCGATCGCGACCATTACACCGGCTTGTTCCCCGTGCGAGATGAGTATGAAACAGCAGAAGATTTTGATGCCGCCTTGTACGAACATCTCAGCAACCCTCCTTATGGAAAAACAACAAACGCAACCCTCCAAGGCGGACTGAATATGAACCACCGCTTCAATAATTTTGTGGGAGGAACCAATGTTGTTACTGCCGGCGTGGAATACCTTTTTGATGAGGTGCTTGATTCCATTTCACAATATAAATATGGAATTGATCAACAAACGAAAAACTTTGCGGGTTTTTTACAAAGCGATTGGCAAATCAACCCGTCTTTTACCCTTTTGATGGGGCTGCGGGCCGACAAGCACAACCTCGTTGACCACACCGTTTTCAGCCCAAGGGTTTCATTGTTGTACCGTTTGAAGAGTTATACCCAGTTTCGATTGACTTTGGGAACAGGTTTTCGTGCACCACAAGCCTTCGATACCGATATGCACCTTGCCTTTTCAGGTGGCGGAATCTCGCATATAACCCTCGATCCCAACCTCAAAGAAGAACGATCGAACAGCATCAGCGGCTCCATTAACTTTGACCAGCCCAAAGAGCACTATATTTTAGGATTTACACTTGAAGGCTTCTACACCCGATTGGATGATGCCTTTTACCTTCAGCCGCTCGGCGCCGATGATTTGGGCGAGCGTTACGAAAAAAGAAACGGTCAAGGAGCTACAGTTCAAGGATTTACTATAGAAGTACGCGTCAATTACGACAAGAAAATACAGCTCAATGCAGGCATCACCCTGCAAAAGAGTGAGCACGACGAAGCTATTTTTCACATAGATTCCATTGCCGGAAGCAAAAAAGAGTTTCTACGCAGCCCCAACCAATATGGTTATACTGTTTTGACGTTTACCCCCGGTAAAAACTTCAATGCCTCTATCAATGGCGTGTTCACCGGACCGATGCTTATGGCCAAGTTTTCGCCCAATGAAAGCCTCGAAGCAAGTGAATACCGCAATTCCCCGTCCTTTGCCGAATTTGGCATCAAGTTAAGCTATACCTTTCCGCTTCAATCGGTTGATACAGGACTTGAACTTTATGGTGGAATCAAAAACATCACCAATATTTATCAAGATGATTTTGACAATTACCGAAACCGTGACAGCAATTATATTTATGGTCCGGGCTTACCCCGCACATTTTTTATTGGCATAAGATTAAAATCTTTGTAAAACATTTGTTTGTAAAACATTGGTTAGATGCACTTAGATGAGGCTAAAGAGAGAATAGAAAAAATATCATTTCTATCTCTTTTTAGCTTTTTTCGTGGTGCAGAATGAGGTTTCGATTTTACTAATTTTGCGGAATGGCAAAAAATAAATTTTACGTAGTGTGGAATGGCCGCCGAACAGGCGTTTTCTGCAGTTGGGCAGCCTGCCAGGAGCAAATCTTTGAATTTAAAGCTGCGCGCTACAAGTCGTTTCCCGATCGCCATACCGCTGAGCAAGCTTTTCTTAAAGGTGCACCTGCTTCATCACCTAAAAGCAGCAGCAGTGTTAAGCCGGGGGCCGAGGGCCGACCATTGGAAGAAGCCTTGGCCGTTGACGCCGCCTGCTCGGGCAATCCGGGTGATATGGAATACCGTGGAGTGTTGAGCCCAAGTGGTGTTGAGGTTTTTAGAAGTAAGGTGTACAAAATGGGCACCAATAACGTGGGTGAGTTTTTGGCCATCGTTCACGGATTGGCATGGCTCAAACAACAAAACCGTTCAATGACCATTTACAGCGATTCGGAAAATGCCATCAAATGGGTAAAAACCGGCAAAGTGCGCACAAAACTGGTAGCAACAGCACAAAACGCAGCATTGTTCGAGCTGATTCAAAGAGCTGAAACTTGGTTGCAAAACAACAAAATTCAGGTGCCGTTGCGCAAATGGGAAACCAAAGACTGGGGAGAGATTCCGGCAGATTTTGGAAGAAAATAAACTGCGTTTTCAGAACATTTTCAATCGTGATGGTAAGGCTCGCCGCGCAAGATACTGAAAGCCCGATACAGCTGCTCCACAAAAATCAATCGCACCATTTGGTGTGAAAACGTCATGGCCGACAGCGAAATGGATTCTTGCGCCCGTTGATAAACTGCCTGCGAAAAGCCATAAGGGCCACCTAC
Source organism: Bacteroidota bacterium (assembly GCA_023396415.1). Lineage (GTDB taxonomy): Bacteria > Bacteroidota > Bacteroidia > Bacteroidales > F082 > JALNZU01. The sequence continues at coordinate 13,458 of JAEWWJ010000004.1, forward strand.
GACAAAAACCAATCGTTTAGGACCGTTGGATATTTTACGTTTGAGCAAGGCTGAAAATTCTCGCGATGTATGTTGTTTTCCGTTTTCATCCAACAGCACCAAGCCATCGCCGGGCTGCAACTCAGCCAGCAACAATTCGCCTTCGGCTTGTTTTTGTTGTTCAAAACCCAGATTTTTTCTGTTTTTCAAATCCGGCAACAATTTAATTTCAAATGGAACATAATGCACCATTCGATCTACATATTTTTTAATGCCTGTTTCGAGATATTTTTCATCCGTTTTACCTATGGCGAGCAATAATATCTTCATTATTATAGAGTTATTTATATTAACTTTTGGCTAATCCGCGATGTTTTCCAGCCGCTTTAACACCATTTTAGCCCTCGAACGAAACCCTGAAGAGGCATAAGGCAACACCGACCTGATTTGTTGTTCCACCTCTGGAATCAATTCGGGCATCCAGCAGCAAAGGCGTAAAAGCACCATCATGGCGTTGGCCCGAACGGCGATGGCATGTTTTCCTGAAACCATCCATTTTAAGCAGGCGTCGAACAATAAGCCGGCTTTTGCATCGGCAATAGGACACCCCGCGATAATTCTCAAGAGATTGCGCCGAACGCTGTCGGAAGTTATCGCAAAAAACATTTCAACCAACTGTGTTTCAAGTCCATATATAAGTTTTGGATGTTGGTCATAGATGTGGCTCAGCAGCCAGGAGGCAGTCATGGCATCATGCTTTTTGGTGCTTTGAACCAAAACCAGCACCTGATCTATCCGTTGGGGCCGCTGTGCAACCCAATCGGTTACCATTAAAATATGACTGCGCGACAATGGTTGATCCAGTAGCGATTGCAGGCGCACTAAGTCACTATCGGATTGATATTCTGCTGTCATTGTATGTTCCTTTTCAAGCGTCAAAGATATAAAAGAGCCTACCCAATTTCCAAAAAAGAGGCCTGAAACCGACAGTAAGAAAAGCTGCTTTTGCAAGCTAAAGCGATAGAAAGTTAACATTAAGCCGATTTTTTGAGCATTTTACCGATTAAAAAACGCTCGAATGGAATCAAATACTAAGGCCCATTTTTATGCAAATGCAGGATGAGTTGGTATTTGAGGGCTTTGGCAATTTCAAATTTTTCTTTGAAGGAAAAGCCTTACCTTTACTGACTTTTTATAACTTCCTGAAAAAAATTATGTTATGAGCAAAATTATCATCAACAGGCTCGACTATGCCCGTATAAAAAAGAGTATCAGCGATGCACGATTGTTTAGATCCATCAACAGTGCTGAGGCAGAAAAACTGAATCTCGAATTGGATTCGGCTGAAATTATGGAACCCCAAGCCATTCCTTCTGATGTTGTGACAATGAACTCCATCGTGAAAATGACTTTTTTAAGTAGCAACAAAGTGGTTAGTTTTCAAATTGTTTATCCCCATCAGGCCAGCGTAAGAGAAAACAAAATCTCCATTTTTTCGCCCATCGCCACAGCATTGATAGGGTACAAAGTGGGTGACGAGATTGAGTGGATTGTACCGGGAGGATTGACAAAAATCCGAATTGACGAAATAGTTTATCAACCCGAGGCCTCTGGTGAATACGATTTGTGACGTGGCTTTCATAAAAAACCGATGACATGATTAAAGATGTTTTTATCAAAGAAATTGAGGCCTTAAACCAAACACCCATCGTTCAGCAAACCGCATTTTGGTCGGCAGTGAAAAACAAATTGGGAGCATCTACGGTTGCCGTTGATTTTAAAACTAGCGTGCAAACCCTTATTCACCAAGGCACAACTGTTGGAAATGTACATTCCGACTTGCTCATTATCCTTCAGCAAGTGGGCCATAACAATTGTATTGCTTACGTGCCATATGGTCCTGAAATCGAACCCAATGAAGAAGATCAGGGGGCATTTCTCGAAGAGCTTTCGGAAAGTTTGCGCTCCTTTTTACCCAAAAATTGTATCCTGATTCGCTATGATTTGCATTGGGAATCCTACTGGGCCAAAAACAGCGATGCCTTCGACTTCAATGGCAATTGGTTAGGCGAACCTGAAGTGGGTTTTCAAGAACTCCGCTTCAACATCAATACTGTGAATTGGAACTTTAAAAAATCGCAATTCAATATTTTGCCTTCTAACACCATTTTTCTAAATCTGCAACCTGCTGAGCAGGAAATTTTGGATCGCATGAAGCCCAAAACCCGCTACAATATCAGTCTTTCGCAACGCAAAGGCGTTACAATACGTTCGGGCGGCATCGAGCGGATGGAAACTTGGTATGCGTTATACAGGGAAACCGCTATGCGTAACAACATCTACCTCAATGACATCAAATATTTTGAGGCGATACTGTCGGCCCGTGCCGAAAACACCACTTCGCCTGCCGAGGTACATTTGTTGATTGCCGAATCGGATGGTATTCCTCTTGCAGCCATGTTTCTCATTATTTCGGGCCATCGTGGCTCGTATTTGTATGGCGCTTCTTCCGATTTGAACCGAAATTTAATGGCCACATACTCCCTGCAATGGGAAGCCATAAAAATTGCCAAATCCAAAGGTTGCACCGAGTATGATATGTTCGGCATTGCGCCCAACGCCAACGCAGCCCACCCTATGAGCGGCCTTTATAAGTTTAAAAGTGGCTTTGGCGGACAGCCTTATCACAGCTTAGGGTGTTGGGATTACCCCCTCGACAACGAAGGATACATCCGTTTCAAACATGCTGAATTGGGCAGCAAAGGTTTTCACATGAATTGATGTTGAATTGCCAAATCCAGAAGAAAGAGTAGTTTTTAATGTTTTTTACCGTGCTGTTTTATCCTAAAACAACGGCCAACACTTCATGCGATTGCATTCCTTTGAAACCGGGCAAATGCAGTCGGTAATACACAATCAAGTTTTCGAGCAGTTGCCTTCTTGCTTCCCTACCCGGATGCAGGCTTTGCAACTGCTCGAGGCTGATATGGCAAAGTTGATCAAAAAAAACACTTAGCTCCGCGTTGATAGAATGAACCGGAGCCGGAACAGGGTTTTTAAACATACCATCCATCAGATCAAATACTTGACCTTTTTTATAATTATCGCTTTTGGGATAGAATCCTAAATACCGACTCAATTCTATCATGAAGAAGAGGTGAAAATTGGCATAATTCAGCTGTTGCAGATCGAGCCATTGCAACGACTGATGAACAAAACCAAACAAAGGGCGATTGGGATTCATTTCGTTGATCGTTTTGCTGAGCAACTCGCTAAGAAAGATCACGAGGGCATTTTTTTGCAGTCCGGAATGCAGTGTTTGGTAGCTTGTTTCAACAGCAATTTCGGTCATAAAATGCAAATCTCTACCGGGTTTAATTCGGGCTATAAACTCGATGAGGGTAAGCGGCTGAAAAAAAGCCGGTTTAAAACGTGAGTGTTTGGTATAAGCTCCTTTAATAATAAAAGAGAGTAGGCCATGGTTTTCGGTAAAAACCTTTACAATCAAGCTGCTATCGCCATACTTGAGGTGCTGCAAAACGATTCCCCTGCTGCTGTTTTCGCTCATTGCTTGCGCATCACCATCACTTTGGTTGCCAAAGTTTCCACGCCCTCATCGTCACTGATAAACACCAAATAAATGCCCGGATGAACATGGTTTCCGTTGAGGATACGCCCGTCCCAGATGGCTTGACCACCTTCGGAGCGTGTTTGAAAAACAAGGTTTCCACTGAGGTCGGTAATTTTTACAATGGCGTTTCTCACCACTCCTTTAATGGCAATAGGGCCGCTATATTCAGGCCGAACCGGATTGGGATAGGCAAACACATCGGTGTTCACTATGTTGGGTGGGGTAGCGTTTCCTTTGAATGAAATGATGCCATTTGGCGTGCCAAAAAACACTTCGCCATCGGCAGTGATGGCAATACTGTTCACGGTGTTAGATAAAAGAGGACTGTTGTCGGTGTTGAAATAAAAAATTTGTTCAAGCCCATCGCTCGACATGAGGAAGGCACCATTTTCGGTTCCAAACCATTTTTTATTGGCACCATCAACAGCTATGGCCAGAATTTTTTCGCTTCCGAGCAAGAAGTCGGCTTGACCGGTTCCATCGTTGCGTGGCACTAAAATTTGTTGAACATCATAGTTGGCACCTTGCTCAAAAATACGCTCGGGATTATAAACGATGGCCGGCCCTTTGTCGGTGCCAATCCAAACAGCTCCATCTTGATCAACGGCCAGCGAATAAACAGCATTTCCGGGAATGTTTCCTGAGTTTGGGCTGTTGGTCAAAATTTTAAGTCTATCATCGCCGGTGTTATCTAAGGTATTGTTGTCGTTGAAAACCATTACCGGTCCGTTGGAACGACGCAGCACCCATTTGTAATTGTTTTTATCCACTATCATGTTGCCAATATCCGATCCGCTGGCTTCGGAACCCAGATAGAATGACTTCCAAGAGCCGTCGGTTTTTTTTACCGAGAGCAAATTGGTGGTTCCGGTGTTGGCCACCCAAAGGTTGTTGAAGCTATCGAAAGAGAGGCCGGAGATATTGACCAAACTAGGATCGGCAAGCCAGGGACGTAAGCTGCTGTTGGTTACAGAATAGATGTTAGTGAGCTGATAATCTGTAAATTCCAACACGCCGTCTTGCCATGTTCCGATGTAGGCTTTTTGGGGGTTAAGCGGATCAACGGCTACGCTCACAAAGTCGCTGATGGTATCGAAGCCGGGGGTGTTCGACGAGTTGTGTGTTTTCCAATTGCTGCCATCGAATGAAAAAACACCATCTATCATGTAGCGTTTACCCCAATCGTTTCGGCGGCCACCCGAAGCCACCCACACATTGCCATCGGCGGCTTTTAGTTCATACACATTGGTGGTTCCCGGTCCGTTGGGTAAAAACTGTTCTGCGCTAAAACCACTATTGTACACCCGCAACAAGCCGCGTTTTCTGTCGCCAATCCAAATGGCTTCATCGTTTTCATACACTCCTGCCAAAGGTTCAATGGAGGTGGCCTCGGGCTGGTAAATGATAGAAATGAGTTCCATTTTATCGTTGTAAACATAAAAATCGAAATGGTTTACTATAACAAAATGATTGTTGTTGGCACGCAACTGCCTGTGAAGCGAGGTGTTTATTTTGTCGAAATAATCCCAATTGCTGCCATTGAACACAAACATGGTATCGGTATTGTAGGCATTGCGTGTGTAATTGAGGTAAAGCTTATCGTTGAAAGCCTCAATAAGGTTGTAGTTGAAGTTGGGATGCCTCAAGCGGCTGTCTTTTGTCCATTGGTTAAAATCGGCCAAGTTGGGACTGTCGAGCGGAGCATAATACACTCCTGCCTCGGTTGCCGCGTAGAGGGTGTTGTTGAGCATTGCCAAATCGTTGACATTGATGTAACCGCCTTCTGGACCAATGAGATAGGTGTCGTAAACCTCTTGGCGCTGGATGTCAATGACCACGATGCCAAACCCACACGAGAGGTAAGCGTATTTGCCCAAAAAAAGGATGTTGTTAATGGTTTTGTTGCCTACCAACTCTTTGTTTTTAATGTCGCTGAGGTTGGTAATGCCATCGGAATTTACCAAATCAATATTGGTGTTGGAATAAGCGATGAGGAGGGTTTTTTCTGATGCGCTATAGCTAATTTTTTTTATCCCGATGTCGCTCAAGCCATTCACTTTGTTGAGAAGACTGAGGCTGTTATCCGTTTTGTCATACACGAACAAATCGTAGGGCGTGGCTGCATATACCTTTTGGCCGGCCAATTCCACATCAATCACCCGCTGATAAGGAAGGTGACTGCGCCACTCGCCAATGGCTATGCCTTGCGAGAAAAGTTGGGTACTAAAGCTAAAAACAAAAGTAAAGAATAAAAAGTAACGGTTTGATCTCATATTGAACGACTTGAGTTTGCTGTTGTTGGGTTTCTTGGTGTTGATCGGGCTATACTTTGAGGGTGTTTTTTTAAGTTACTCTGTTAAGGTAAGCTGCTTAAAAAGTTTTATTTCATTCATTTTGAGCCTGATAATGATCCTAAGTTATAACTTAAAAATAGATAGATTATTGTGTGGCTTTAGCCCTCCACCACGGGAGTTTGAGCTGCAAAGCCAGGGCAATGTTCAACATGCTCAAGGTACGATGGTCGGTGCGAAGATTACCGCTTCCGGTGTAAAACTGAAAAGCGGCGTTCGATTGCAGAAATGATGTTTCTAAAGCAATGAAATAGCAAGGTGTAATGGCATAACTCATGGATGCAAAAGCTCCCCAGGCGAAACTTCTGTCGAGTGAGCTGGTGATTTCAAAAAACTCGGGGCCGACCAAAAAATACTGTGGCTTATAGATCTGGTGTGGCGTTCGGCTACTAAAAAGCCCCATCATGGCTGCCAATTGAAGGTTCAACCCATTACCCACATGCTTTCTGTACATTGGCCCGGCCATCAAACTCATCAAGCGGTATGGCTCACTACGAATGGTAACATCCATAAGAAAAGGATCAGATTGAACTTTTTCGTAGCCCAGATAACCTACATCCACCGGATGAAGATAGAAACCTCCAGTCGCCATCAAACCCCAAGAACCAACAAGCGTGGTGCTTACAGCTACGTTGGCAGCAAAACCTGTGGTTGTAAAGCAACCCTTTTCGAGGCTTGGTGCTGCATATGCCAACACAGGCACCGATGTTCCAACTCCCAAATGCAACAAAGGCAAAGGTTTTTGAGGGTAAAGAACTTCACTGATCAAGAGAAAACACAAAATGAAAGCGCGCTGCATGACAATATTTTTGATGCAACGAAAATACAAAAAACAGCCTTTGGATGAGGATGGGGCTCTTCGTTTGGAGATTCATTGCTTTACGCCCCAATTAATATGAAGAGCAAAGTTCAAAAATGGGTCTTGTTTCCGAAGATGCCCCATCGTTGGCGGCTTTGAAGAAATCGTACTTTTGTTAGTGAATAATTACACTATGGCCGCTGAACACGAAATCGAAAATCAACCGGAACATTTAATGTCGGGTGCTATAGGTGGCAAAGGACGTGGCTTGATGGTGCTACACTCGCTTGTTCAAAATGTTGACTTTAGAAAGCAGTTATCGAACATCAACGTCAAAATTCCAAAAACCTACTTCGTTGGTGCCGATGTATTTACGGTTTTCATGGAGCAAAACAAATTACACGAGGTTGTTTTGAACGAAAACGATGATAATAGGTTGAAAGCCATTTTCCTGCAGGCGAGGCTCTCCCCTGCCCTGCTCCAAAGATTAAAAACTTTAATCCTAAACCTACATAAGCCATTGGTGGTACGTTCTTCAGGAGTTTTAGAGGATAGCTTGGAATTTCCGTTTTCGGGCATTTTTGAGAGTTATATTTTGCCCAACAGTGCCAGCGAACCTGAGCAACGTTTGCAACAACTCACCGATGCCATCAAAATGGTTTACGCATCTGTTTTTTCTGAACGTGCCCGTGGCTATTTCACCGCGATAAAACAAAATGTTGAGCAAGAAAAAATGGCCATCATCCTTCAGGAGCTGGTAGGTCGGCAGTTTGATGACAACTTTTATCCGCATGTTAGTGGCGTTGCCCAGTCTTACAATTATTACCCCTTCGGAGCCATGCAGCCCGAAGATGGTGTTGCCACGGCAGCTTTAGGTTTGGGAAGTTATGTGGCTGAAGGCCACAAAGCCTATCGCTTTTCGCCGGTTCATCCCGCTTTGCAATGCTGTGCTCTGGCAGACCAAATAAAAAATTCCCAACAAAATTTCTTTGCAGTGAATTTGGCTTGCACCCATCCCCTTCTTGGTGATAGAGAAAAGGCAGCCTTGGTTTCCCTTGACTTGGCTACTGCCGAAAAGCATGGGTCGCTGCGACATTGCGGTTCGGTTTATAATTCCGAAAACAAAACCATCTATCCCGGGTTGGGTAAACCGGGAATGCGTTTGGTAAATTTTGCCGACATCCTCAAATACAACTTCACACCTTTAGCCCAAACGCTTAAAATCGTGCTTGATGCACTGAAATTGGATTTGGGAACAGCCGTTGAAATGGAATGGGCGCTCAACCTTGACAGGGACGCCCGGGGATGCTGCACCTTGTACCTTTTACAGGTTAAAACAATGGTAAATAATGCGCAAGAAGTTGTGGTAAACCGCAAAGAAATATCCACCGATGAACTGCTTTTGTTTGCAGACAAAAGCATGGGAAACGGTTTTCTTCATGGCATAAAAGATGTGATTTTTATTGATCAGGAAGCTTTTGACAAGCGTTTTACCGAAGCAATGGCCTACGAAATTGAGCAACTGAACCGCATGATGGTTGACCAACAGTGCCCTTACATTTTGATTGGCCCTGGACGTTGGGGTAGCCGCGACAGCTCCATTGGTATTCCGGTAAACTGGTCGCAAATCAATCAAGCTCAAGTAATTGTAGAAACCGAGCGCGATAATTTCCCTTTGGATGCTTCAACAGGATCACATTTTTTTCATCACCTTGTGGCTATGAACGTAGGGTATTGCACTGTTCAATCCTCATCTGCACAAAGCTTCATCAACTATCAACTGCTCGAAAAACAGCACTTGGTTCGACAAACAAAATTTTTCAAGCAAGTGCGTTTCAGTTCTCCGCTTATTGTTCAAATGGACGGAAAGAAACGGGTGGCTCAAATCATTATGGAGCGTGCGAAAAGTGAAAAAGGCAGACATTAAAAAGATTTGAAGATTTCAAATCGCACCCATCAGATGCATCGCAACATAAAATGCAGGACCGCTTTTGAGGTGGTTTCCTTGGCTTCAACAAAGCCCATATGAGCTACACTTGAAAGCAAAAGCAGCTCCGCCTGTTGTGGCAAAGCCAACTGCGCCATGAGGCGGGCAAAGGGCATTCGGCTATCGTTTTTTCCTAGGATAAACAGCACCGGATTTTTAAGCTCGGACAGTGTTTGAAGATGACTTTGGCGGTCGCGCATACCCGCCAAAGCAGCGGTAACAGCTTGTGGGTGCTGACTCAATGAAATGGTTTTAAATCGTTCAACCTGATGTGGTTGCGTTTCAGCAAAAGTTTCGTCGAAAAGACTCGCAACGAAACTGCCGACAAAATTTTCAGTATTGTTTTCCACCTTTGCAATGGCGAGGTTTCGGTTTTGTTTGGCAGCTTCATCATCGGCAGAAGCATGGGAATGAAAAAGCACAAGTCCGTTTGTTTTTTCAGGATAAGCTTTGGCAAATGCCACGGATACATATCCGCCCATAGAATGGCCTACGATGGTAGCTTTTTCAATCTGTTCATGCAACAAAACGGCCTCCACAGCTTCAGCCATCAACGACATATGATGTTGTTTTGAAATAACTTCGGACTTTCCGAAACCCGGCAAGTCAATGGTAATGGCTGTGAAATTTTGAATAAAAACTTCAGTAAAACCTTCCCAAACCCTGCTATCCATAGGGAATCCATGTAAAAAAACCACTACCGGTCCTTTACCTTCAATGGAATAGGCCAGCTTTTTATCGCGAAAATTGATTGTATTCATTTGTAATGTTTTATGTTGCAAAGGTAGTTGATTCAGTGTTTTTAAAACCAGGCATTTTTTCGCGATTGGTTTCGTATCTTTGAAAAGATACGGACAAGAGACAACCCACCGATCCATAGATAAAATGATGGTGCCTGAGCCGATAGCGTTTTTTGGTTCTATCCTATCCCCGGTATGGCGGCAATCAGTTTTTTGGTATAATCGGTTTTGGGTTGAGCATAGAGCATGTCGGCTTCGGCTATCTCTTCCATTTTGCCATTGTTCATCACCAAAACGCGATCCGACATATAGCGCACCACATTCAAATCGTGTGAAATAAAAATATAGGTGAATCCATATTCTTTTTTGAGCCGGTTGAGCAAGTTAAGCACCTGAGCCTGAACCGATACATCGAGAGCCGAAACGGGTTCATCGCAAATGACCAATTCCGGATTCACAGCAAGCGCACGGGCAATGCACACCCTTTGCCGTTGTCCGCCCGAAAACTCATGCGGATAACGCCGATAATGTCCGGCTTCCAGGCCAACTTCTTCGAGAAGCTCAATCACCTTTTGCCGTCGCAGACTGTTATTTTGATGCAAGCCGTGTACTTTCATTGGTTCTAAAATGGCATCACCAATGGCGATACGCGGGTTAAGCGAAGAATAAGGATCTTGAAAAACAATTTGTATTTTTTTGCGAAACTCTCGCAATTCCTTTTGGTTCAATGTATTTATATCAACATCTTGATAACGTACCCTTCCGGCTGTAGGTTCTATCAACCTTAAGATAGTTCTTCCCAGAGTTGTTTTTCCGCAACCCGATTCGCCCACCAAGCCTAAAGTTTCACCGGGAAAAACCTCGAAGCTGATGCCATCAACGGCTTTTATTGGTTCATGTTTTTTATCGAAAAGACCTGTGTTGACCGGGAAATAGGTTCTCAAATCATCCACTTGAAGCAAAGGTGGTTGCGCATAGAGTTTTTTATGATTGCTTGCCCTTTCACCTTCTGGAACGGCCAATTCTGCCAGCATTTGATTGATACCTTCGGGCCATTGGTGATCAAGAAACTCCTTCACTATAGGTAAACGCTTCAAGCGTTGTTGCAAAGGCGGACGACAAGCCAGCAGACCTTGGGTGTAAGGATGTTGGGGATGTTTCAGCACTTGATCCACCTTTCCGGCCTCAACAATGCGGCCTTTGTGCATCACGGCAACTTGGTCGGCAATGTCGGCAATCACCGCAAGGTCGTGACTGATAAAAATCATGCCCATTTGCGTTTGCTGTTGTAACTCCTTTAGCAATAGCAATATATCTTTTTGAACTGTTACATCTAAAGCCGTAGTTGGCTCGTCGGCAATCAGCAATTCAGGATTGTTGGCAATGGCCATGGCAATCATCACCCGTTGTTTTTGTCCGCCCGAAAGCTGATGCGGATAAGCTTGGTATTGCTGCTGCGGACGTGGTAATTTTACCCTTCGGAAGAGTTCCAAAACTTTCTCTTTGGCCTCCTTTTTCGAAATTTTCTGATGGATTCGAATGCTTTCCGCCACCTGAATCCCACAGCGCATCACCGGATTTAACGAAGTCATGGGTTCCTGAAAGATCATCGCCATGCGGCTTCCACGTGCTTGGCGCAGTTGGGTTTCATCCCAGCGGTGGACTGCTTCACCGTGTAAAAGAATTCCATCCACCCTAACCATCGAACCTCTGGAGGGCAAAAGCCGCATCAAGGCCAATGAACTCACCGACTTGCCCGAACCCGATTCGCCAACAATACCAAGGGTTTCGCCTTTATGAAGCTCAAAGCTAACCTCTTCCACAGCCGGTAACCATTCATTTTCGCGCCGAAAACTGATGTTGAGATTGTTGACCTGAAGAAGTGGTGGAGTATCCAAAATATTGTCTGTTGTCGGACAAAAATACAGCTTTTAAAACGTCGAAAAATGACTGCTGACAAGAAGATGCTGCTTTTGGAAGCTGACAGGATAGGGCCTTGTATGGAAGAAAAACAAAAACAAAAAAGGTTTCAAAGTGTATAAAAACCGTTGATTTTTTGAGAAGAAAGCCCTTGTCAAAAAATAATAATCAATAAATAAATCGCCAAATGAAGCTTTTGATTCAATTAATAAGTATTTGATACATAAACACTTATTCGTTTTTAAACGTTTAACACCACTTACATACGTATCTAACTGTTAATCATACGACTTAGGTTTAAGGGCCGATATACTTTTGCTTCATCAATCGTTCAATTGTCAAACTTAAAACTTGAAACCATGACAACAATGAGAAACTCCGTACAACTGATCGGAAACGCAGGCAGCGATCCTGAAGTAAAAACACTCGCTAACGAAAACAAAATGGCCCGATTTACACTTGCCACCAATGAGTACTACACCAATCAAAAAGGTGAGCGCGTAGAAGAAACCCAATGGCATCGCATACTCGCTTGGGGTAAAACTGCCGAAATTATTGAGAAAGAAGTTAAAAAAGGAAAACGCATGATCCTGAACGGTAAACTCGTTACCAACAATTGGGAGGACAAAGACGGCAACAAACGCCAGACCGTAGAAGTAGTGGTAAACGAAATCGCCATGATGTCATAACAAACACTTTATGCAAGCGGAAGATTTTGAAACACTCAACAAAAAAGGAATGAAAAATCTTCCGCTCGCCACAAAAAAATCAAGACAAATTTAATCCATCAATAAGCCATGAAAAATTCAGATAACACCGTAAAATTAGTAGGCCGCCCGGGCAATATGCCCATCGTGCGACAATTTGAAAACAACAAAATGGTGGCGCGCTTCTCCTTCGCTTCCAATGAAGAAACCCTCAGCGAAACAGGCGAAAAGGTTTGGGTAACCCGCTGGCATAAGGTTGTGGCTTGGGGCAAGTGTGCCGCCATGGTTCAGCAACAAGTTAAAAAAGGGAAAAAAATGAGCTTGGTTGGCAAAAACACCTGCCGACAATACACCGGAACCGATGGCAAGCTTCATGAAATCAATGAAATAGTTTTGTTTAACTTGGCTGTTTACGAACCCGCAGTGATATAAGGCAGTCATAAAAGTCAATCAATAAAAGAAAAAAGAGTTGTCTGCTGTTGACAACTCTTTTTTTGTGTTGGTATGCTTACATTTGTACTACAGCTTAGCCACCGGCCATGAGAAACATTTTTCAAAATTTGCTTTCGCTTTTCTATCCCGAAGTTTGTCCGTCCTGTGGCACTTTGCTCAACACCGACGAAAAAACGGTGTGTTTAAGCTGTCATTTTTTGTTGCCCAAAACGGGTTACGAAACACTGGCAGACAATCCGGTGGCGCGAATGTTTTGGGGCAGGACACATCTTCATGCCGTGAGTGCTTGCTATTTCTTTGCCAAACAAGGACGGGTGCAACATTTGATTCATGAGCTGAAATACAAAAGCAACCGCGATGCGGGTTTGTTTCTTGGCCGCGAGATGGCTGTAGAAATTGCAAAAGCACCTTTGTATGCAGGTATTGATTTTATCGTTCCCGTTCCGCTGCATCCAAAAAAAATCAAGTTGCGCGGATACAATCAAAGCGAAGTGCTTGCCCAAGGCATGAACGAGCTGCTGAAGGTGACTGTGAGCACCGATAATTTGGTACGGGCGGTGGCTACTTCTACGCAAACAAAAAAATCGAGAGAGGCCCGCTGGAAAAATGTGAAAGATATATTCGTTTTGCATCAACCTACTCAATTTGCCGGTAAACACATTTTACTTATTGATGATGTGATCACCACAGGTAGCACCATCGAGGCTTGTGTTCACGCTTTAGAAAAAGCCGATGGCATAAAAATAAGTGTAGCTTCGGCGGCGTTTGCAGCCGGCTAAACAATATTATTTCAATGTTTCACCTCTTTTTTTAATCTGTGTTAGGCCTTGAAGCCGCAAAAAAGTGAGGGCAGATGCACCAAACAGCACAACGATGAACCAAACTAAAAGCTGCAACGGATATTGGGTTTTAAACAAGTTAGTGGCCAAATTACCAATGATCAGCCATTGAAACACATACATTGCGGTAACGTTTCTTCCCATCCAAGCTGCTGTTTTTTGCAGTTTATTGTCTTTGCTTCCGCTCACGATAAAATCGAACAGCAAAATCCACCACAGCACAAAAGCAAGGTTCCACAAAAATGACAAGCCACTGTGATGGTAATAAGCCGACAACAGCACCACATATTGAAAGCCAAAGTTGAAACTTAGCAGAAGCACCAGCGATAATGCAAGAAACGCCCACAGTTTGTTGCGTTCGGTGAGTAAAAATTGTTCGTACTTTTTCAGCAAGCCAAAGGAATAATACCCTGCCACCACATAAGCTCCCCAAGGGAACAAAGGAAAATAAGACCAAGAAGAAAAACCGTATAATGCAGATTGAATGTACTTTAAAGGAATAAAATCACCGTTATAAACAGGTAAAAAAGGATTAGAAAACCCTAAAATAAGCATCAAAACAAGCCAAAGCCATTGGTGATGAACAAATAGTTTTTGAAAAACAGCTAAGATCCATAAACTCAGACCAGCAAGAATGAGGATGTCAACACCAAAAATGTAGGGTTTAGGGTCGAGCAAAAGCGCTTCTTGAGAAATTTTAAGCAGCAAATGGAAATTCATTCCCAGGTTGAGGAGCAGGCCTGCAAGCAACAGTTTCGCTCCGCGCACAAACAACAAACGTGAGCTTTTTCCAATAAAACCCGCATAAAAACCCATCAAAGCCATAAAAACAGGTGCTGCCGGTGGTCCTCCCAGAAAAAGACTGATGCTCCCACCCAGGCCACGAAACCAAGTTTCGACAGCAAAAAGCTCTGTCAAATGAACCTGGATCATCAGCACAACGGCAACTCCTTTTAAAATATCGGGCAACGGATGACGCTTATTTTCCATTCTGGTGAACCTCAATTTACAACATAAAAATCAAAACAATAAGAACAGGCATTGTGGGGTGTTAATCCAATTCGTTCCTTCGCTTAGCTCGCACTTTCCACCGCACCACACTGTTTTTGCATTGGATTATTGGCTGCAAGTTAAAACTAAATCTCCCTTGCTACATTGAGAACTTTTGCTGCTTGACCCTCAACAATTGGCTATGTTGATAGTTGGCAGGGTTGAATTTGGTCAAATATTTGTTATCATTTATAGGAAATTATTTTCTCAACGGGTTGATTTATAATTATATAAAATTTACATCCGGAAATTTTTAAAACTCATTAAGAAGCCCTGTCGTTTGTTTCATTTTCTATAAACATGAAAATCTTGTACTAAAAAACCAAAATCTTATACCGCCGCAGCTTCCGTCGAATCGCTACATTTGCGGCCACTTAACAAAACGAACTATGCGTACAAAGCAATTTATTTTTATTCTTTTTTTTGTGGCGACATTACTGGGAAGCCATTCGGTGCAATCGCAAATCCAATTGGAAAAAACATATTCCCACTCCGGCATCTACAGCCATCTCGCAGTGTCGGGCGATAAATTTTTTGTGATGGATGTCGGTCTCAACCAATGTAGGGTGTATCACGACAACCATAACCTTTGGAAAACCATCAACCTCAGTGTTCCGGCCAACAATTATTTGTACGACTTAAAATTTCTTTCGGAAAACCTTTTTACTACCGACAACAGTCTTTGCATCGCTTACATTTACTATTCGTACAACGAAACAGGTCAATATTATACCTACAACGCCAAAATTATTAAGGAAAACGGAACGCTTTTGCGCGAAATCCCGGGCTGCCAATATATGTATATTGATGTGCTGGCAAACGGATCGGTAAAGTTGATCACCTACAGTTACGATTATTCTATTTATCCATCTCCTATAGAAACAGCGGTATTTCAATTGCCCGGAACTTTTGTTGCCCTTGAAAAAAATCATTTCATTGCTGACAAATCTGTCCTTGGAAATCCCGTCCCAAATCCTGCGCGTGAGCAAGTAAGCCTTCCCTACCACTTGCCTGACGATTGTAAAAATGCCACATTGCTGCTGCACGATATTCATGGCAACACCCTCGGCAGATGGACTTTAACCAATCAAAACGGACAAATCAACCTCCAAGTGGCTTCTTTCCCTCGCGGAACTTATTTTTATAGGATCGAAGGCGATGGTTACCAATCGGCCAGCAGCAAGTTGGTATTGCAATAGTTTTTTCTACCACTGCTTTGGCCAACAAACTTTTGGCCCATTTACAGTTTTTGGCCACATCCTGAAACCTAAATTGAAGGTTACATTTGCAGTTTTTCTTTTCATCTTTGTTTGATCAAAAGTCAAAAAATCATTGCCTTGGTGGCGCATGATAATCGTTAAATAGGCTTGGTAGAATGGGTAAATCACAACCAAAATCAGCTTCGGAACCATCTATTTATCATCGCTTCGCCCCTTTTCAGTGATAGCGAATACCAGCCTACAAAAAAAGATTATACCTACAATCTCAAGCATCAAGTTTAAAAGATAAAGTGCTGTTTTGTAGTTAATTACAAATCAAATGGCTTTATTCATCTCGTTTTTGTAGCTTTGCCCATCATTCAGCCATGAGGTCTAAAGGATTTAATGGCACTGAGCTATTGATTAACAACATGATGTGAATTCATTTTTTGTAACATTTGACAATTCATGATCGAGAAACCTTCAAATTTTGCTTTGATTGGTGCTGCAGGTTATATTGCTCCGCGCCATATGAAGGCCATTAAAGATACCGGTAACCATTTGGTAGCGGCTTTAGACCCTTTTGATAGCGTTGGGGTGATTGACAATTATTTCCCTGAGGCCCATTTTTTTACTGAGCCGGAGCGTTTCGATCGTCATTTAGACAAGCTTCGACGCACCATCACCGGCAAGGTAGATTATGTCAGCATTTGCTCGCCCAATTATTTGCATGATGCCCATATCCGTATGGCATTGCGCAACGGAGCCCATGCCATTTGCGAAAAACCTCTGGTGCTCAACCCCTGGAACTTAGATGCCTTATCGGAGATTGAACGCGAAACCGGAAAGCGGGTTTTTACCATTCTACAGTTGAGGCACCACCCGGTGATCATGCAATTGAAAAAAGAAGTGAGCCAAAACATCGATCCCAATAAACGCTACCACATCCAGTTGGAATACATCACCTCTCGCGGCTACTGGTATCATCATTCGTGGAAAGGCAACACCGAAAAATCAGGAGGTATCGCTACCAATATCGGCGTTCATTTTTTCGATATGCTGACGTGGATATTTGGGTCGGCCATCAGCAACAACGTTTCGCAATATGAAACCGACCGGGCTGCCGGGCATTTGAAACTCGGCAAAGCCGATGTGGATTGGTTTTTATCCATCAACGCCGAAACCTTACCAAATGAAATCAAACAACAAAACAAACGCACCTATCGCAGCCTCACCATCGAAGGTAAAGAACTGGAATTCAGTGATGGTTTTACCGATTTGCATACTGTCAGTTACCAAAATATTTTAAACGGAACAGGCTTCGGACTTGAAGATGCCCGTGCTTCTGTTCAAATCGTTCATGAAATTCGCAAACAAATACACTAAAAAACAAACTTATGATTGAATCCACTTTACTGGAAAAAATTATTCGTGCGGCAATTGATGCCGGCGATGCCATTATGGAAGTTTATGCCACTGATTTTACCATTGATATAAAAAGCGACAATACGCCGCTCACCATTGCCGATACCCGCGCCAACGACATTATAGCGGCCGTTTTAGACACCACAGGAATGCCCTACATCAGCGAAGAAGGTCATCTCACCCCCTTTCACATCCGCGAAAATTGGACTCGCTTTTGGCTTGTTGACCCCATGGATGGAACCAAAGAATTTGTCAACCGCAACGGTGAGTTCAGTGTTAATATCGCATTGATTGACAACCATAAACCTATTGTAGGTGTGATTTATGCACCTGTTAGCGATACCTTATATTTTGCTGACGAAAGCGGTGCCTGGAAAGTGGAACATGCCAAAGGTATTGTAATTGGCAATGGCAATTACGCGCACCTCAAGCGCAAAGCCATCAAGCTGCCTCTGCAACTCAGCACACCCGATTTTACTGTGGTGGTCAGCCGTTCGCACCTTAATCCCGAAACTACTGAGTTTATCAACAGCACCAAACGCGAACATGATAGCATTCGTATTGTTTCTCGAGGCAGTTCGCTTAAAATGTGCATGATAGCCGAAGGCAATGCAGATGTATATCCTCGTTTCGGCCTTACTTCAGAATGGGACACCGCTGCCGGTCATGCCCTTATTTCTGCCGCCGGAGGTAGTGTTGTGCAGTTCGATAACCATGAAGTGGAACTCAGTTACAACAGCCTTGACCTGCAAAATCCTTCGTTTATCGCTTTTCCGGCATCAAAATCAGTAAAATAAAACAGCTTTTTTGTGTAAAATTTGCACAATGAATGGTGATCTTTTGATTCGTTAAAATAATGAATACACTAACTATTAATAACTTACGTGAGTTAGAGGCCGAGGCTATACACATCATCCGTGAAGTTGCTTCTTCGTTTGAAAAGCCCGTGATGCTCTACTCGATCGGAAAAGATTCGTCGGTGATGGTGCGCCTTGCCGAAAAGGCTTTTTATCCCGGAAAAGTACCCTTTCCTTTGATGCACATTGACAGCCAATGGAAATTCAAAGAAATGGTGACCTTTCGCGATCATTATGCCAAAGCCAACGGCTGGGATTTGATTGTGGAATACAATCGCGAAGGCTTGAAGAGTGGTATCGGCCCTTTCACCCATGGCAGCAAAGTGCATACCGATGTGATGAAAACGCAAGCCCTTTTGCAAGCCCTCGACAAGCACCGTTTCGATGCAGCTTTTGGCGGAGCGAGGCGTGACGAGGAAAAATCACGGGCCAAGGAACGGATTTTCAGCTTCCGCGACCGCTTTCACCAATGGGACCCAAAAAACCAACGCCCCGAATTGTGGGACATCTACAATGCCCGCGTCCACAAGGGCGAATCCATCCGTGTCTTTCCGATCAGCAACTGGACCGAACTCGACATCTGGCAATACATCCGTCTCGAAAAAATTCCCATCGTACCCCTTTATTTTGCCAAAGAACGGCCTATCGTTGAGCTTGATGGTAATCTCATCATGGTGGACGACGACCGAATGCCCCCCGAAATGGCCAAAAAAGCACAGATGCGCATGGTACGCTTTCGCACCTTGGGCTGCTATCCACTCACCGGAGCCATTGATTCAAATGCCACCACCATAGAAGAAATTGTAGAAGAAATGATGACCGTAACCAAAAGTGAACGCACCACTCGTGTGATTGATTTTGACCAAGACGGCAGCATGGAACAAAAGAAAAGGGAAGGATATTTCTAAGCAAACACATCTATCAAAGCAACATGAATTCACAAACAGATATACAAGCGTTTTTAGATCAGGATCAAAAAAAAGACCTGTTGCGTTTGCTGACAGCCGGATCGGTGGACGATGGAAAATCAACCCTTATCGGACGGCTACTCTTCGACAGCAAAAAGCTTTACGAAGACCAACTTTCGGCCTTGGAACGCGACAGCAAACGGATAGGCCACGCCGGCGAAAATATTGATTACGCCCTGCTCCTTGATGGCCTCAAAGCCGAGCGCGAACAAGGCATCACCATTGATGTAGCCTACCGCTATTTTTCAACCAACAAACGAAAATTTATTATTGCCGACACCCCCGGCCACGAGCAATACACTCGCAATATGGTTACGGGTGCCAGCACTGCCAACTTAGCTATTATCCTTATTGATGCCCGCAAAGGCGTGATCACACAAACCCGACGACACACTTTTCTTGTTTCGCTGCTCGGTATTCAACACATTGTGCTTGCAGTAAATAAGATGGATTTGGTGGACTACAGCGAAACCGTTTTCAACCAAATTTGTGAAGACTACAAAAATTTTGTTACCCGACTGAGCATCCCCGACATCTATTTTATTCCGCTTTCGGCCTTAAATGGCGACAATGTGGTGGATGATTCAAAATTTATGCCTTGGTATAGCGGACAAAATTTGTTGCAATACCTCGAAGAAGTGCATGTGGGTTCCGACCGAAATTTCGAAGACTTCCGTCTTCCGATACAAAATGTGTTGCGACCAACACTTGATTTCAGAGGTTTTTCAGGCAAAGTAGCTTCGGGTATTGTTCGCAAAGGCCAAACCGTGATGGTGCTGCCTTCGCGTAAAACCAGTATGATCACCTCCATTTATGGTAGCGAGGGCGAAACAGACTATGCCTTTCCGCCTCAAGCCGTTACCCTTAGGTTGGCCGATGAAATAGATATTTCGCGTGGCGATATGCTCGTTCATCCGGAAAATCTGCCCCGCAACGAACGCCAGTTTGAAGCCATGTTGGTGTGGATGGACGAAACAAAAATGGATCCTTATGCGCAGTTTTTTATCAAGCATACCACCAACACTACCCGCGCAAGGATTGACCATCTCCGCTATCGGGTTGATGTGAACACTTTAGAACACAGTTCATGCGAAGCCCTCTCCCTCAACGAGATAGCCCGAGTAGCCATCACCACCAACAAACCTCTTTTTTTCGATCCATACCACCGCAACCACAGCACCGGCGCGTTTATTCTTATTGATCCCATCACGCACAACACTTGTGCTGCCGGCATGATCATTGACAAGCTCAATGCCTCCGATTTGCAGTCGCGCATCACCGATCCAGAAATCAAACGCTTGATTGACGGCGGCAAAAGCCTGATCAACCTTTCGGAAATGGAAAAAAGATACCATCAAAAAGGAGTTACTCTTTGGATTACCGGATTGCATGGAAGTGGCAAGAATATGTTGGCCTACAACCTTGAACGACAACTTTTCGACAGTGGTGCTACGGTGGTTTTGCTTGACGGAAGCACTATCAGATCAGGATTAACATGCGAACTCGATGATTCGCCTGCCGATAGGGCCGAACAAATGCGTCGAGTGGCCCATATCAGCCGCATCCTCAATGATCAAGGTATTATCGTCATTTGTTCTTTCATTTCTTCAGAAGAACATCTGAGGCAACAACTTAAAGAAATTATTGGAAAAGGACGTTTCCATCTTATTTTTATGGATGCCGACCTCGACTATTGTCGTGCCAACAAACCCGAGCTTTACGAAAAAGCTGAACAAGGATTGCTACAATACCTGCCCGGTGTTGATGAAGTGTATGAAAAGCCTGAAAATGCCCAACTGCATTTCAAACCATTGGCTATGACTGAAAATATTGCCCTCACCATGCAGTATTTACAGCAGCACAAAATTTTTCCGTTGGATTAAAAATCAATGTCAATACCTCTAAAAATTCAAAAATATGAACAAAAAAGGACCCGTTTCACAATTCATTGAACACCACTACCGCCACTTTAATGCCGCGGCTTTGGTGGATGCCGCCAAAGGCTATGAAGCCCATTTAACCGAAGGTGGAAAAATGATGATAACATTGGCAGGTGCCATGAGTACCGCCGAATTGGGCATCTCATTGGCCGAGATGATTCGTCAGGATAAAGTACACATCATCTCCTGCACAGGTGCCAACCTTGAAGAAGATTTGATGAATCTCGTGGCCCACAGCCACTACAAACGTGTGCCTCATTACCGCGATTTAAGTCCGCAAGATGAATGGGAACTGCTCGAAAACCATTACAACCGCGTTACTGATACCTGCATTCCTGAAGAGGAAGCCTTCCGTCGTTTGCAAAAACATATTGTTGACCTTTGGAAAGCAGCCGAAAGCAAAGGCGAACGTTATTTCCCACACGAATTTATGTACCAGATGCTCCTTTCAGGCGTGCTGGAACAATACTATGAAATTGATCCAAAAAACTCTTGGATGTTGGCCGCAGCCGAAAAAAACCTGCCCATCATCGTTCCGGGTTGGGAAGATTCAACCATGGGGAATATTTTTGCCTCTTATTGCATCAAGGGGGAGCTCACCTCAACCACCATGAAAAGTGGTATTGACTATATGATTTGGCTAACCGATTGGTACAGAAACAATTCAGGTGGAAAAGGAGTAGGATTCTTCCAAATTGGTGGAGGTATCTCGGGCGATTTTCCTATTTGCGTGGTTCCGATGATGTACCAAGATCTTGAATGGACCGATGTTCCATTTTGGTCGTACTTCTGTCAAATTTCAGATTCTACCACGAGTTATGGTTCTTATTCAGGGGCTGTGCCCAACGAAAAAATCACCTGGGGAAAATTAGACATCCACACACCAAAATTCATTATCGAGTCGGATGCCACCATCGTAGCACCACTTATTTTTGCTTATTTGCTGGGAATGTAATCAGCTTTTTGGCAGCATAACGCTGAAAACCGTCATGTTTTCTTCGTCGGAAACGAACGAAACTTTACCCTTTAGGTACTGCTCGGTAAACATTTTGATGCTGTAAGTGCCTATTCCTCTTGCTTGATCTTTGGTTGAAAATGAACGCTGAAAAATCTGAAGTTGTATATCTTTAGGAATCAGCGTTTCATTTTTTACCCAAATTTCTATACTGTTTTCGGATTCATTTTTCGCGCCAATTGTTACTTTCATACCTATATCCGAAGCTTCAATCGCATTTTTAAGCAGGTTTACCAGCACGCGTTTCAACAGCAAGGCATCGGTGTTCATTGTCATTTTTTGATTGGGAGTGGCGTTGATGATCTCCCTGTTTCTACTCACCTGATGGAACTTCATTTGCAGGATGACCTCGTCAATTAAATTTCCAATTTCAACATTGTCAAAATTGGTCATCAGCTCACCCCGTTCGGCTGATAAAAGCTGGCGTTGCGAAAGGATTTCTTCAACAAGTGTTTCGCTGAGTCGGGAGGCAATTTTTGTAAATTCTTTTTGCTCT
The DNA here is from genome assembly GCA_023396415.1 of Bacteroidota bacterium. Lineage (GTDB taxonomy): Bacteria > Bacteroidota > Bacteroidia > Bacteroidales > F082 > JALNZU01. The sequence goes on from JAEWWJ010000004.1 coordinate 35,814, forward strand.
GCCGGATCATCGGTAGTTTCTAAAACTTGAATAAAACCTCTAAGGCCTCCGGCGGTGTTGATGATGTCGTGAAAAAACAAGCGTTCGAGCACGAGACGGCGTTTTTCGTCGGCGATATCTTCAAACGAAAGAACAACAAAACGCTGTTCTTCATAGCGAAAAGGCGAAGCAGTAATTTTGAAATCGAGTGAAACAGTGCTATCGTTGTGCGTGACCGTGATGCGACATTCGTTTACAAATTTGGTGTTGGTTTTAAGGCAGTCTTGAATGGCATTTACAGCACCACAAACCCTGCATGATTCGGAAGTTCCGCAGCCGGCAGGCATTTCTTTGGCATGAATACAATCAATCAATTCGCCCGGTCTCATACCAATTACCTCTTCAAATTTCTTGAAACCCATAGCTTCGAGCAGGGGCTTGTTGCCATAAACGATCTGCCGCTGTTCGTTCAGGATGGCAGTAATAACAGGCAGCGCATTGATGAGACTATTCACCTGTTTAAAACCTGTGAACAAATGATAATCGTTTTCAATTACCGATCTATCGGCCCTTTCGGCAGGAGCAAAATATGTTTCCATCCTAATTTTTTTTCGATTAGAGCAGGTAAAAAAACTGAGCTTTGCTAAAATTTATTTCTTACGTAACAAATATACTGTAAAAAAACCTATCAAAGGGCTCAAAATGAATGAAATAAAAAAAATCCACTGCCGACCGGGTTTTTGATGGGCATATTTTTCGGAAATATAAAGGGCGGTCAAATACCAAGCTACGAAAGCGATAGCGATCCAAAGTCCTGTCATGGTTAGTAAAGATAATAAATGATGAAAGCCAAAGGAATGAGAATACCGAGAATGGTGAGCCACGCGCCCCGTGCCGTGATGCCGTCGGAACCCCGTGGGATTATAATGCCGCTGAGCGCGAGCAACACCAGTGCTCCGCTGAAAATGTCAGAGAACCAAGTCCAATAGGTTGAGGGGTTGTAATGCAAATAACCAGTTTCGCGAAAGAAAGGCCGTTTTCGTGTCATTTCAACATAGCCGCGACCGGTGCTGAGGTTCATTTCGGCTATGCCTCCGGTCAAGAAAACCTTCAGACGATTGTCGTTGGGGAAGTAATGCTTGCGATACACATCACCCACATCGTATTTTTCCATCAGGGCGACGACTTGTTTTTTGTCGGGTTTTGAAGTAAAAGGCTCTTCAACAATATCTTTATCAATGATGATATAGTTGTGATTCCACTCGTGGCGATGGTTGAGTGCGATGCCCGAAACTGCATAAATGACAGTCATTGCAAAAAAAAGATAGCCAAAATCGCGGTGGAGGCTTCTGTTCCATTTTCTCCATTTAAATGCCATAACTCACAATTGTTGAATGTTTTAATTGAAAAAACCAGACAGGTGATTGTCTGGTTTTAACTGAATTTTTTGAATGCTTTTTACTCTTCTATCACTTCGTAGGAAACGGCTGTGATAGCGTAGAACGACAGTTTGGTAACGCCTTGGTTAGCCATCATTGCGCGGTAATTGGTAATTTGTTCGAAGGGATCTTCATCATGATGTTCGCCGGCAGCTTTTTCTTCTTCTGTTAAAGGCTGGCCTCCACCAAGGTGTTTCGACTCTTCGATGCCGGCTTTTATTTCTTCTTCCCACTCTTGCAAATAGGCTTCGTCAATAACGGTTTCGTCAACGGTTCCGGTTACAATAAAGTCATAACCTTCCAATTCGCTGTTAAAAGCCGGCATGTCTTCTCCGGTTACAACTTTTACACGGCCTTCGGTTTCAATGTCAATGAGGAAAAGTTTCTTTCCGTCGCCTTTGCAAATATGATCGGCAGTTCCTTTGATGGTGACCAATTGACCAACAAGCTCGGGTGCTTTTTCGGTGAAATTGCCTACCGTAACTTCAACGGCTGTTTCGGTGTTGGCGGTAGTTTCGTCGGTGGGTTTGGGATTGCTGCTGCAAGCAACAAATAAGGCAGCAACAAAACTGAGGGCTAATAATTTTTTCATATGTTTCATTTTGGTTAAATTATTACTGACAAAGATACGTATTTCCACATAAAATGGCTGTTTATCAGCCAAAAAACCAAAGCGATTGGGCATTAATCGCCAATAAAAATTTCATCGTCGGGGATGTTGAGGCCATCATAGGCTTTTTCAATTCCGTTGATGTATTCAATTTCGATGAGTAAAGTTCCATCGTCGTTCCACTTTTTCCAGCTGCCATTGCGTCGGCCCATGAGGTAAGTTCCTTCTTCGCGTTTGGAGCCATCGGGATAAAAATAAATGTGTTTTCCGTTGGCATTATCGTCTACAAAACTGCCCTCGAAAGCCGGCACACCATTAGGATAAAAGTGTTTCCATTTTCCTGTCATAAGCCCTTCAACGAAAGTGCCTTCCTCGCGCAGCAACCCATTTTGGATGATCCAAAAACCCTCTTCTTCATTGTCAATAAAATCGCCTTGTGCAATGATATTTCCTTCGGGACTATACTCGGTGAGCGTTCCATCGCGCAGGCCATCGCGGTAGTTTTCTTCGCGCAGCAGCTGACCCGAGCTGTAAAACCATTGCCATTTTCCGTTGGGTTTGCCGGCATTGTTGTAAGTTCCTTTTTGTTCAACAGTACCGTTGGGGTAGTAAAAAATCCAATCCCCTACCCTATTTCCATTGGCATAACCGCCTTCGGATTTTATTTTTCCGTCGGGATAAAAAGTTTTCCAGCTGCCTTGGTTGAGGCCTTCGTTGCTGATGATTCCTTGGGCTACCATCACACCATTTGCGTAGGTGTAGGACTGCACCACCTCGCCTTGGGGATTAAACTCACGCCTGATGCCTTCGGGAACGCCTTTGCGGTATGTGGCTTCAATTTTCACTTTTCCGTCGGGATAATAGTCGCGCCGCAGCTCAAGACGGGCCACTTCTTCGGCACTTTCCTGACGGATGTCATCAATAAATTTTTCAATTTTACTGAGGTTTCCTTGTTGGTCGAAGCTTTTAAAAATGCCGTTTTTACGGCCATTTTTAAAATTGCCTTGTTGTTTCAATGTGCCATCGTCGTAAAACCATTTCCATACCCCTTGGGCGTTGTTGTCTGCGTCTCGGCGGTTGATGCGTTCGCGATCAACAATATATCCTCTTTTGTAAGTTGTTAGCTCAATTATGGTTCCTAAAGTGTCGTAAGTAAGAGCCAGACCTTCTTCAAGGCCATTGGAAAAAGGAACGCTTTTTATCAGTCTATTTTTGAGGTCATAAGTAGTGGTAAGCCCTGTTTTGAGGTCGTTGAGAAAGTTTTCAACCACTGTAGCATCGCTTAAAAAGGTGGTACGTGGTCCATTTTTTTTGCCTTGCAGATATGTGATTTCGAGGGTAAGGATACCATTTTCGTCATAAAATTTCCACAGGCTGTCGAGCAGGAAGTTTTTTCTGTTTCCTTCCGATTTGAGGCTTCCCGATTCGTGATAGGTTTTCCAATAGCCATCGGGCTTATTATTCACAAGAAAACCTTCGCTTGATTTTATCCCATTTGGATAAAAATATTCTGCTGCAAAAGTGTCTCTTACCTGTTCTTGACCCCAAGCACTGATAAAGAATAAAGTTAAAACGATGGAAAATAAGCCTTTCATAAGCGGACCAAAATTATTTTGAACCACTGATTGAGCGACCCGGAGCAACACGTTCTTCTGTTTTGAATTTGAAAATATCTTCCAGTTTCACTTTCAATAATGCACGTTCGCCTCCCGGGACAATGTAGAAAAAGGTGGTATCGTAGTTAATTTTACCTTCTTTGTTTTTCCATTCGAGGGCCGATATACGGTATTTGTCTTGCGAATCGCGAACAAATTTCAGCTGTCGGTTTTCGCCTTGTTCAAAAGCCACATCAATCATGTTGTCATTAAAAGTTTCGCACAATCCGGGGGTATTTTTTTTAATGATGATGCGTTCGATAAATTCACCATTCTCAAAGCGAATTTTTCCTGAAGCCACTTTCGTTTCTTCGTAGCTTAAATTGCGGTATAAGACAATTTTATGTGAATTATAAAACTGAATTTGATCTACCGTAATATCATAACTTTCAACGTTTTCGCGAATGGACTGCGTAAAATACACCGCTTTACGACTAGCACATGCCGAAAGTAATCCTACGGATAATAGTGCAAGCAATACAAACAGTTTGTTTGTTTTCATGTTGATGATTTTATTTGATCAGACCCAGTTGAACTGACATTTCAAGCATTTTTTCAATAGGTTTTCTACTTTTTTCTATCACATCTGCCGGTAAATTTATGGCAGGCTGCTCATTTTTGAGTGCAAGATAGAGTTTTTCCATTGTATTGAGCTTCATATACGGACAATCATTGCAGCTGCAAGTTTCGTCGGTAGGCACGATTAAAAATGTTTTTTCAGGCGAACTTTGTTGCATCCGATGCAAAATACCCGTTTCGGTGGCCACAATAAACTTTTGCGCTTCACTTTTTGCAGTAAAGTTGAGCAGAGCGGTGGTTGAACCAACAAAATCGGCAAGTTCCAACACTTGTGCTTTACATTCGGGATGTGCAATAAGCAGCGCATCAGGGTTTTCTATCTTCATACGAATGACTGCTTCGGCCGAAAGAATATCATGCACTTCGCAAGTTCCATCCCATAAAACCATTTGGCGACCGCTAACATTGTTGATGTAAGCCCCTAAATTTTTGTCGGGCGCAAAGATTATTTTTTGGTCTTTAGGCAAGGCATTTACCAATTGCACGGCATTGCCCGAAGTGCAGATGAGATCGGACATGGTTTTGATTTCGGCTGAGCAATTGATGTAAGAAATAACCATATGATCAGGATGTTGCTTCACAAAAGCGGCAAAAGGCTCGGCTGGACAACTGTCGGCCAACGAACAACCTGCATTCAGATCGGGCAGCACCACCAGCTTGCCTGGATTCAAAATTTTTGCGGTCTCGGCCATAAAATGAACCCCTGCAAAAACAATCATATCAGCCTTTGTTTTGGCCGCTTGCTGTGCCAATCCCAAGCTATCACCCACATAATCAGCTATATCTTGAATTTCCGGCACTTGGTAATAGTGGGCCAAAATAAGTGCATTTTTGCTCTTTCGAAGTCGGTTGATTTCAGTTACAAAATCTATCACGGCATTTTTTTTTAATTGAAACAGTTTAATTTCATCCGACAAATTTAACACAAATAGAGCTGAACTGCGTAGCACCGTGGTGAGCAATCCCCTTAATATTAAAATGTTTTTAAAAAATTATATTAGTAGTATTAATGGCTGTTGATAGCTGTATAACTTTTTGACGAAAAACTTGCTTTTTTGAGTTATGAAATCTTATCAACAGCTTGTTCACATTTTGAAAGCCGAAATGGCTTGAAGGATAAGCTGTTAGTTTTTTAGACTTTTGAAAGGTTTTTAAAAATTGTTGAAAAGATTTTTCGTTTTCAGCTTTATTTTTGTTGACAAAGTTGTTGACAAAGAATGATAAAAACAGGGTTTTTGTTCATAACTTTCATTTTGTTGAAAACCATCGAATTTTTTCAAAGGTTATCATTTTTCATTAACAGGCTATTAACAAAAAAAAAATATTTATGTTGATAACTACGTAAACCGTTCGATTATAAATAATTAACCTATAAATGACCTATAATGCCTCAAAAAACAAAGTGTTCAGAAACAAGCACAAACATTAAGTTGCGGTAGAAAATTCGATATTTTTGTAAAAATTTATGAACAATGAATCCCAACCAACAAATTATACCTATAGCAAGTGACCACGGTGGCTATGCTATGAAAAGCTTCTTAATCGTCCGTTTGCAAGCCGCCGGATATGAGGTTAAAGACTTCGGAACTTTTTCGGAAGACAGTGTGGATTACCCTGATTATATACATCCCATGGCTTCAGCCGTAAATGCAGGAAGCTATTCGAGAGGCATTATTTTGTGCGGAAGCGGCAACGGAGCGCAAATGGTAGCCAACAAATATCCGCTTGTGCGTGCAGCTTTGTGCTGGGATGTTGAACAAACCGAACTCACCCGTCGGCACAACGATGCCAATATTTTATCGTTGCCGGGTCGTTTTATTCCGTTTGAAACAGCGTGGCAAATGGTTCAAGTGTTTTTAACTACACCTTTTGAAGGTGGCCGTCATGGACAGCGTGTCGAAAAAATTTCAGCAAACTTAAAACTTGACTCCAATGGCTGATAGCAAGACTAATTTTGTCAAAATGAGCGAAAAAGTGGCCTTTGACGAAGCACACCGTAAAATCATCAATTTTAACATCGGCAAATACGATGTGGCTGCAGCACAAGGAAAGGAACGTTTGGTGCATTTGGAAATGTCGCGGCAGCGTGCTTACAGCATCAAGCACAAAGTTTTGGCAGATCTTGGAAAGTATTTGGTTGAATTTGAAACCAATTTTCAACGCAATGGTGGAAAAGTAATTTGGGCTACCGATGCTGAAAGTGCTGTAAATGAGATCATTCAACTTTTACAAAAGGAGCAAGTGACCAAAGTGGTGAAATCGAAAAGTATGACCACCGAAGAGATTGACTTGAACGCCGCCTTAGAAAAAGAGAAAATCACAGTTATTGAAACTGATCTTGGTGAGTTTATAGTACAGCAAGCGGGCGAAAAACCCTATCATATTGTTACTCCGGCCATGCACAAATCGAAAGAAGATGTGGCGGATTTGTACGCAGAAAAGTTTGACTTGCCGGCCAATAGCAGTCCTGAAAGCATTACGGCCTATACCCGCCAATTGTTGCGCGAAGAATACCGTATAGCCGGAGCCGGCATTACCGGAGCTAATTTTTTGATTGCCGATACAGGTTCCATTGCCCTCACCGAAAACGAAGGAAACGGATTGTTGAGCATGGCTTTTCCAAAGCTCCATATTGTGGTGGCAGGAATTGAAAAAGTCCTTCCAAGCTTAGAAGACCTTGATTTGTTTTGGCCTTTGTTGGCTACCCACGGCACAGGTCAAGTGATGACTGCCTATAACTCTGTTGTTTCAGGACCGCCACAAGGCGACAAAAATGCAGCTCAAATGGTGGTGATTTTGTTGGACAACGGAAGAAGCCATCTGCTGTCGAAAACAAAACAAAGGGCTTCATTAGGGTGTATCCATTGCGGCGCATGTTTAAATG